>JAUMXF010000006.1:9815-45696 GCA_030529235.1 Pseudomonadota bacterium
GATTTGGATGGCGGAGCGGCTATGCACACAGGCTTCATGCGTCCTCCCGTCCGTGCGGCGAAAGACCCGGAGGGTAGCTGCCCAGCACGCGCATGGTGTGGCACAGCCCGGCCAGTTCGGCCATGGTGTCTGCATGCCGTTTCTGGGAGAGATCGCACTCCACATCCATGAAGAAGACATACTTCCATCTTTCGGCCTTGAGGGGACGGGACTCCAGCTTGGCCAGATTGAGCCCTTTGGCGGCCAGCAGGTTCAGGACGGCGGCCAGAGCGCCGGGCCGGTCCGGAGTGGTCAGCAGCAGGGAGGTCTTATCCCGGCCTTCGCCTGTGGCGGGCGCGGAACCGATGACCAGGAAGCGGGTCCAGTTGCCGGGCAGGTCCTGAATATCCCCGGCCACGACTTTGAGATTCCCGTGGCCGGTCAGGGCCGGGTGCCCGATGGCGGCCGCGCCCGGTCCTTCCTGTTCGGCCCGGATCGCCGCCTGGGCGGTGCTTTCTGTGGGGACCACAGCGGCGTGGGGCATGCGGGCGCGCAGCCACGCCGCGCACTGGTCCAGGGCTTGGGGATGGGAATAGACGGTATGAATCCGCCCCAGATCATTGTGGGCGGCCAGCAGGGCATGGCTGACGCGGCTGTACAGCTCGGCGTGGATATGCACGGGATATTGCAGGAAAAGGTCGAGGCTCTGTCCCACGCTGCCCTGCATGGAATTTTCAAGAGGAATGACGCCCAGATCGGCCTTGCGGGAGTCCACGGCCAGAAATACGCCGCGCAGGGTGGCCTGAGGAGCGAACTCCATGGATTGCCCCAGATGCTCCAAAGCGGCCTGATGGGAAAATGTGCCCTCGGGGCCGAGGTAGGCTACGGCTTGCGGCCGTTGCAGGGCGCGGGACGAGGACAGAACCTCGCGGTAGATGGAGAGCAGGTGCTCCTCGGGCAGATCGCCGCGGTTCAACCGGACCAGCCGGTCCAGTATTTCCTTTTCTCTGGACGGCTTGAAAACCTCTTCCGAAGATGCGGCCTTGATCCGTCCCACCTCGCGGCTCAGGACCGCGCGCTGGTTCAGAAGCTCCACGATGCGTTCGTCCAGGGCGTCGATCCGGTCCCGGATTCCGGGCAGATGTCCGGTGGTCATGGGCTACTCCCTGATGTCTTCGTCGATGCGCATGCCGAAATGCCGTCCCGTCTGGTCCGTGCGGCAGAGCACCGTATCGCCCGCGGCCAGATCGACCACGCTGACCGGCGCGCCGTCGGCCCGGACCAGCCGGATGGTTTCGGCGTTCTGCAGGAAAACGGCTCCGGTTCTGTCGCCGCATCGGGCCTCGATGAGCAGCATGGGCCGGACCTCGGTTTTGCAGCGGCCCACGGTGGCCAGGGTGGTGGAACCGTCGGCGGCCGCGAGCAGGACTTCCGTCCCGGCGCGCAGCTCTTCCAGATAGGAAGTCCTGTCGCCGGGCATGACGGCATAGGCGTGCACGGCCCCGGCGTTGATCCTGAACGGCCGGGGAGCCACATAAGGATTGGATTCCGTTTCCGCGTTGACCAGAAAGGTGAAGGCGCTGGAGTTGCCCACCAGCATTCCCTGGCCGGGCCGCATCAGGGTCATGGTGTCCACGCAGACGCGGTGGCCGAGACCGGCCGGGGTAACGGCCGTGATCGTGGCCGTTTCCAGCGGCAGAATACCCTGGCTGAGCTTCAGCTCGCGGACAATGCTCTTCAGCTCGCCCGCGCCCCCGGGCGTGACGACAACGGTGTCCGCACCCCGCTCCAGAATGCCGGCGGCAAGCCTGGCCCTGTCCAGCCCCGCCGCTTCCACGGCCAGTCCGCCGGACTGGGCCAGAATGTTTTCCACGGGAATGATCTCCCAGCCCTCGCGCAGGATCACGGTCCGGCCCTGGGCGAGCAGTCGTACGGCCTCTTCTTCGTCAGACTTATCCTTGAGGGCGATGAATTCCAGTTCCCCGGCATCCAGAACGGGAATTTTGCTCAGAGCCCGCAGCGCCTCCAGATGTTCGGCCTCGGCGATGACGGCGTCCACTCCGGACTCCAGAGCCAGGGTGACTTCGCCCTTGTCGAAGGGCACGGCTTCAAAAAAGATTTTTTTCATGGCGTTTCTCCGGGCGTCAGCCCGACTTCGGCGTCTAGACGGCGTTTTCCTCGAACAGGGCCAGGGCCTGATCCACGGAGTAGTCCAGATGCACCACGCTGTGCAGAGCCCGTACCAGCCGGGCCGGGTCCTCGGCCTGAAAGATGTTGCGCCCCATGGACAGCCCCGCGCCGCCGGCGGCGATGGAGTCGTAGGCCATCTGCAGGATTTCTCTGGGCGAGTCCATGCGCGGCCCGCCGGCAATGACCACGGGAACGCAGCAGCTTTCGGTCACTCTGGAGAAGGATTCGGGATCGCCGGTGTAGGCCACCTTGATCACGTCGGCGCCCAGCTCCACGCCCAGACGGGCGCAGTGGGCCACGGTGGACGCGTCCCATTCGGACTTCACCTTGGGGCCGCGGGCATAGACCATGGCCAGGAGCGGAATGCCCCATTCGGCGCAGGACGCGGCCACCCGCCCCATGTCCCGGAGCATGTCCCGCTCCGATTCGTCACCCAGGTTCAGATGCACGGACACGGCATCGGCGCCGAGCTTGATGCCTTCTTCCACCGTACCCACCAGAACCTTGGCGTTGGGGAAAGGGGATAGGCTGGTGCTGGCGGAAAGATGGATGATGAGTCCGATGTCCCGGCCGTGCCTGCGGTGTCCGCACCGGGCCAGTCCTTTGTGCATGAGCACGGCGTTGGCTCCGCCTTCGGCCACCTTGTCCACGGTGACCCGCGTGTCCACCAGCCCGTCGATGGGCCCCACCGTGGTGCCGTGATCCAGGGGCACGATGATGGTCCTCTCCGTGTTGCGGTTGAAAATCCGCTCCATCCGGATATTTTTTCCCATGTGCATGATCATCCCTCCTTGGTTTCGACCGGGCTTCCAGCGGCGAAGAAAAAGGGCCGCCGGCGGTTGCCTGCGGCCCTTCGGTGCTTTGCACGTGTCGGAAAAAGGTTACGGCAACGCCTCCGGACCACAGGAGCCGTGCTGGTAATAGCCGTAAGCAAACACGCGCGGATTCTGGGTGGAAACGAAGCTTTTCATAATGTATTCGTCCCTATGCGCCGCCGCGGGATGCTGTCAAGAAAGAATCCGGCAGGTTGCGAAATTTCTTCTGTCCCGCGTTTCCGGGACGGCTCCCAGAGCTTGCCGCCTGGACAGGCAGAGCATAGTGCGGGGAGAAAGGAAAACTCTGGGCGTGAAGATCGCGGCCAGAAGACCATGGAGAAGCCCATGACCACCGGAAAGGAACTGTCCAAGGTCGTCCGGAAACTCTGCCTGTGCTGCCAGGGGCAAAGCTGGAAGCTGGTCCGGGAGTGCGCCCAGAAGGGATGCCCTCTGCATGTCTTCCGGGACGGCGCGGCCGATGACGATGTCCTGCGTCCGGCCCTGGACGCCTTTTGTCTGGCCTGCGCGGGAAGTCCGGAAGATGTGCTTCACTGTCCGGCGGGACAGGCCATGGGCTCCCAGCCGCCCTGTCCGGCTCATCCTTTCCGGAGCGGCACGCCAAGACAGCGGCTCCGGACGCTGCCCGGTCTGGTGACGCAGGAAGCTTTGCCCGCCCCGGAAGCGCCTCCGGCCGGAGAAGCTGAAGCCGCGGCGGCGCTCTTCCCGCTGGAATTTCTGGCTCCCGAAGCGCCGGATATCTGAACCGGGTGGTGATCCGGATTCCGTAACAACATCAGAGGATACACATGAGCAGACTCGACAGAAAAACCAGAGCCAGGCTGGACGTCTGGACAAAGGCCGGGCTGATCTCCTCCGGGCAGGCGGCGGCCATTGACGCCTACGAAGAGGCCCGCGGCGGACCGTCCTGGGGAATCCTGGTCTTTGCGGGCTTCGGCGCGCTGGCGCTGGGCCTGGGCGTTATTTTGCTGTTCGCCTACAATTGGGAAAAGATGCATAAATTCGCCAAGCTGGGCGTCATTTTCGGAGGGCTCGCTCTGGCGCACGGCGCAGGCTTGTGGCTGCGCCGGGAAAATCGTCCCCTTTTGGCCGAGACGGCCCACCTTGTGGGAACCATGCTCTTCGGCGCGGGCATTTTTCTGGTGGCGCAGATATACCACGTCTCCGCCCATTACCCTGACGCCTTCCTGATCTGGGCTCTCGGGGCGCTCCTTCTGACCTGGATTCTGCCCTCGGTTCAGCAGGGCTGGCTGGCCTCTGGACTGCTCTGCGCTTGGGCCTTTTCGGAATACATCTCCTACGATGCCAGAATGGCCGCCGCTCCGCTTCTGGTGTTCGCGGGCACGGGCCTTCCGGCCTGGAAGCTGCGCTCTCCGGCCTTGCTCACTGCCTCGGCCCTGTGCACCACCCTCACCGCCATGATGGGCATTGTCGTGAGCGATGAAACCATTTTCATGATTCTGCTGTCCATGGCCGTGCTCTTCGCTGCCCTGGGCTGGCTGCTCCGGCGGCGCGAGGACTTCCCGCAGGCTTCGGCCGTTTTCAGAAACGTGAGCCTTGCTTTGTACCTGCCCTTGGTGTTCGTCTTGAGCTTTTACGACATGGGCAGATTTCTTCTGCCTGAAGCCGGGTTCTGGCAGGACGAGCCCTTTGTTTTCTGGGGCCGGCTGGTCGCGCTCCTGCTGGCAAGCGCCGTACTGGGCGGCTGGGCCGTGTGGCAGGCCGTGCGCCGGGGCGAAGCGGGAAGTACCGCCTGCCGCGTGCATCTGTTGCTGCCTGTCGCGGTATATGCGGTCTATCTGTTGCTTGCTCTGGTTTTTTCCGCAGACCTGCTTGATGTGGAACATTCATACACGGTTTGGGTGATTCTGGCCGCGCTGGGCAGCCTGGCCTTTCTCCACCATGCCGTGTTGGGACTATGGGGCGGCTCGCGCGAAACCCGGCCCTGGCTGGTGGCGGGAAGCGCCCTGCTGCTGACCGCATGGGTCTTCGCGCGGTTTGGCGATCTGTTTGAAAGCCTGCTGGCGAGGGGCGCGGCTTTTCTGGTCCTGGCCGGGGCTCTTTTCTTCATTGCGGCCATGTATCACCGTCAGCGGCGGGAAGCGGCCGCCGGGAGGAACGCGTCATGAAAACGGCAGCGGTCGTGGCCGCCATCATCATACAGTTTGCGGTGCTCGGCTGGATGGCCGGGCAGCGGGAATGGATCGTGCGTACCGGGCCTTCTGTCTGGTTGTGTACGGCACCTGTGGATCCGAGAGATCCGTTCCGGGGCGATTACGTAATCCTCGGGTACGAGATTTCCACCATTCCGGCGGAGAAATGCGGCCCGGCGCTGCGGGCCAAAATGGATGAAATGAACGCGACGCGGCATTGGCAGCAGGAAACGGTCATCTTCGTGGCTCTGGAGGTCCGGAAAAACGGCTCCGCGGAAATCGCCAGTGCCGATCTGACCCCGCCCGAGTCGGGTCTGTTCATCAAGGGGCGGGTTCGGGGCAGCGGCGTCAGTTCCTCGGGATTGACCGGGGTGAGCTACGGCATTGACTTCTTTTTCGTGGAACAGGGACGGGGCCGTGAACTGGAGCGGGTCCCCGAGGGCACGCCCGAAGGCATGCGCGTGCCGCTGGAAATGCGGGCGGCTCTCGGCTCCGGCGGAACGGCCGTTTTGACGGGTTACCGCTGGGGAGCTCTGGGCATTGACCTGAAATCGGCATCGGAGACCAACGGCACCATGGAAATGATCCTGCACAATGTCTCCTCCGCCCCGGTGGCCGTGGTCCTGCCCGAGGACCAGCGGACCCTGCGGCTGCGGGAAACCCCGGGGATGGATGTCCCTGAACCTCGGACCTCGGCGCCCTTCTCGGACAGCGATGTGCGTGTACTGGCTCCGGGCGAATCCGTGGCCGTGCCCGTGCGCGTCCGGCCGCAATGGCGGGAGCGGTTTGAGGACAAGTCGTGGGCGGCATTTCAGCTTGTGTACACAGCGCCATCCGCCGCGGAATGTGCGGCTCTGAAGGATTCGGACAAGATCTGGCGTGGTTCTCTGGTCAGCGACAGGTTTGCGCCCAGGGATACCGTGGTGGAGGAGTAGGGCCTCGGCATCACGGTCTCCGTCTGCCGGTTTCAGGCCGGTATGGAGCCGGGAGCGGTCCGTTCGGCCGGAGAATGGGCCAGTTCCAGCAGTGCCCGGCAGAGCAGATGCGGGTCAACGGCTCCGGCAGCGCTGGTCAGCGGTGTGACGACGACGCGTACGCCCAGACTGTTCAGTTCCCGCTCCGGACTGGCGCATCCCGGATAGGCCGCATTCGGATCGATCAGTACGTAGTCCAGCACGTCGTCTGGGGCGATGGCTTGCGGCGCGTCGGCCCGCAGATGGCGCAGCAGGACTTCCGTTTGCCCTTTGAGGGACAGGCCGATGCTTTCGGAATCGGGCAGGGTGTTGGGTACGAATACCTTGGGCGCGGCGGTCCGGCTTATGGCCCGGCCCACGCCGGACGGAAGCAGGTTGGCCACGAGGGAACTGTAAAAGCTGCCCATGGGATAGCAGATCAGATGGGCGGAGCGGATGCGCTCCAGAATGTCTTCCCCGGCGGGTGGCCGCACGGGCCGGGCGGGCTCGTCCGGGCGCACCAGATGCAGTTCCCGCAGAGGAGATGTCAGCGGCGGCACTTCCTTGCCGGTCAGAAGGTGCTGCCCGAGAATGCGCTGTCCGTTTTTCAGGACGCCCAGCAGGTGCAGATCATCTTCGAGCATGAGGCGCACATCTCCCCGTGCCGCCACCAGACCGGCATACAGCGCTGTCGCCGGGTCCATGCGCCGTCCATTTTCCAGATAGGCCGCCGTGAGCACAAGGTTCCCCAGGCTCGCTCCGCGCGGATCGAAATCCGGCCCGGCCTCCCGGAAGACGCCCAGCAGATGCCGAAGGCGAGCGTTCGCGGGCCCGGTCACCGCCGCAAGAAGCGGGTGTTCCCCCCTGGCCAGAGCGGCCAGCTCTGCGTGCAGAATTTCCGGATCGCCCTCCTTGGGCAGCCGGTGGGACAGCATGCCGCATATGGCGGAAATCTCCGGCCGGGAACAGTCTGCCAGGGCCATGAGGCGGCTGCGCATGTCGCCTACGGCGGGCATGCGGAAATACCGGCGCAGCACGGCCGAACTGCCTCCGGAGTCGAACGGAGTGACCAGATGGATGGAATGGGGCGTGTGTCCGGCCAGAACGCGGCTTGTTTCCCGCAGGGCCGTTCCGCCGGAGAAAAAAAGAATGCGCGGGCCCGGGGCGGCCTGAACGTCCCGCTTACTGATGGGGAGGCGTGGGATCGCTGTACTCCTCGCCATCGACGGTTTCGGCATCGCGGATGATGGCAATGGTCCTGCGCAGCTGATCCTCGGAAATCAGGCGTTCCGAGTGCAGCCAGTGGAATTTGCGGATTTCCTCTTCGGGATCGTTGCCGAAGTCGATGTCGCCGTACCACTCCAATAGTTGTTTCTTCCTGCGCTTGCTGATTTCCTCCATGAGCGTATCGTACCGGCCGTCGCGGAGAAGAGATATTTCTCCGGCGTCGGAAGGCAGATAAACCACCTCCGCCCTGATCAGGGCGTGGGCGGCCAGACATGCGGGAGCGGCCAGCAGAAAGAGTGGTCCGTACGGGTCGGCATGCAGCAGGGCGTGGGCGGCCTGAACCAGACCCCAGAAGAACAGGGCCACGGCACAGGCGAAAAGTGCGGCGTTCTGTTCCAGGCCGGAACCGGGCTCCATCCGGATGGAGCCGTAGGGGACTTCGAGCCTCTGGACTCCGTGCCAGTCCTTGCGGACGCAGATCAGGTTTTCCGCTTCGAAAACGAAGCTCGTGGAGAGAAGAGGGCTTTTCTGAACGATGCGCATGCTCACGGCCTCCTGTTGCCGGGCGATACGGTGGCAGGGCGGAGGCGGTTCGTCAAGACGGGGAGACGACCGGGTCTTCCATATGGCCGAACGGCTTCGCCAGCGGAATGAATGGTTTCGCCAGGCACAAAAAAGGCTTCCCCGCATGAGGAAGCCTTTTTCTACGTGGAGAAACCTCTCCTACCAGTTCGTGTCGGAGAAAGGATCCTGGGCTCCGCCGGAGAATCCGAAGTCATCTCCGGCCGCGGCTTCGGCCGGGGCTCCGGAGTCGTTCGCAGCGGCCGGAGCGGCACCAGCGGCGGCCGGGGCTGCGCCCGCCACGCCGGCGACCACCACGCCGGTCTTTTTCACTTCATCCACTTCCTTCAGCAGGGCTTCCAGCTTGCCCGTGAATTCCACGATGCGGGCTTCGGTGGTCACAAACAGGGCTTCGGCCTCGCTTTTTTTCTGATCCTCGAATTCCTTCACCTTGGCGGACAACTCGGCGATTTTGGCTTCCTTGGCTTCCAGAGCCTTGGTCAGTTCCTCGACCTTGGCCGCCTTGGCGTTGATCTGGGCCTTGTAGTCGGCCAGCCTGGCGAACACCTCATCCACTTCGGTCTTGGCCTTGACGGGCATGGGGGCCACGGAGACGGACTGCCCCAGTTCGACGACCTGACCCTTGGACATTCTGGTCAGTTCCGGATGCTGTTCATAGATCCAGGCCTTGGCCAGGGCGGCGGCGAAGGGCGTGGAATCGGCGTCCAGGGTTTTCTGGGTCAGATATCCGAGCATCTCGGCCACGGAGGCGTTTTCGTCGCCCTTCAGGCAGGCCACAAACGTATCCATGGGAAAAATCTTGCGGGCTTCAGACATGGTGTCCTCCTTAAAAAATTAAAGAACAAAGATTTTATCGTCGTCGATGAGTTTTTCGCCGATGGGCAGCCGCCCCACATACCGGGCATAGATGAGCGCCGTGGTCCGGTACACCAGATGCCCCAGCTTGGACCAGGGCAGGTAGGCGATAAGCATGAAGACGCTGACCAGGTGTATGTAATAGGTGAAGTAGGCCAGATGCGCGGCCGCCGCCAGACGGAACACCTGTGCGCCGATGCCGGTCAGGGTCACGGCCCAGATCACGCCCAGCAGATACCAGTCGTAGTAGGACGATACGGACTTTTTGGAGTCCGCATTGAGCCGCCGCCGGGTGAGCAGGGTCAGGCCGGTCAGCAGCAGAATGGCGCCCACGTTGGCCAGGATCTTGACCGGGTGCCACAGGGGCATGGGTGTGTGCCCGATGGGGGCCAGGACGGATATGACCTTGCCGCCCCAATGGGTCACGGCCACGATGGAGGTCACGATGAAGCAGGCCAGAAAGCCGTAAAACAGGATCTGGTGCCCCTTGACCCGTTCTTCGTCCTCAGGCTCGTCCACGCAGTTCTTGAAACGGGAGTGCCGCAGGATGTCGTATCTGATGGTGTCGATGATGGCGTCCTTCAGGGAGGGCTTTTTGTAGCCGATGACAAAGGTCTGCGGCACCGATTCTCTGAATCCGTCGATCATGTTCTTAATGCCCAGGGCGAAGCAGATCATCACGAAGATGGCCGTCAGCCCGAACAGGGGGTCGATGGTGAAGTCGCCGGGAAAGAGCAGGCCATAGATCACCTGGCCCTCTTCCGTGACCGGGAAGAACGAGCCTGTGATGGAGGCCCGGATCATCCAGATGATGGCCCAGATCACGGCGGGAATGCCCGCCAGAATGGGCAGGTATTTGGGCGAGCTCATCCACCTGCCGATGGCCGCGGGCGGCACCAGTTTGCGGTAGGTCATGTTGCGCAGGGCCCCCAGCAGATCGCCGGGTTTGGCGCCGCGCGGGCACAGGTCCGAGCAGGTGCCGCAGTTGTGGCAGAGCCAGATGTCGATGTCGTTCAGCAGCCTGTCCTTCAGCCCCCACTGGGCCCAGATCATTTCCTTGCGCGGATAGGGATTCTCGGCGGGAGACATGGGGCACGCGACGGAGCAGGTGGCGCACTGGTAGCATTTCTTCAGATCAACGCCGCCCACCTCCTGCAGTTCCTTGACGAACTGCAGGCAGGGCTCAATCCTTGTTGTTTTGGACATACACGCTCCTCCTAATATCCCTTGAACGGGTTGGGACCAAGCTTGACGATGTCCTCGACAAACTGGTCGATCAGCTCCGGCACCTTGTCATACTCGTCGATGGCGATCTGCAGCTGCTGGACCCGTTCCGTCTCGATGCCGAGCTTGCCGAGCGTCTCGCCGATGTTGTCCATGCGCCGGTTGCACAGCTCCGAGCCCTTCACGAAGTGGCACTGATAATCCTCGCCGTATTTGCAGCCGAGAAGCAGGCAGCCGTCCGTTCCCTTGGACATGGCGTCCGCGATCCAGATGGTGTTGACGGAGCCCAGGCAGCGCACGGGCACGATGCGGACATAGGGGCTCCATTTCCGGCCCCTGAGGGCGGCCATGTCCAGAGCCGGATAGGCGTCGTTCTCGCAGGCCAGGATGAGCATGCGCGGACCGCCCGCGGCCATGTCGTCGGGCACTTCCACCTGTTTGATCATGGAACCGATCTGGTCGACGTTGTAGTTGTCGAAGGAGATGACCCGCTCCGGGCACGCGCCCATGCAGGTGCCGCAGCGGCGGCAGCGCGAGGTGTTGGGCAGCGGATTGCCCTTTTCGTCTTCATCCAGCGCGCCGAAGGGACATTCTTCCGTGCAGCGTTTGCACTGCGTGCAGCGGACCATGTTGAACTTGGGATAGGACAGGTCGCCGGAGCGCGGATGCACAGCCATGCCCCGGTTGGCCGATTCCAGACACTGGATGGCCTTGAGGGCCGCTCCCGCCGCGTCCATTTCCGCCGCGGGAAGGGCCATGGGCTGCCGCACGGCTCCGGCCGCGTAGATGCCGGTGCGGCGCGTTTCGTACGGGAAGCAGATGTAGTTGGAGTCGGCATAACCCGAAAACAGGTTCAGGTCGGGCATGGCCGGGCCCTGCCTGTATTTGAGGCGCAGCACCGGATCGAGAGCCGTGGTCGGAACCATGGCCGTGGGCAGCACCAGCATGTCCACTTCCATCTCCACCCTGGGGCCCAGAAGCGTGTCCTCCAGCACCACCACGATGTCTCCGTCGCCGCCGTCCCGGACCTCGCTGAGCACGCCCTTGGTCATCATCACGCCGGGATCGTTCTGCGCGGCCTTGTAGTAGAGTTCGTTCAGGCCGGGCATCATCATGTGTTCGTACACGATCATGGCCACGCCGTCCGGGATGAATTCCCGCACATAGTTGGCCTGCTTCAGGGCCGCGAGCGAAGTCAGCTCCGACGTGTAAGGCAGATGCCGGTAGGTGTCCTGCTTGATGAAATTGGTCTTGGGCGTGTCGCTTTCCTCTTTCTTCCCGGCGTCGGCCTGCGCCGCGGCGAGGGCTTCGGCCTCCTTGTCCGCGAAAGGTTCGAGCTTGTCGCCGAAGCCCGTCAGGAACATGATTTTCCTGGGTTTTTCACCGTCCGAGGGCCGGGTGATGGCGCCGCCCTTGGCCAGGGCCTCGAACTCGCGGGATGTGAGCACGTTTTTCAGCGTTCCGTATCCGAAGGGTTTCAGGAAAGAGGTGTCCTGCGGGACCCAGCCCGTGGCCACGACCACCGCGCCCACGGACAGTCCGCGTTCTTCGCCGTTCACGGACAGGGTGACTTCGTAGTTGCCCGGCGCGCCGCTGATGGCCTGCACTTCGCTGCTCAGCAGGATTTCAATCCTGTCGCAGGCCCGTACGTCGGCGATTTTCTGTTCCACTCCGGTGGAGTGGGCCGCGTCGTACGGATGTCTGAAGGGAGCGGTCTTGTACATGCCCACGGCCGCGCCGCCGAGAATATCCTTCTTTTCCACCAGGGTGACGTCGTATCCCACCGATGCCACATGCAAAGCCGCGGTCAGTCCGGCCCAGCCGCCGCCGATGACCAGAACCCGCCGCACGACCTCCAGGTCCTCCTTCTGCGGAATGCCGGACTTCTGCAGTTTGATGATGCCCATGTTCACGTAATCATTGGCCATCTTGTACAGAAGCTCCGGCGTCTGGCCGGGTACGGGTGCCTGGCCGGACGGGTCCGCGTAGCACAGCACGCACAGTTCGCGCAGGTTCACACGGTCCACCAGGATGTCCGCGCCGAACTGGTAGAAGTCCCAGTCCACACGGGGAGAGGAGCCGCAGACGCAGACCGCGTCGATGGCGCCCGCGTCGATGTCGGCCTGGATCATGGAATGTCCCTCGGAGCTCGCCAGGCAGGGATGTGTTTTGACCACGGGGCAGGCGTCACGCCATTTTTTCTGCACATCCTCGCACAGCTTCTGCAGATCGAGAGCGCCGCCGAGGCTTGCTTCGTCGAAATATACACCGATTTTGTCGGCCATGTCCTACCTCCCTCTCACCGTCTGGATCGCTTGCATGGCGGCGCCCGTGGCGGACTGGGCCGATTTGGTCACGTCCAGAGGTTGTTTGGCGCAGCCCGCCGCGAAAATGCCCTTGCCTCCGCCGTCCTGGATGAAGCCTTCGGCATCCATGGAAATGTCCAGAGGCAGGGGGGAATCGGCCAGACTGGGCTGCATGCCCGTGGCCAGCACCACGAGGTCGAAACGCTCCACCGACTTGGCCCCGGAAACGGCGTCCTCCACGGTCACCCAGACATCATCTCCGGTCTTGTCCCGGACCACGGCCGCGACCTTGCCCTTCACCGCGCGGACGTTCTCGTCGGACAGTATTTTGCGGGCGAAATTCTCATACCGGCCGGGGGTGCGCAGATCGATGTAGTAAATGGTCACTTCCGCGTCCGGGTACTGCTCCCGGACATACTGGGCCTGCTTCAGGGAGGCCATGCAGCAGATGTACGAGCAGTAATGGAGATGATTTTCATCCCTCGACCCGGCGCACTGCACGAAAGCCACTTTCCGGGGCGCGTTTCCGTCGGACGGGCGCAGAATTTTTCCGTTCGTCGGTCCGAAGGGGGAAGCCAGGCGCTCCATCTGCATATTGGTGATGCAGTTTTCTATTTCTCCGGCACCGAGGTTGGTCAGCTTTTTCACGTCGTAGGGCTTCCAGCCCGTGGCGATGACAATGGAGCCGACGTTTAGGGTGATTTCCTTTTCTTCCTCGTTCAGGTCGAAGTAGCTGCATTTCTGGACTTTGGCCTTGTCGGCGGAGCTCAGCGCCGCCTTGTCCACGACGTACCGCTGGGGAAAGGCGAAGGGGGCGTCCATGTACACGGCTTTGCGAGTGCTCAGGCCAAAGTCGAAATCGTTGGGTACTTCCGCGTTCAGTTCTCCGCACAGGCCGGAAAGATCGGGACTGTTCGGTCCGGCGTGGCGGGGTCTGATACGCACCGTGACCTCATAGGCTCCCGGGGCGCCGTTTACCCTGGTCACTTCGGCCAGGGTGAAAAATTTGACCCTGGGGTTGTTCTTGATCCGTTGATACTGGATTTCCAGGCCGCATGAAGGCGGGCACAGCTTGGGAAAATATTTGTTCAGCTGCATGACGCGTCCGCCCAGAAACGGAGTCTTCTCCACGATGAAGACTTCGTGACCGAGCTCGGCGGCTTCAAGGGCGGCGGTGAGTCCCGAAAATCCGCCGCCGATGACAAGTATGCTGTTGCTAGCCATGAAGATTCCTCCCAGAACGCTCATGTTGAAGGCCATAAAAATGAATAGAACGGTCCATGCATGATCTATAACCACCTGACCGCTACAGATCATACGCAGACCATTCTATTTCCCGATACAGAAAAGGCTGCGGGCCGTCCCGCAGCCTTTTTTGGCCCATAACTAGTCAGGGATGATCTGGTAGTAGTGTCTCTTGAAGATTTCAGTTTCACCGGTGGCCGGATTGAACTTGGAGTTCACGAAGCACTTCCACTTGGAATCGTCCAGGCCCATGAAATCCGCACGATAGTAGAAGCCGGGATAGCGGCTTTCCTGGCGGAAACGGATGTGCTGCATGTGCAGACGGACGGTCCACAGCCTGTGGTACTGTTCCCAGCAGCGGAGCAGTTCGTGCAGGTCGCGGGCGGCCAGCTTCTTGGAGTCCTCTTCGAGCATGTCGAGCAGGGTGAAGCCGGTGTCCAGCAGTTTCTCGGACGTGGTGTACAGGGTCGCCACACCGCCGCCGTATTCATCGGTGGCCTTGATCAGGCGCATCATGAAGTTGTTGGGCGTGATGTAGTTGGGGTTGACCACAGGATCCGTGGAAGCGGCCTTGAATTCCTCGTAAGTGTACCAGGGCTGATAGATTTCCTTCTTCAGGGCTTCGGCGTCGAGGGTCAAAGTGGGCTTGAAGTCCTTGTGATCCAGAGCGTAGCGGACCAGCTGCTTGCCCACGATGCGGCCCTCGGCATGGGAACCGGAGGAGAATTTGTGGCCGGACGCGCCCACACCGTCGGCGCAGGTGAACAGGCCGTTGACCGTGGTCATGCGGTTATAGACTTTTCCGTTGTCGGCCTTGATCTTGTATTCTTCGGGAACCCAGTCCTCGTTCGGGCCGGACACCCAGATGCCGCAGCAGCCGGAGTGGGAGCCGAGCAGGTAGGGCTCGGTGGGCATGATTTCGGAGCCGCGTTCCTCGGGCTTGACGTTCATGGCCGCCCACAGGTTGGCCTGACCCACGCACATGTCAAGGAAGTCTTCCCAGGCTTCGGATTCGAGATGTTTCTGCTCGGCCTTGGAGAGTTCCTTGAAGGTAGTCTGCAGGGCGGTGGCCGTATCCATGTAGATGGGGCCGCGGCCTTCGCGCATTTCACGCAGCATCATGTGGTTGCGCAGACAGGTCGGGATGACGTGCCCCTTGGCGTAGCCGCGATCCTCGTAGGGCTTCAGCATGGCGCGGTTGGTCACGCAGTAGTCTTCGCCCTTGGCATTGGTGGCCTTGGCCTTGAACAGCAGGAACCACGCGCCGACCGGGCCGTAGCCGTCCTTGAAGCGGGCGGGCACGAAACGGTTTTCCATCATGGTCATCTCGGCGCCGACCTGCGCGCACATGGTATAGGTGGAACCGGCGTTCCATACGGGATACCAGGCGCGTCCGAGACCCTCGCCGGTGGAGCGGGGCCGGTACACGTTGACCGCACCGCCGCAGGCCACGGACATGGCTTTGGCCTTGATGACATACACTTTGTTCTCGCGCACGGAGAAACCGACCGCACCGGCGATCTGGTTGGGCACCTTGGCGTCGAGGAGCAGCTTCACGATGAACAGGCGCTCGATGTAACGGTCGCTGCCCAGAGCGTTTTTGGCGGCCTCACCCACGATGACCTTGTAGGATTCGCCGTTGATCATGATCTGCCAGCGGCCGGAACGCACGGGGGCGTCGCCCTTGGCCAGAGCCAGACCTTCTTTCTTGGCCTGGGCGCCGTCCAGATTCTTGCCGTCTTTCTTGATCCAGCAGGGCAGCCCCCACTCTTCGAACAGGTGCACGGAATCGTCCACGTGACGGCCCAGGTCGAAGATCAGGTCTTCGCGGACCAGACCCATGAGGTCGGTGCGGACCATGCGCACATAGTCATCCGGCTCGTTTTCGCCGATGTAGGTGTTGATGGCCGAAAGACCCTGAGCCACCGCACCGCCGCGGTCGATGGCGGCCTTGTCCACCAGGAGCACTTTCACACCGGCCTTGTCGGCCCAGCGGCAGGCTTCGAATGCGGTTCCACAGTTGCCCATGCCGGCACCAACCATGAGAATATCGGTTTCAAGCTCCACTACTTCCGGCTCAGCCAGGGCCAAACCCTTGACCGTGTCTTTGACAGGAATCTGAGGCATATGTTCCTCCTGAAATTTCTTGCGTTAAAGGCGCTGGTTTAGGCGACGGCGGACTTGAACTTGACCTTCATGTCCGCTTCGGTGACCTCGAATTTCTTGCTCAGAGCTTCCTTCGGAGCCTTCAGGCTGGTCTCGGTGAAGAGCAGCTCGTTTTCCAGATCAGCGCCTTCGGGCTTGCCTTCATAGGGTTTGATGGAACCCTCAACGGTGGTGCGGATGGGGAACTTGAAGCGTTTTACCTCGCCATTGCGGAACTGTACGGTCCACATGATGTCCTCGGCGCCGCGCAGCGGAATACAGGTGCCGCCCATGGGAGCGAAGTCGGCGTAGGGCCGGGCCGTGATGGCACCCTGCGGACAGATTTTCACGCAGGAATAGCATTCCCAGCATGCTGCCGGCTCCTGATTGTAGGCTTTCATTTCCGTCGGGTCCAAGATCATCAGATCGTTGGGACAGATGTACATGCAGGCAGTTTTTTCACCGCCCTTGCACCCATCACACTTTGCTGGATCAACAAAGGTAGGCATAATTCCTCCGCTTAAAAGTTAAACCAACATGGCTATTTTTGGGCCTGATGACTCTCTATCTAAGTTCTTGGCTTGTGAATCTTTTACCAAGTCGAGACAGGCACGTCAAGCCATAGTTGAGAGAAAATCTTCCCTGTTACAAAAACGGCCCGTCAGGACATTTCCCGGCGGGCCGCATGCAAGCTACATTTTTGCGCCGGAAGCGGCACCCTGCATCTTGATTTCGACCTTTTCCGTCAGGCCGGAATAGTATTCGCGCAGAATTTCCAGAACTTCGTCGCGGCCGAAATGGTCGGCGACCGGAGCACCTTCGGACAGGGCCTTGCGCAACTTGGTTCCGGACAGAACCACCCGGTCTTCCTTGCTGTGGGGGCAGGTACGCAGGGAGGCCATGCCGTCGCACTTGTAGCAGTAGAAGGTCCAGTCGATCTTCATGGGCTGGGTGATCAGAGCCTTGCCTTCGCCCAGATTCTTGGGGATGCGGTCGAAGATTTCCTGGGCTTCGAACAGGCCGTAGAAGTCGCCCACGCCCGCATGGTCGCGGCCGATGATCATGTCGGAAACGCCGTAGTTCTGACGGAATGTCGCGTGCAGCAGGGCCTCGCGGGGGCCGGCGTAGCGCATATCCAGGGGATATCCGCCCTGCACCACGTTTTCTTTGACAAAATAACGGTCAATCAGGGTGTCGATGCATTTGATGCGCACTTCGGCCGGGATGTCGCCGGGCTTCAGGTTGCCTACCAGAGAGTGGATGAACACGCCGTCACAAACCTCGCAGGCGATTTTGGCCAGGAATTCGTGGGAGCGGTGCATCGGGTTTCTGAGCTGCAGGGCGGCGACACGCTTCCAGCCCCGCTTTTCGAATGTGGCGCGGGCTTCGGCCGGAGTCATGTAGCAGCCGGGGAAGCGTTCGCGATAGTCGCCTTCGGACAGGACTTTGACCGGTCCGGCGATGTTGTACTTTTTCTGAGCCATGACCATCTGCACACCGGGATGATCTTTGGGGGCCACCTCCCAGAACTTATCACCTACGGAATCATCTCCGTTGCCCCTGTAGATTTTTTCGCATTCCCATTTTTTATCGGCCTCGGTCATCTCATAGACTTCCGTGACCTTCATGGTGGCCATGAACACATTCTTTTTGGGATCGAACAGGGCGATCTCTTCGCCGACTTTCACGGCCTCATCGGTGTCGAGGGTCACGGGTACCGGCCAGAAAGTACCGTCGGCCAGAGTGAAATTTTCACATACGGATTTCCAGTCGGCCTTTGTCATGAAGCCGTTCAGCGGGCTGAAGCCGCCGATGCCCATCATGATCAGGTCGCCTTTGGCGCGGGGGCTGATGTCAATCTTTTTCAGACCCTCGGCTTTTTTCTGTTCGGCAGCCAATTCCGCACCCTGAAGTAATGAGCAAACCAAGCCTTTTCCGCCATGGGGGGGTACAAGAGCCATAACGCGATTCCTCCTAGAGATTTGTTTTTATTGGCGCAAAAACAGAACGTTGGCTTCAATCTGCTCGGGTCGGGCCGCCTTGTCAATTGTTTTGTGATTTTTTTATCAACCTCTCGGGCTCCGTTTTATCCCCATGGCGATAAAAATTGTGATATGCAGCATCGTTTGATTGTAATTTTTTATATTTATTTCAATATGATATATTCGAATATGCGCTGGGCTCTTGCAATGGAAGGGCAAACGCTGTTAGGCAGCCGTCTGTTTCTGCGCGTGACAGTATGCACATTTC
This sequence comes from Pseudomonadota bacterium, assembly GCA_030529235.1. GTDB lineage: Bacteria > Desulfobacterota > Desulfovibrionia > Desulfovibrionales > Desulfomicrobiaceae > Desulfomicrobium. Next base: position 27,758 of record JAUMXF010000006.1, read on the forward strand.
GGAACTTCCGGTTACCCTTTTGGACGTGACACATGGCGGAAAAGCATTCTCCCCTTTCCCTCACACAGGAACTGGCGCAAATTGACGAGAGACTGGTTTCTCTGCTGGCCTCGCGCACGGGGTTGCTGTCCCGGGCCGCCATGTCCAGGCGGGCCAAGAATCTGAGCATCACCGATCCCAATCAGGAAAAGACGCTCTGGCAGGTCTGGCGGGATTCTCCCAAGGCGGAAGGCCTGGAACCCCAGATGCTGAGGCGGATTTTCCATCTGGCCAACAATCTTGCCTACTCCAGAGCCGAAAACAGCTCCGCTCCCGGAAAATCCCTTTCGCTTTTTCCCAGAAGAAAGCCGGTCAATATCGATCTCGACGCGCCGCGGGATCAGATTCTCCGGAGCATGACATTTTTTCTTGGCGCATTGGGCTCCACTTCCCTGACTGTGGCGCCGTTTCAGAGCAACAGCATCTCACTTGAGCTCATCAACGCCCTCAACCTGTGCGGATTCAACATCGCCATTCAGGACCGGCAGTGCCTGATCCGGCCCGCACCGTCGTGGTCTCTGGACAACAAGGCGGTGTACGCCGGGCAGAGCACCTTCCATTTTTATCTGCTTTTGTGTCTGGCCTTGGGAGGGGTGAACAGAGTCAAGTATACGGGGGCGACCAAGCTCAAAATTCTCGACCTGCGCCCGGTGCAGGAATTGCTGCCCAGGCTTGGATGCCGGCTGACCATCGTGGAGCCCCACAGCAACGGCCTGCCCGTCCGCGTGGAGACAAGCGGCCGGATTCCGGACAGTCTGGACATCCCCCCCGGTATTTCCCGGAAGTTCATTCTGGCTCTGATCGCCGCTGCCACGACCTTTAAGAAAACATTGTCCATCCGGCTCCATGAATCCTACGGAGACAGCAAGCTGTTGCGCAAGGGTATTGCTTTTTTGCAGCATTTTCTGCCGGAAGTGCAGTTTGACGGTTCGGTGGTCACCATTCCGGCCGGGTCTGCGGGGCTCGACGCCGCACAGATGGACATCCCCATTGATCCGTTGATGAGCCTGCATCTGCTGGTATTGCCCTTCTTTACGGACGGTCAGGTGACACTGCGCGGCAAATGGCCCGAATACACTCCCAATCTTCAGGACGTGATGGATATTCTGTACGAGTTCGGTCTGCGCATTTCCATCGAGCCCGACTCCATCACCTCCCGGATGGGCGACAGGCCTCCCCGGCTTTCTTTGGACATCACATCCTGTCAGGAATATCTGCCTCTTTTGCTGGCCATGGCCTTTGGTTTGAGAGGGGCCTGCGACATCACGCTTAACACGGCCCGCATCGATGTGGAGCACGCTCAGGATCTGCTTGAAGCCCTGGGTGCCGGTTATTTCCTGCAACCGGGCCTGCTGCGGCTGGGTCTGCCTTCCACCCGCAAGCCCAAGGAGGGACCCTGGCAAAGTCCGGGGCCATACTGGACGCTGGCGGGGGCCCTTATTTCCTTTACGCATCCCGGTGTCTGTCTGGCCAATGCGGACAACATTTCCTCCGCATGGCCCTGGTTCTGGAAGATTTTCATGAATCTGCCCGAGCCCCAGCACTTCATCCGCTCCGTAAGCGAGGGCGATGACGCTGACGGCGATGCCGATTTTGATGGCGCGCCAAAGCGCAGACGCATCAAGGTCACAGGGCATGGACGACCTCACGACGCAGATTGAGCATCTGCGGCGGGAGCGGGCGGCCGTGCAGGCGCGGATCAAGGAACTGCTGCTGACCGAAGATCCTGGACGGGGCGTTGTTTTCCATGAGGAAATCTTCCGCCTGCAGCAGGACAGTCTACGCATGGAAACGGAAATCCAGATTCTCCAGGCCCGGTTGCGGCGCGGATCCTGCTGATATTGCCAATCCCGCCATTTGCTTTTCAATGGCTCACTTTTTTCCAAGGACATTCCATGAAACAGAATCTCACCCGCAAGATCATTGCCGCGCACCTGGTCGAGGGCTCCATGACCGCCGGTAGTGAAGTGGCCGTGCGCATCGACCAGACCCTGACCCAGGACGCCACAGGCACCATGGCCTATCTGCAATGGGAGGCCATCGGACTGCCCAGGGTCAAGACGGAAGTCTCGGTCAGCTACGTGGATCACAACACCCTGCAGATGGGCTTCCGCAACCCCGACGACCATCGCTACCTGCGCAGTGTGGCGGCCAAATACGGCATTGTTTTTTCTCCTCCCGGCACGGGCATCTGTCATCAGCTGCATCTGGAAAATTTCGCCGTGCCGGGCAAAACCCTGATCGGCTCGGATTCCCACACGCCCACGGCCGGAGGCATCGGCTGTCTGGCCATGGGCGCTGGAGGGCTTTCCGTGGCCCTGGCCATGGCGGGCGAGCCTTATACCCTGGCCATGCCCAAGGTGTTCAAAATACGTCTTGAGGGACAACTGACCGGATACGCCTCGGCCAAGGACGTCATTTTGCATCTGCTCGGTCTGCTTACGGTCAAGGGCGGAGTGGGCGCGGTCATGGAATACTGTGGCCCGGGCGTGGCCAGTCTGAGCGTGCCGGAACGGGCCACCATCGCCAACATGGGCGCGGAGCTGGGGGCGACGGGCTCTGTTTTTCCGAGCGATGAGCAGACCAGGGCCTTTCTGGAACTCATGGGCCGGGCCGACGCCTTTACGCCGCTGGCGGCCGATGACGGCGCGGAGTACGACCGGGAAATCGTTGTGGATTTGAGTGCTCTGGTGCCGCTGGCCGCGCGGCCGCATATGCCCGATCTGGTGGTGCCCGTGGCCGAACTGGACGGGCTGGCCGTGGATCAGGTGGCCATCGGCTCCTGCACCAATTCGTCCTATTCCGACTTGCAGGCCGTGGCCCGGATTCTGGCCGGAGAACATGTCGCTCCGGGGACGGATCTCATGCTTTCACCGGGTTCCAAGCAGGTCCTGAAAATGCTCATGGCCGAAGGGTTGCTGGACCATATTCTGGACGCCGGAGGACGGCTTCTGGAATGTTCCTGCGGGCCGTGCATCGGCATGGGCGGCTCTCCCGGAAGCGGCGGAGTCAGCGCGCGGACCTTCAACCGCAATTTCGAGGGCCGCAGCGGCACTCAGGACGGGCAGGTCTATCTGGTCAGTCCCGTCACTGCCGCCTTCTGCGCCCTGCGCGGCAAATTCACCGATCCGGCCACATGGGACAAAGAAATCCCCCGGCCGTCTCTTCCGGCCACCGCGCCGTCCATCAGGCACCTGTTTGCCTATCCGCCCGAGGACGCTTCCTTCGTCGAGGTGCTGCGCGGTCCGAACATCGTCCCGCTGTCGCCCTTCGACAGACTGCCCGATACTCTGACCCTGCCGGTTCTGATCAAGGTCGGCGACAACATCACCACGGATCACATCATGCCTGCGGGCGCGGCCATCACGGCCCTGCGCTCGAATATTCCGGCCATCAGCCGCCACGTGTTCGAGAGGGTGGACAAGGATTTCGTCGGTCGGGCCGAAGCCGCCGGACAGGGCGTGATTCTGGCCGGGGAGAACTACGGCCAAGGTTCCAGCCGCGAACACGCGGCTCTGGCCCCGCGCCACTTAGGCGTGCGCATGGTGCTGGCCAAGTCCTACGCGCGCATTCACAAGGCCAATCTGGTCAATTTCGGCATCCTGCCGCTGACTCTGGTCAATCCTGCCGATTACGATCTGCTGTCTCAGGGCTGTCCGCTCACGGTGGATCTGGCCGGACTCGCGCCGGGCAAGGAGCTGGCCGCAGTCATGGAAAACGGCCGGGAAATCGCCCTGGCCCATGATTTGACGGGCAATGAAATAGCCATTATCAGGGCGGGCGGTTTGCTGAACTACGTCAACGACAGGCAAAAATAGCCGGAAAATCCGGCCTTTTCTCCCACTTCAAAGAAATCGATCGGAGCCTTCATGCTGGATATACTGCGCCAGGGCGCACAGAGCTGGATGATAAAAGTTCTCTTCGGCATCATCATCGCCGTCTTTGTGCTGGCCTTCGGCATGAACCGCGTGGACCACGACCGGGGCACCACTGTGGCCACGGTCAACGGCGAGCCCATCCTCTTTCAGCAGTTTCAGGACCGCCTGCAACGCAGTCTGGAAATGGTCCGCGCCCAGAGCCCCGGCATGTCTTCGGAGATGCTGACCCAGATGGGATTCAAAAGGCAGATTTTCGAACAGATGGTCGTGGAAGAACTGCTGCTGCAGAAGGCCGCCGAACTGGGCGTGACCGTATCCAGGGAAGAGCTGGCCCGCGAAGTGCACATGCTCCCGGCCTTCCGGAACGAGGCCGGAGTGTTCGATCCGGCGGTCTACCAGAGCGTGCTGCAGAATAATCATCTCACGCCCGGCGTTTTTGAGGCCGACTACATGCGCGGCATGCTCATGACCAAGATGCGCGGCTATATAGGGCTGGCCGGCCGTCTGAACGAAGACCTGATCCATGATTTCTTCACTTACGGCCAGAGCAAGGCCGTCATCGCGTACAGGCTTTTTCCCTGGGAGGACTATCGCGGGCAGGTCAACGCCACGGACGAACAGGTGAGCAGCTATTACGAGAACCACAAAAGCGAGTACGCCATTCCGGCCCAGGCCCGTGTGGCGTACCTGGAGATCACGCCGGCTTCCTTGGCCGACCTCGCCGCTGTGACCGATCAGGAAATCCAGAAGCATTACGATGCCCGCAAGGAAGACTTCAAGGTGGAAGAAGAGGTCAAGGCCCGGCATCTGCTGGTGCGCGTGGCCGAGGATGCGCCTGAGGAAGACGTGAAAAAGGCCATGGAAAAGATCGAGACGGCGCGCAAGGAATTGCAGGCCGGCAAGAAGTTCGCGGATGTGGCCGGAAAGTACACCGAAGACCCTTCCGGAACAGATACGGGCGGTGCTTTGGGCTGGTTCGGGCGCGGCCGGATGGTCAAGCCTTTCGAGGATGCGGCCTTTGGCCTGGAAAAAGGTGCGGTCAGCGAACCCGTGCGCACCCAGTTCGGCTTTCATCTGATTGAGGTGGAAGACAAGAAGCCCGCCTACTACCGGGAGTTTTCCGACGTGAGCGGCCAGATCCGGGAGCGTCTCGCTCAGGACCGCGCCGCCGAGACACTTCAGGACCGTCTGGATCAGGCCCTGGAAATGCTGCTCGCCGGTGAGACGCTTCAGGCTGTGACCAAAAGCATCGGCCTGCGTCTCGAAGTCAGGGAAACAGCTCCCTTCAGCCGTCAGCAGGGGCCGGGAGAACTGCCCGGACTTTCGGCCGAAAATGCGGAGGCGCTTTTCGATCTGGCCGTGAACTCCACCACCCAGGCTCCGCTGATGGTGCAGGACGGCTATCTGCTGGCCACCAAACTTGAGCAGACTCCGGAGCTTTTCACACCGCTGGACGAGGTCCGTCAGGGCATCAAGGAGACTATCGTGCGGGAAGAAGCCCTGAAACTGGCCAAGGCCGCTGCGGACAACGCGTTGCCCGGACTTAAGGACGGAGGCGAAAACGCCACGCTCAAGGAAACCGAGCCCTTTGGCCGTCAGGACCAGATTCCCGGACTGGGGATGGTTCAGCCGCTGACCAAGGCGGCCTTCGGTGCCGCTCCCGGAACCTGGCTGCCGGAGAGCTACGCCGTGCCCGAAGGGTATGTGCTGGCCAAAACCGTCAGGGTGACACCGCCCACGGAAGAGGAATGGGAGGCCGAGAAGACGTCCTGGATCGAGTCCATGAACAGGGGCTCCGAGCAGCAGGCAGTACAGGCCTTTCTTACGGATTTGCGAAACAAGGCGGATGTCCGCATTATCAATCCGGCGGTTCTTGAGAACTGACGGGAAAGCCCGGCAATGCCGGGCTTTTTTGTGCCCATTTTCCAGAGCCCCCTTGAGGTCATATGGTTCTGGGTCTGCCGGATCTTTCCACAATTGTCAGTAACGCGATTTTCGGCGGGCAGTTGACCCGCATTGGCGGCACACGGACCGACTCAATCCACGCTTATGTGGTACCCTCGATAAAGGCCGCCGATACAAATGGCCCGAAGCGGAAGTCCGTAAGAGGAAATGTTGAATCCGTGGAATGCGGGCGGCAGGGACGGCAATGGCGTGGCGGTTCAGCTGGGGCGATGGGCGTTCAATGACGGATAACTTCCCGTCGGGATAAAGGCGCCATAGGCCGAGTTTGAAGAAACTTCTCCTGCTCAGGCGCATAGGCGCGGGTTTCTTCAGGGGCTCACGTTTATCCATTCCACGGCGGGTGGCAGGTCTTTTTTCAGCGTCAGCAGTGCCAGACCGGCCATGCCGTCTCTGGGCAGGGAAAAGGAACCGGGATTGAGCATCCATACGCCGCCGCGAAATCCCCAGTCACGGATGTGGGTATGTCCGTAGCAGATCAGGTCCGCATTCTGGAATTCGGCGGCCACGGTTTCCGCCACCAGACTGCGCGGTCCCCAGCCGTGGGCCATGCCGATGCAGAACCCTTCGGCCTCGACCTCGCGCAGCGCCGGCAGGCTGCCACGGAGCGAAAAAGAATCGCAGTTGCCCAGAACCGCGTGAAAACAGTGGTGCGCGTTCAGAAAAGCCCAGGTGTCCTCGCCCACGCAGTCGCCGCAGTGCAGCAGCATGTCGGCCCCGGCGCAGTATCTGTCGAATGCGGCGGCCAGACGCGGAGAAGGGCGCTCCAGATGCGTGTCGGAGAGCACCGCGATGATCATGATTTTCTGCGTTCCGTGGGCGTAACCTTGAATTCGCATTCGAGCCAGAAGGATTCCCCCGGCCCGGCCTGGTTCCCATAGGACGCCTTCAAGGTGGTCAGAAAGGAAAGGAGAAAGGTCCGGAAGGCCGCGTCGTCGGAGATGCGTTGCACCACGAATTCGCCGATGCCGCCATTGTCCAGAATATTGAGGCTGACCAGCGCATATCCCGGCTGCTCCGGCGCGGCTTTTGCCCAGAGGCGGTTGATGGCATCCTGCACAATGCGGATGCGTTCCAGATTTTCTTCGGCTTCCGGCTTGGCTGTCCGCGCCTCGGGCGAGGGAAGCACATCTTTCGGTATCTGGGTCTGCATCCGTACCTGAACCGGATGCAGCTCCATCGGAGCGGCGGACTGGGCCCCGCTTTCTTCCCGGAAAACACGGTCCCGGAACAGATTCATGGTCTCCAGATTCACTTCCAGTACATCGGGCAGACCATAATGCGGGGCAAGCAAGGCATAAGCCGCCGGGGCGGCATGCAGACAGACGGCCAGAAAAGCGCAGGCGCACCACCAGCCGTTGCGGATTTTTTTCTCCTCCATGTTGGAGAGAACGGCGAGAGGACCGGCGTACCGGGGAAGATTTTCCTCCTCTCCGGAGTCCGGAATCCTCCCGGCCATATCCGCGGGCTTCAGGATATTCGCCCGGAGTCTGATTTTCTGCCGGATGCTGCGTCCGATTCTTCCGACTCTTCTGGAGGACTTTCGGGTCATGCCTTGTCATCAACCTGCGGAGACTGGGGCTTGCCGTTACCTCTGCGCCACCAGGACTCGTCGGGCCGGTCGAACCACCAGCCGGACTGGTCCGTCCGCAGCACGGCCTGGGCCAGTTCGCGGGCCGCGTCCGTCTTGAGGCGCAGTACCGCGTGTTTCAGCCATTTGGGGGCATACGGGTTGCCCATATCCTGCTCTTCCTTCAGGTTGGCGATGAAGTCGAGCTGGTCCGCATCCTGGGCCAGATGAGACTCCAGGGTCTCTCCCGCCTCCAGTTCCCGCCACAGGGCCAGGGCTTCCTCGCGCAGACCCGTGCCTTCCAGGGCATGGGTCAGGGCCAGCTCCGGATTGGATGTGTTGTAGATGCGGTTGACGTAGTTGAAATCCCCGATCCGGGCTTCGTGCACGTCGTGGAACAGGCACAGGAAAACGGTTCTGGGGACGTCGGCTCCGGCCCGGCGGGCCAGAATATAGCCGATCATGGCCGTGCGGAAAGAGTGTTCGGCCACATTTTCCGCGCCCGAACGCAGAAACTGGTATCCCGTGCGCGGGGTGCGCCGCAGCATGCCCAGTTCGAAAATGAAGTCGGCCAGGCGTTTCCAGGTGGAGTCCGTGGCCGGATCAGGAGCGGTATTCAGCATTGATTTTCACATATTCCTCGGTCAGGTCGGAGGCCATGAGCATGGTCCTGCTGTCTCCGGCCCCCAGGTCCACTTCGATATTCACCAGATCCCGGCGCAGGGCCGAGGCCAGCAGAGAATCCCAGTCCTCCTGAACGGGCGTGCCGTTTTGGAAAATGGTCTTGCCGGCTATGCGCACGGTCACTTTTTCGGGCTCGAAAGATGCGCCGCTGCGCCCGAGGGCGGCCACAATCCGCCCCCAGTTCGGATCGCGTCCGTAGAGCGCCGTCTTGACCAGAGGCGAATTGCCCACGGCTCTGGCGGCCATCTGGGCGTCCGCCGTGGTGCCCGCGCCGGTGACATGAATGTGCATGACTTTGGTTCCACCCTCGGCATCCTGCACGATCATATAGGCCAGGTCCTGGCATATCTCCAGCAGCGCGCCTTCCAGCGGAGGCAGATCGCCCGCATCGGCCCGGACGCTTGCGCCGTTGGCCAGGGCGAAAACACAGTCGTTGGTGCTGGTATCTCCGTCCACGGTGATGGCGTTGAAGCTTCGCTCCACGCAGCGGGTCAGGGCTTCCTGCCACCACTGGGGCTCCACTCCCGCGTCGCAGAAGATGAAACCGAGCATGGTGGCCATGTCCGGACAGATCATGCCCGCGCCCTTGCAGAACCCCGCCAGCCGGGCGGTACCGCCGTGCAGCCGTACTTCCCTGGCCGCGATCTTGGGAAAGGTGTCCGTGGTCATGACAGCCTTGGCCATGTCCATCAGGCTGGCCCGGCCCAGTGTTTCCCGCAGGCCCGCCGCGCCTTTTTCCCACAGGTCCATTTTCAGCTGGTCACCGATGACGCCCGTGGACGCGGGCAGCACTTCCGAGGGCTCTAGTCCCAGAATGCCTAGCAGGCGCAGACTGGCCCGGCAGTTGTCCAGACCCTCCTGGCCGGTACAGGCGTTGGCCTGTCCCGAGTTGGCCACGATGGCGCGGATGGATTCGCGTCGGGCCTCCAGATGCTGGCGGGCCACCTGAATGGGCGCGGCCTGGAAGCGGTTGGTGGTGAATACGCCCGCGGCCACGGCCGGGACATCGCTGACCGCGACGCCGAGATCGAAGCGGTCAGGACGCTTGAAGCCGCACCGGGCGACGGCGAAACGAAATCCTGCGGGAATGTTCATGGGGCCTCCATGATGGCGGAACTCCGCGCCATGTTTGACTAATATGTGGCATCACGTCCTGACAGGGGAAAAAATCTTTGTCAAACGGATGCGAAAGGCGCATCCGTTCCCGAAAGTCCTTTCCTTTAGACGCCAAATCTGCCGTTCAGGCCAGCGCGACAAGATCGTAGGTTTTGGCCTCTTCCACCGTGGCCCGGACCATGCGGCCGGAAGCCAGCCCGTCCCCGCTGACATAAGTGAGGCCGTCGACTTCCGGGGCCTGGAACCAGGCCCGTCCCTCGAAAAGCCCCGGCCATTCCTCGTGGGGCCGGTCCACCAGAATGTCCAGTTCCTGTCCTTCCTGTTCCCGGAGAATGGCCGCACTGATGCCCGACTGGATGCGCATGATGGCGTCCCGCCGCCGCTTTTTGACCGCGCCGGGCAGTTGTCCGGGCAGGGCGGCCGCGGCCGAACCGTCTTCCGGGTAATACGGGAAAACACCCAGATGATTAAAGCGCGCTTCCCGTACAAAAGACTCCAGCGCCTTGAAATGGGTCTCGGTTTCGCCCGGATATCCGGTAATGAATGTAGTGCGCAGCGCGGCTTGCGGGAAGAAGCTGCGTACCCGTTCGACAACCTCGCGCGGATCGCGCCGGAAAGGGCGGCCCATGGAGGCCAGGATTTCCGGATGCGCGTGCTGCAAGGGGATGTCGAAGTACGGCAGCAGAGGCGGCCCCAGGTCCGCCAGAAAGGAGAGAAGTTCCCGGTCCAGCCCCGCCGGATACAGATACATGAGGCGCAGCCATTTGAGGCCGGACAGCCGGGTCAGATCACGAAGCAGGCCGGGCAGAGCGCTTTTTCCACCCCGGTCCCGGCCATAGGCCGTCACATCCTGGGCGATGAGCACCAGTTCGCTGCGACCCTGATCGAGACATCGCCGGGCGTCTTCCAGAATGTCCGCTTCCGGCCGGCTTTTGAGCGGGCCGCGAATGGACGGGATGGTGCAGAAGCGGCAGCGGTTGTCGCAGCCTTCGGCGATTTTCAGGTAGGCGAATCCAGAAGCCGTGGTCAGCAGCCGGGATGGCGGCGTGTCCTCCCCGCGTCCCAGAAGTTTCCGGACATGTGCCCCGAGTTCCCCCTGCCGGGCTATTTCCAGAAAAAGGTCCACTTCCGGCAGTTCCCGCCCAAGTTCCTGCCCGTAGCGGCTGACCAGGCAGCCCGTGACCACCAGCAGGGGCCTGGGCCGCAGAGACGCGATGCGCTCCGCCGCATCCAGAATGATCTGCAGGGATTCGTTCACGGCAGGCTCGATGAAACCACAGGTATTGATGAGGATGACCTCGGCCTCTTCCGGTTCCGGAGCGTGAATGAGGCCCGGCCCGAATCCGCCGAGCATCCACTCCGTGTCCACACGGTTCTTGGGACAGCCCAGGCTGATGGTGTGCACGCGTATGTCCATATGCGTTCCTTGTGAGAAATGGCTGCCCGGCGGGGGCTTGGCCTCACCGGTCGGGAATTCAGGCGTGTGCTTCACCGGGAATCGGGTCCGGCCCCGAAAGTTCCACCCCGATGTCCGCCTCGGACCAGAATTTTACCCGCTCTCTGGTGACGCCGATCCGGGCCAGAGTCGGGACGTTGGCCCGGCCGTGCCCCCACAGTTCCCCACTCAGAGTGCGCGGTATCCACACGGCACAGATGCGGCCGGTCAATCCTGCCAGCCGTTCCTCCAGAAAGAGGCGCAAAGCCGCCGAGCGGACCATGTTGCCGAAGGCCGGATGCCAGGGCCCGGCCTGCAGTCTGGCCAGCATGTCCGGCTGCGCCGCCAATCCCAGGCGGATGACCCGGATTCCGGCCCTCCAGAAGCCGAGCACGGCCCGGGCGGTTTCCTCCACGGCCAGGGGCAGAGACCATGGCGTGTATTCGCCCCGGGCATGCATGTCCGCCAGAGGCGTGCCGCCAATGACCACGCATGGATAGATGCGGACCACTTCCGGGCGCAACGCGACCACGTGGGCCGCATCTTCCCTCCATAATCCGGCATCGTGTCCGGGCAGGCCGGGCAGAAGCTGAATGCCCAGCTTAAATCCGCCGTCGCGGACATCCTCGCAGGCCCGTATGGCGCGCGCGCCGTCGTACCCCCGGCCGCTCGCGGCCAGAACCGGTGTGGAAAAACTCTGCACGCCCAGTTCCACCATGTCCACTCCGCCCGTGTGCAAGAGGCTCAGGGCCGCCCGGTCAATGCGGTCGGGGCGGGTGGAGACGCGCAGGTGCGTCAGCGTACCATTTTTGCGGAATCGTGCAGCCTGCTCCAGAAAACGTTTTTGCCATTCCGGTGGCAGGCCGGTGAAGGTTCCGCCGAAAAAGCCCAGAGCAAAGGAGCCGTCCATAGCCGTGAGAAGCTCTGCCAGCGAGATCAGCGCCCGTTCCAGTCCGCCGTGAGTCACGCCGGTTTGAACCCGCTGGTCGCAGAACGCGCATCTTCCCGGACAGCCCATGCCCGGCAGAAAAAAAGGGACAAGGCGCATGACCTTTCCCTCTGGTTCGGGATGGGGAAACCGCCACAATTTCATGGTCCTGTCTTTATTCAATGGCGTTGTTCAGGGAATTCGGGATGTTGTCCTTGAAAAAGAAAAACGCATCGATTATCGGAAATCTGCGGAAAATATACATGCTGCAAGCGGCGGCTGTTTTTTCGTGGCGAACACCCCCCAAACAGGAGGAATCATGACAAGCACTCTGACCAAAGCGGAGATCGTGGACAATATCTATGAGAAATCCGGCCGTAACCGGGCCGAAGTCAAAATACAGGTCGAAGCCATGCTGGACATCATGAAGGCGGCCATCAAGGAAGACAGCTCCCTGCTCATCAGCGGATTCGGCAAATTCGAGTCCTATGAGAAGAGTCCCCGCAAAGGCCGCAACCCCCAGACCAGCGAGTCCATCATCCTGTCCGGACGCAAGGTGGTGGTTTTTCGCATTTCCCGCAAGCTGAGAACCGAACTCAATCCGCAATGACGAAGCAGTCGGGGCTTTCCTGAAGAAGTCCGGCCCGGACGCCTTCGGCCTGTTCCAGAGTATTGAAAGCCCCGATCTGCACTCTCCAGTATATCGTTCCCCCCAATTCTCCCCTGGTGACGCGGGTTCCCCTGTAGCCCCGGCCGGCCAGCCGGTCCCGCAGACGCAGGGCGTTTTCCCGGACCACAAAGGCTCCGTACTGCACGTAAAACGGCCCTACGTACCGGATGGGCTGGTTGCCCACGCTGCGCACATGCACCCTGGCCGTGCCCGGACCGACGACGCCCAGCGCGTTGGCGGCGGCGTAGGACAAGTCGATGATGCGGTTATTGACGAAGGGACCGCGGTCGTTGATCCGCACTTCCGCCGTGCGGCCGTTGTCCAGGTTTCGCACAAGAACCCTGGTATTCATGGGCAGAATGCGATGGGCCGCGGTCATCTGGTGCATGTTGTAGGTCTCGCCGTTGGCCGTTTTCCGGCCGTGGAACTGCGGGCCGTACCAGGAGGCCACGCCGTTTTCGGAGTAGCCCTCGCCCGATGCCAGAGGGTAATAGGTCTGCCCCCGGATGGTGTAGGGGCGGTATGTTCCGCCCTTGCCCTTGCCGCTTTTGCCTGGCGGCGGAGTGATGCTGCCGCCGGGCGGGACGGACCTGAAGCCGCATCCGCCAAGCCCCGCCAGCAGGGCGAGCGTAAGCAGAATGCCGATGATTTTTGCCGTGCGCGTGGGTGTCATGGTGCCTCGTTTTGCCGTTGGGAGAGCGCTATGATTCAGTTTCGGACTGGTACAGATCGTGCTTGTGGGTGCACTGGAGCGCATTGAAGGACTCCGTAAACGTCAAGCCATTCTTCTGCAAACCAGTCTTCATCACACCCTGTGATGCCGGGAAGTCCTGATATGGATGTGGAACACACATATTTTGCTTCGTGCTTTCCACCTCCGATGTCAGTATATCTTATGTTCAAGATAATTTTCGGCAGTTCAGGTTCGATTTTCGGATCTTTTTTAAAAGAGAAAAACAAAATTGCGTTAACGAGCTTGCAGTACACAGAAGGAATTTTCATTGTGATCGGCATTGGGTCTATAGATACAGGAAGAATATAATCAATTTTTTTATTTTTTTCGTGTTTTTTGACGTATTTTTCTATGAAAAATGGCGTATTTTCTTTCTTTATATTCATTTTCAACCAGTTATCATCTAACTCAAAATATCTGTAGTCTGTGTTATACACTTCGCTTGCGAGCTGGTTTGCCTCTTCGATTACCTTCTCGATTTCAAATTCCCACCCTATTTCTACGTTCTTCGCTGCGCCGGACCCTATATTGATGATGGGGATATCTATTTTTTTAGCTCGCTTCATCTTGTATGGCTCTCCTTCAGAGTATGAAGGCAGTTCCAGCCATTCGATATTAATAATAATATTCTCTATGCTTCTCTTTTCCGCAGAGTTTTTCATGTATCCCATTTTGAAATTGATGGATGAAAATGGAATGATCTCCGGGCGGGACATCATTTCGCGCTGTTTTTTCATTTCATTTGCCGTACGGAATGTGGCCAGCGCCGCAAAGCAGGCAGCCAGGCTGGCGCCTGAACCGGTGACAAGAGAGAACAGTGTGAAGGAATCTATTTCCGACAAAACGAAACTATTGACTGCTGCAAGGGAAAATCCCGCAAAGATGCCGATTATTGCCGTCAGGGCAATGTGAGGAAGAAACGTTTTCATTTGTCTTTCTCTCCGCTGCGGATGGTCTTGAGCGTCTCCGCATAGGCCGTGAAAACATCCGCCCGGTCCAGGGTGCCCAGCACCCGAGTGGGGTCCTCCGTGTCTACCACCGGGAGCTGCGCCAAGTCCGACTCCACGAATTTGAGCAGAGCCGAGTAGAGGTCGTCGTCCGGGCGCAGCAGCACCGGCGGGCGGGCCACATCGCCGGCCACCAGCAGCTCGCCCAGGCAATCCTCGTACATCACCTTGCGCAGGTCCTGCACGGACAGGATGCCGGTAATGGCGTCATCTTCTCCGCGTACCGGAAAACAGAGCTCGTTGGAATTGACGATGATGTCCGTCAGGGCGCCGAAATGCGTACCTTCCTCCACCACTGTGACCCGGCTGCGGTGGAAGTGTTTCTCCACGGTTTCTTTCTCCAGAATGTTGATGGTGGCGTCGCCGACGTGGGCCGGGGAGTCGAACTTGTTGCCTGTCTGGTTTTCGTAGAGGGAGACATTCCGGCACAGCACAAGGGAAATGGCCGAGGCCAGCATGAGCGGAGCCAGAAGGCCATACCCCTGGGTCAGTTCGCAGACCATGACCAGCGGGCCGATGGGGGCGTGGGCCACCCCCGCGAAAAAGGCGGCCATGCCCACCAGCACATAGCCGCCGGGCTCATGTACCACCGTGGGGAAAAGGCGCTGCGCCAGAGTGCCCACCACGCCGCCGCTCATGCCGCCCACCAGCAGGGCCGGGGCAAACATGCCGCCGCTCATGCCAGACCCCATGACCAGCGAGGTCGCCAGCGTCTTGCCTGCGATCATGCCGAGCATCATGGTCACGGAAAGCTTACCCAGAATGGCCATTTCGAGCCAGCCCTGACCGCCGCCCAGAAGCTCCGGAAAGGCGTACCCGAGGGCGGCCATGGACATCGCCCCCAGGGTCAGGGAAGGGACGAAGCCGAAACGGTCGGTCAGGGGCCAGAATATTCTGTATTTGATGCCTCGGAACGTCGTCACATAGAACCAGCCCGTGGCCGCGCAGATAAGACCCAGCAGGGCGTAGAGCGGCAGTTCCCGGATGTCCGCGAAGGTGAAGGACGGAATGCCGAAAATCGGGTCCGCTCCGAAAACGAGAGTGAACAGGGAATACGAAACCACGGAGGAAATGATGGACGGCAGCAGGGCTTCGGCCTCGAAATCCTCCTTGTAGATGACTTCCACGGCGGTGAGAGCCCCGCCCAGAGGGGCGCGGAAAATGGCTCCCAGTCCTCCGGCCGCCCCGGCCAGAAGCAGAATCCGCCGTTCTTTGGCCGAGAGTCTGAGGCGCGTGGCCAGCCAGGAGCCGCAGCCCGCACCGAGCAGGGAGATGGGGCCCTCACGTCCCGCACTTCCGCCCGAGGCAATGGTCAGGATGGACGTGCCGACCTTGATGAGGGGCACTGCGGGTTCGATGCGTCCTTCCTGGTAGTGGAAGGCCTTGATCATGGAGTCCGTGCCGTCCGTGCCGGAGTAGCGGGTGAAAGGCACGAAAAATCGCAGGAGCAGGGCTGTGAAAAGCCCCACGGGTATCAGAAAGGCGAACAGGAGCCAGGGGCGGGGCTCCCCGGACGGTCCGGAAAAAAGCGCCTCTCCGGCGGGCGCGGGCAGGGAAAAACCGGCCAGTTCGTGCAGCAGAAAATGGTGCAGCCACTCGATGGCCACATAGAAGACGATGGCGCCAAGGCCGGTCATGGCCCCCACGACCACGCCCAGAACCAGCCATTTGAAATTGAGAATGGAGCGATAGCTGCGGGCCAGCTCCAGAGGGATGGTGAAAAACGGTCGCAACAGGGTCTTCATGACGAATCTCAGAGCCGGGCTTCGGGTGCGGCCAGAATGGTCCGCCCTTGGGCGACATCCCTGCTGATCTGCTCTTTCAGTTCCTCGAGCCCGGAAAATCTGCGCTCCCCGCGCAGGCGCCGCACGAAGTGTACGGTGAGATGCTGGCCGTAAAGGTCTTCGTTCAGATCCAGAATGTGGACTTCCATGGAGAGGTCGTCGTTGCCGAAAGTGGGATTGTATCCGACGTTGGCCATGGCCTGATGGATTCGGCCATGCAGTTCCGCCCAGCAGCAGTATACGCCGGTTTTGGGGAAAAGCTCTCCGGCGGGCTGAAGGTTGGCCGTGGGGAACCCCAGAAGGCGGCCGCCCCGGCCCCGGCCGTGAATCACGGTTCCGGGCACGCAGTAAAAACGGCCCAGCAGAGGCCGTGCGGCCCAGACGTCGCCCGATTCAATCAGCTTGCGGATACAGGTGGAACTGACCACCACGCCGTCCGCCGTCACGGGCTCCATCCGCTCCACGCCAAACCCCCATGTTTCGCCCAGAACCCGCAGCAGTTCGTAATCACCCTGCCGCCCTTTCCCGAAAGCGTAGTCATGACCGATGATCAGCTCTCGCGCGTGCAGGTGTTTCACCAGTATCCGGCGCACAAATTCCTCGGGTGGCATCTGCGCCAGAAAGTGATTGAATTCGAGGCAGAGCAGGTATTCGATGCCAAGGTCGGCGATGAGTCCGGCGCGCTGCTCATATGATGTAATGAACGGAGGAATTTTTTGGCCGGTAAAAAAGCGCACCGGGTGCGGCTCGAAGGTGACGGCCACGGATGCCAGGCCAAGCCCGGCGGCCCTGTCCCGGACCCGGGCGATGAGCCGCTGGTGTCCGATGTGGACGCCATCGAAATTGCCGATGGTGACGCAGGCTCCCTTTTCCAGGGCAATGGGCCCGCCGGGCCATGTGACGCGCTGCATGCATATCCTCCCGAAAATGACTGGGCCTCGCGTCTATCTCAAAAGGTCCGGAGCTTCAACAGAAGGTGATAGCCCGGCATTCACGGAAGATTTTCGTGCCGGGAGCGGCCTGCGGATTTCTAAAAAAAGACTTGCCAAGGCATATGCTCTCGCATAGAGGCATTTCTCACGTCACGCCGAAGTGGTGGAATTGGTAGACACGCTAGGTTCAGGGTCTAGTCGGGGTTCCCCGGTGGAGGTTCGAGTCCTCTCTTCGGCACCATGAAAGAAAAAATCCGGAATTTCTGTTCAGAGATTCCGGATTTTCTTTTGCCCTCTGGAAATCCGGCGGCATGAACGAACAGTGGAATGATTGCTCACTCGACCGTTCATTCATGACTCTCTATGCAATTCATTGTTTCAGGAACCCATCCGCTATTTCCAGAAACCGCTTCGGATTCTCGACGCAGCCGCCGTGTCCGGTTTCCATCTCCGCATAACGGGCGTTGGGGATGAGTTCCGCTAATTTTCTAGCGTGGAAAACCGGCACAATGTAGTCGTGTGTGCAGCCGAGTACCAGAGTTTCCTGCATCATGGTCCTGGCTTCTTTTGTGACATTGACGCGCAGATCCAGCTCGATCTGCCGTACTGCGCCTTTCCAATCGGTTGTGGCGAAGATATCCCGCACGGTTTTTCGTACGGCACAATCTGTCAGGGCCGCCACAAATGCAGGGCTGAAGGCCGTGAATAGGAATGTCTGCGCCAGAAGCTCCGGGTTGGTTTCCGCCATTTCCTTCCACATTCTGAATTGGAGTTGCGAGCGGGCGTCCCCTGTGGAGGCGAATCCAGCCAGCAGCAGGACTTTTCCGATCCGTTCGGGATGATTGGCCGCCAAGTACACGGCAACGCAGGTACCGAGCGAGTGCCCCACGATGTCGAACCGGCGAAGTCTGGCATGGTCTGCGGCAGCCAGCACCTGATCCCCAAGAAGTTCGACTGTAAGCTCTTCATTATTGTCCTGGGTTTTGCCCGTACCGGAATAATTGGGGCAGACAACCTTGTAGTGGGACGAAAAATGCCTGGCTGTTTCAGTCCAGGTATTTTCTGCCGATTGTCCCGTTCCATGGACGAGGACGAGGCCTTTACCCCTGCCAGTGACTGAGTATTCAATACGGAAATGTTTGAATGGTGCGAACGGCATAGCATGTCTCCTGTTTGTTAATAAAGCATGAAACAAAGAAAA
>JAUMXF010000105.1 GCA_030529235.1 Pseudomonadota bacterium
ATGTCTGTTCCGGTAATTATCATGGGCGCCGGGGGGCGCATGGGCTCGACGCTGACCCGGCTTGCGCTGGAATCGGAAAAGTTTGTTCTGGCCGGAGTGGTGGAGCGGGCCGAATACAGTGCCGGACTGGAAAGTCTGGGCTGCCCGGTGGCTCATGACCTGGAGGATGCGCTGGCCACCGCGCCGGAAGCGGTGGTTATCGACTTCACTGCTCCGGAAGTGACTCTGGCGGCGGCACGGGCCGCTTCGCGGACCGGAAACCCCGTGGTTATCGGTACCACCGGGCTGAACGGCGCGCAGATCGCGGAACTGGAGAAGCTGGCCGTGAGCTGCCGGATGTTCTGGTCGCCCAACATGTCCGTGGGGGTGTACGCTCTGACCCGCATTCTGCCCGAGCTGTCACGCATTCTGGGCGAGGATTACGATATGGAAATCACGGAAATCCATCATCACCACAAAAAGGACGCGCCCAGCGGCACGGCGGTCAGGCTGGCCCAGGTGCTGGCCGGAGCCCGGGGCTGGGATCTGGCCGATGTGGGCAACTACGGCCGTCACGGCCTGCCCGGAGCGCGTCCGGCGCGGGAACTTGGCGTGCACGCCCTGCGCGGCGGCGATGTGGTGGGCGACCATACGGTCTATTTCTTCGGGCCGGGCGAGCGGGTTGAAGTCACGCACCGCGCCCATTCGCGGGAAAACTTCGCGCGCGGGGCCCTGCGCGCGGCGGCCTGGCTGGTCACGCGGGAGCCGGGCGGGCTCTACGGCATGGATCATCTGTTGGGAGGACTGGCATGACCGCGCTGCGGGAAGTCATGGCCCGGCTGGACGAGGTGATATTGGGCAAGAGGAGCCAGATCCGGCTGGCCCTGACCTGCCTGCTGGCCCGCGGACATCTGCTGATCGAGGATATCCCCGGCATCGGCAAGACCACGCTGGCCAAGTCTCTGGCCACGGTGCTGGGCCTGGACTTCCGGCGGGTGCAGTTCACCACGGACCTGTTGCCCGGCGACGTGCTGGGCGTTTCCATTTTCGACGCGTCCTCGTCGTCCTTCGTGTTCCATCCGGGACCGGTGTTCACCAACGTGCTCCTGGCCGATGAAATCAACCGGGGCACCCCGCGCGTGCAGAGCGCCCTGCTGGAAGTCATGGAAGAGCGGCAGGTCAGTCTGGACAGCGAGACACGCCCGCTGCCCCGGCCTTTTTTCGTGCTGGCCACGCAGAACGCTCTGGATCAGGCCGGAACCTATCCGCTGCCCGAGTCCCAGCTGGATCGTTTTTTGTTCCGCATCGGCCTGGGATATCCGGATATGGAGTCGGAGCTGGAACTGCTGGATCGCTCCCATAACGCGGGACGGCCGTTGCTTCCGGACGCGCTGATGAACACGGAACAGGTGCTGGCCCTGCAGGACGAGGTGGATCAGGTTCGTACGACCCGTCCGCTGCTCAGGTATGTACGCGATCTGCTGGACTGGACCAGAACCGGCGAGCGCTTTGTGAACGGTCTTTCCCCGCGCGCCGGACAGGCGCTGGTGCGGGCGTCCAGGGCCTGGGCCTATATCGACGGCCGCGACTATGTCCTGCCCGAGGACGTGCAGGCCGTTTTCCCGAGCCTGGCCGGGCATCGCCTGTATTCCCGTCATGGCGCGGCCGTGGACGCCTCCGAAGCGCTGGATGCCGTGCCCGTCCCCTGACCCGGCGGCGCGTTGATATTCTGCCGGCCCGCCCGGGAATGATGGGGGTTGGCCATGTTCGTGGCGGCCATCAGCTTTAAGTAGTTCAGCCTTTCTGCTGGAGAATGGGTCGCCCCGGCTGTTCATTCCTGCGCCGACATGTCCGGGCTGCGCGTGAGAGCATGCATTTTGTTCCGGCCTTTTAAGGTAAGGAAGCCTGCCTTGTGTATGCTCTTCCAGATCGGAGGGCGGCCACGCGGCAGGTATTCGAGGCGAGCATCAGTTGGGCCGCGCAAAAAAACGGCTCCATTCGGAGCCGCGCCGGAACAGATTTTTTCCCGCCGTCAACCGCCCAGATAAGCCTTGATCACGCGTTCGTCGTTCAGGAGCTCTTCGCCCGCGCCCTGAAGCACGATGGAGCCCGTTTCCAGCACATAGGCGTAATGCGCCACCTTGAGGGCGGCAAAGGCGTTCTGCTCCACCAGCAGCACGGTCTTGCCCTGTTCTTCGTTGATGAGCCGGATGATTTTGAACACGTCGTTGACCAGAAGCGGGGCCAGTCCCAGGCTCGGTTCATCGAGCATGACCACCTCGGGCGAGCTCATCAGCGCCCGGCCCACGGCCAGCATCTGCTGTTCGCCTCCGGACAGGGTGCCGCCCTTCTGGTTCTGCCGCTCCCGCAGCCGGGGGAAAAGCTCGAACACCCACTCCCTGTCCCGCTCGATGCCTTCCCGGTCGGAGCGGCTGTACGCGCCAAGATACAGGTTTTCGGTCACGCTCAGGTGCGGAAAGATGCGCCGCCCCTCCGGAGACATGACAATGCCCGCCTTGACGATATCCACAGGGTCTTTGGTGGTGATGTCCTGTCCCTTGTAGGAGATGGACCCTTTCTTGTTCTTGATGAGCCCGGCGATGGCCCGGAGCGTGCTGCTCTTGCCCGCGCCGTTGGCGCCGATGAGAGTTATGATTTTTCCCTGGGGGGCCTCCAGGGAAACGCCTTTCAGGGCGTGGATGCCGCCGTAGTAGACATGGAGATTTTGGACCTCAAGCATACCGCGTGTACTCCTCGCCCAGATAGGCTTCAATGACCTTGGGATTGGACTGGATGGATTCCGGTCCGCCCTCGGCGATGGTCATGCCGTAATCCAGCACCCACAGGTGTTCGCACACGCCCATGACCACCTTCATATCGTGTTCGATGAGCAGGATGGTCAGATCGAAGCGGTCGCGGATGGTCCGGATGAAATCCATGAGCTCCAGAGATTCCTGGGGGTTCATGCCCGCCGCCGGTTCATCCAGAAGCAGAAAACGTGGTTTCGTGGCCAGAGCCCGGGCAATTTCCAGCCGCCTCTGGGCTCCGTAGGGCAGACTGCCCGCCTTTTCCCCGGCGGCATCGGAAAGTCCCACCACATCCAGCAGCTCCAGAGCCTGAGCGCGCAGCCGCCGTTCCTCGCGCAGGGAAGCCGGGGTCATGAGCACGGACTGGATCCAGCCCGTTTTCTGGCGCACGAATCCGCCGATCATGACGTTCTCCAGAGCCGTTTCGTGAGTGAACAGGCGGATGTTCTGAAAAGTCCGGGCGATGCCGGCCTGACAGACTTCATGGGCCGGTCTGCCGGTTAGATCGCGGCCCTCAAAGACCACGCGGCCCGCGGTGGGCCGGTAGAATCCGGTGATCATGTTGAAGCAGGTGGTCTTGCCCGCGCCGTTGGGGCCGATGAGTCCGGTAATGCTACCCTGGGGGATGTCCGCGTCGAATTCCGTCACGGCAGTCAGGCCGCCGAAGCGCATGGTCAGGCCGGTGGCGGTCAGAATCGTACTCATGCCTTGCCTCGCTTCATGAATCTGGCCACCGTGGTCCAGGTGATTTCACGCATACCCATGATGCCTTCGCGGCGGAACAGAATGACCAGAATGAGCACCAGGGAGAAGACCACCATGCGCATGCCCGGAATGCCGTCCATGGTCCAGCTGCCGATGGTCAGCGGATTTTCGACGAACCTGAGCCATTCCAGCAGCGCCGTGACGCCCACTCCGGCCACGATGGAGCCCGTGATGGAACCCAGTCCGCCCGTGACCACGATCATGAGCACGTTGAAGGTCAGGGTGAACAGAAACATCTTGGGATCGATGGTCGTCAGCAGGCTGGCCAGGAGACCGCCGCCCACTCCGGCGAAAAAGGCCCCGATGGTGAAGGACAGAAGCTTCATGCGGAAGACGTTGATGCCCATGGCCCTGGCCGCGATCTCGTCGTCGCGGATGGCTTTGAACACGTTGCCGGTGTTGCTGTTCAGGATGCGGATCACGAAATAGAGGGTCAGCAGGCACCAGCCGTAGTTCCACCACAGGTCGGCGTGGTCCGGGATGCCCTTGAAGCCCAGAGCGCCGTTGGTCACGCGCGGGATGTTGTTGGCCACCACGCGGATGATTTCGGCAAATCCCAGCGTGGCGATGCCCAGATAGTCGTCGCCCAGCCGCAGAAGCGGAAAGCCGATGATGAATCCGGCCAGGGCGGCCGCCGCGCCGCCGGCCAGCACGGCCACGAGAAAAGGCGCGTGGGAGTTCAGCACCCAAGGATAGGCCTCCTCCAGAATGAAGAGCATTTCCTTCTGGTCCGGGGTCATGATCAGGATGGCGCAGGCGTATGCGCCGATGGCCATGAAGCCCGCGTGCCCCAGGCTGAACATGCCCGTGAAGCCGTAAATGAGGTTCAGGGACAGGGCCAGAATGATGTTCACGGCGATGAGATTCATGATCTGGATCTTGTAGCCGTCCAGGGTTCCCTCGGCCCACCACAGAAACATGCCCAGACAGGCGATCAGGGCGAAATTCAGCACGGCGGATATTTTCGCGTTCATCAGACCTTGTCCTCCGTCTTGACGCCCAGAAGCCCCGTGGGCTTCACCAGCAGAATGGCGATGAGCAGGATGAAGGCGAAGGCGTCGCGGTATCCCGCCAGGTCGGGAAAAAAGGCCACGGTCATGATTTCGATGAAACCCAGAAGCATGCCGCCGATGACCGCGCCCTGAATGGAGCCGATGCCGCCGAATACGGCCGCGATGAAGGCCTTGAATCCGGGGATGGCGCCCATGACGGGCTGGATCTGCGGGTATCTGAGGGCCCACATGATGCCGCTGGCGGCGGCCAGAGCCGAGCCGATGCCGAAGGTCAGGGCGATGACCTTGTTCACGGGCACACCCATGAGGCTGCTGGTCTCGATGTCCTTGCTGATGGCGCGCATGCCCAGGCCCGCCTTGGTGTGGTACACGACATAGACCAGGCCGAGCATGAGCAGCAGGGACAGGGCCGGAACCATGAGCGTCAGGGGCAGCACGCGCACGTTGTTCACCAGGATGGGATTGGCCAGCCATTCGGGCCGATAGACCTCGCGGGGGATGGCCTGGAAAAAGACGATGGCCACGTTCTGCAGGAAAAAAGACACGCCGATGGCGCTGATCAGCGCGGAGATGCGGGGCGCGTCGCGCAGCGGACGGTATGCCACGCGGTCCACCATGATGCCGATGCCAGCCACGAGGATGATGGAGACCGCCAGGGCCAGAGGCCAGGGCAGGTGGAAGAGGGTGACGCCCCAGAACACGAAGTAGGCGCCGAGCATGAAAATTTCGCTGTGCGCGAAATTGATGAGCCGCAGGATGCCGTACACCATGGTGTAGCCGATGGCGATGAGGGCGTACAGACTGCCCAGGGTCAGGCTGTTCAGAATATGCTGGATAAGGATGGCTGCATCCGATGGATTCATGAAAAATTCCTTCTCGCTTGTCCCGTCCGGGAAAGTCCGCGCGGCGCTTTCGGCTGGTCCGGTTTCATCCCGGAAGATTTTCCCCGGCGCTGGCGGGTTCCCCGCCGGACCGGCGGCCTTGCGGAAAAATTTTCTTTCCGGGCCGCTTGTCTTCTCCACTTCAGAAGAAAGGCGGCGGGATTTCCCGCCGCCGGATTTGCTTAGAGTTCCGGAGTGATGCTGTCCACGTAGGTTTTCTTGCCGTCCTTTATGACCACCAGGCCGACGGGTTTTTCGGCGTCGTGGGTCTTGTTGATGGTGGTGGTGCCGGTTGCGCCCACAAAGTCCTTGGTGGCGGCCAGGGCGTCGGTGATGGCCTGGGGTTCGGCTGAACCGGCGCGGGTGATGGCGTCCATGATGATCATGTAGGAGTCATAGCCCAAGGCGGCGTTGACGTTGGGATCCTTCTTGGGATTGGTCTTCTTCCATTCTTCCGTGAAGGCTTTGGCCACGGGGTTCATCTCCGGCATGGAAGGATCGTAGGGGAAGGTCGTGTGCATGAAGCCTTCCACGGCGCTGCCGCCGATGGCAGTGATCTCAGGATTGTCCATGGCGTCGCCGCCCATGATCTTAAAGGTCGCGCCCAGTTCCTTGGCCTGCTTCATGATGATGGCTCCCTCGGCGAAGTAGGAGGGAATGAACAGCACGTCGGGCTGCTTGCTCATGATCTGCTGAAGCTGCGCGGTGAAGTCCTGATCGCCGGACTGATAGTTGAGAACGGCCACGACTTCGCCGCCCAGCTTGGTGAAGGACTTCTTGAAGAAGTTGGCCAGACCCACGGAGTAGTCGCTGGCCACGTCGATGAGCAGGGCCGCCTTTTTCATGTCCAGATGACGAAAGGCGTAAGTGGCCGCGCCGGCGCCCTGAAACGGGTCGATGAAGCACACGCGGAAGACGTATTTCTTGCCCTGAGTGACCAGCGGGTTGGTGCAGCTGGTGCCCATCTGGGGGATGCCCGCCTTTTCGGACATTTCACCGCCGGCCATGGCCAGGGAGGAACCGTAGGAACCGATGATGGCGTGGACTTTTTCCTTTTCGATCAGGCGCTTGACCGCGTTGGCGGCCTCGACCTTGTCGGACTTGTTGTCCACCACGAAGAGTTCGACCTTTTTGCCCAGAATCTCGCCTTTTTCCTTGTGGGCCATCTGCACGCCTTCCAGTTCGAGCTGGCCGCCGAAGGCGTTCTGGCCGGTCAGGGGCAGAAACACGCCGATGCGGACGGTATCATCGGCGGCCAGGGACGTACCGGCGAAGCCGCAGACCATGAGCAGAACCAGACACAGAAATCCAAGCCGTTGCATCGAAAATTCCTCCAGAATGAATGTTAGCGGGCGGCTTGCGCCCTTCACGCGGCTTCGGCTTGCGCCGAGCCTGTCCGGAACCTGCTTCCGGAACGCCCCATCACGCATCCGGCCGGGCCGGGGATCGAAACTTTGAAATTTCTGCCCTCAAAGGCTGTTTTCTTTTTGGGAGAGGTTGCTTCGTGGAACGCGCGGATGTGAAAAAACGGCAGACGCGGTGCGGGCGGCCGGAGCGGCGAGAGAAGGCCGCGCCGTGAAAAAAGTGTGGCGCATATACCATGCCCAGGCCATGTTGCGGAGCTCCCGAAAGCATCCCGTCGGCTATGCCAAAAAGGGCTCGCGGTCAATAAAACCAAAGTGCGTCCGGACAGGGGACGCCCGGGCCGTGAGTGATCCGCTCAGACAGTATTCTGCTGTTCTGAAAGAGCGCCATGCTTCTCTGGCCGCGCAGCTGGCGCGGGTAGAGGAGGCCGACGCCATGATGTGGCGCTTACCTCGCTCCGATCAGTTTGCAGGAAACCAGCTTCCAGACCTTGGCTTACGCCGTCCTGATTCACATCCTGCCAGACACGCAGATTGGCCCAGTTGT
>JAUMXF010000106.1:0-755 GCA_030529235.1 Pseudomonadota bacterium
CATTCTGCTGGGTGTTCCCAAGCTGGGCCCCAAAACCGCCCTGGCCCTGCTCGGCGTTTTTTCCCCTCAGGAACTGGCCGCCTGCGTGGCCCGCGAAGATGCCCACGGTCTGGCCCGGACGCCGGGTATCGGACTCAAGACCGCCAAACGCCTTGTACTCGACCTGAAAGACAAGCTTTCCGGCCAGAACACGGCCATGTCCGCCCTTCCCGATATTCCGGCCTCGGCCCGCGACGACGCACTGGCGGCCCTGCTCTCTTTGGGCTATGCACGGCAGGAAGCCGAAGACGCGCTGAAGCGGGTTTTCGAGGAAACCCCTGATCTGGATACAGGAGGCGCCATCCGCCGGGCCCTCAAACATTTCGCGCCCAAATGACCCCGAACCAGAACGAAGAACATATCCGCCCGCGCACTCTGGACGATTTCATCGGTCAGGACGATGTGCGCGGCAATCTGAAAATATACCTGCAAGCGGCCAGAGACCGGGGACAGCACCTGGATCACTGCCTGCTGTACGGCAACCCCGGCCTGGGCAAGACCACTCTGGCCCAGATCATGGCCAGCGAACTGGGCGTGAATCTGGTTTCCACCTCCGGTCCCGTGCTGGAGCGCAGCGGCGACTTGGCCGCCATCCTGACCAGCCTGAACCGGCACGACCTGCTCTTCATCGACGAGATTCACCGTATGCCCGCCGTGGTGGAGGAAATCCTGTATCCCGGCATGGAAGACTTCAAGCTCGACCTCATCGTGGGCCA
>JAUMXF010000106.1:765-7340 GCA_030529235.1 Pseudomonadota bacterium
AGGGACCCGGCGCGCGCACGGTCAAAATAGAACTGGAGCCCTTCACTCTGGTCGGAGCCACCACCCGTCTGGGGTTGCTTACTTCGCCCCTGCGGGACCGCTTCGGGGTCATCTGCCGGCTCGAATTCTACTCGCCCGAAGAGCTGGCCCTCATCGTCGCCCGCGCCGCGCGGATTCTCGGTGTACGCATTTCGGACGACGGTGCCCTGGAGATCGGCCGCCGCTCGCGCGGCACGCCGCGTATCGCCAACCGTCTGCTGCGCCGTGTGGCCGACTACGCCCAGGTGGCCGGAGAAGACACCATCGACGCCGAAGTGGCGGCCAGGGGCCTGGACATCATGGACGTCGACGCCAGAGGCCTCGACCTCATGGACCGTAAAATTCTGGAATGCATCATCGGCAGTTTCGGCGGCGGACCCGTGGGCGTCAAAACCATTGCCGCGGCCTGTTCCGAAGAGGTGCGGACCATAGAGGAC
Organism: Pseudomonadota bacterium; assembly: GCA_030529235.1. Lineage (GTDB taxonomy): Bacteria > Desulfobacterota > Desulfovibrionia > Desulfovibrionales > Desulfomicrobiaceae > Desulfomicrobium. Next base: position 1,242 of record JAUMXF010000106.1, read on the forward strand.
ATTTACGAGCCCTACCTCATCCAGTGCGGCTTTCTGAAGCGCACACCCAGGGGGCGGGTAGCCACGGCCAAGGCGTATCAGCACATCGACGGCGGCCTGAAGCTTCGGAGCTGACATCGGCCGGCAGGCCGTAGCCTTTCATCTTCCGTACGGGTATGGGAGCGTGCGGCAATGCTTTTGAGCGCTGAAAAATTCCCCAAGGAGGGAGCATGAAAATCATCAGACCCAGCTTTTCCTTCATGTATCTGCCCGACGGGGAGTTCATTCTGGCCCACCTCGAACAGGCTGCGCGGACCTGTTACAAATCCGAGGACAAGGCCGGGCCGGATACCGCCCGCCAACTCCTGGCCCGCATCGTCCGTCTGGGACACGAAAGCGTGCTGGAGCATGCCTCGGTCACGGTACGCATAGTCTGCGACCGGGGCGTGACCCACGAACTGGTCCGCCACCGCCTGTGTTCCTTCTCTCAGGAAAGCACCCGCTACGCCAATTACGGGCATTCCAGATTCGGCAATGAAATCACCGTGATCCGGCCGTTTTTCTGGAAAGAGGACGACGAGCGCTACGCTCTGTGGCAAACGGCCATGCAGGCCTGTGAGGATGCCTACCTGCGCCTGGTCGAGGCCGGAGCCTCGGCCCAGGAGGCGCGCAGTGTCCTGCCCAACAGTTTGAAGACCGAGATCGTGACCACCACCAATATCCGCCAGTGGCGGCATATTTTCCGGCTGCGCTGCGACAAGGCCGCCCACCCGCAGATGCGGCAGATCATGTTGCCGCTCCTGTCGGCTTTTCGTACGCGCATTCCGCTTCTTTTCGACGATCTGGCCGAGCGTTTCGCACAGGATGCGGCGGAACTCGGCGACCGGGGCGCGGTGTTGCAGTGAGCCTCTCCCATACGGAGCGGCACGTTTGATCACGCAAGGAGGCATATCATGCAGGAACTGAAGTCGTTTTTTTCCGACTGGGACGAGTGCGACGCCAAAACCGTCTTTCTGACCTTCTGGCGGGAACTGGAAGCCATGGATGGCGTGAAGCTGGAATTCAAGGCCCGGCCCGGCATCACCTATTCTCTGCGGGGAACCCATCCGGCCCAGCAGAATCGGGAGCTGTTCGTCATGGTTGACGTCATTGACGACGATCCCGAGCAACGCTGGCTGTCCGTATGCTTCTACGACGACATGGTCACGGACCCCGACGAACAGGGCGACTGGGTGCCGCAGGGCCTTCTGGGCGAAGACGCCCGCTGCTTCAACGTGGATGAACTGGACGAAGACTTCGTGACCTATGTAGCCGCGCGTATCCGGGAGGCCGGTGCTGCGGCCGGAAAAACCGGGAGATAACGACCGGAATTTTAGAATCGAAATACTACGGACAGCTGGAGTGATTTAATGAGAATACTGCCTTTCTTGCTCATTGTCTGCATTACCTTTGCGGGCGGCTGCGCGCGCCGTTACCACAGCCCCGCATTGAAACAACTAAAAGGTCATCATATCTCTACGGTGGCCCAGCGCATTGACAGATTCGTTCATGTGGATACCAGTGGACTCTTCAGGAATTATTATTATTTTTACAGAGATTGCCCGTATGCCGGATATGACGAAATTACATACAACGGCTATGGTGTAATACTGAATCGCAAACCCGTATATAAATGCGGAGAAATATATTTTGAAACAGACAAAGATGGTGTCATCACAAATTTTGTTGAAAGCGGGCATATTCCTGACACAGACTACCAGCCAATATTCAAAGACTTGATTGTCATTGAAAAGTAACTTTCCATCATTGAGGATATATATGATGAAATTCAGATATACTATCCTGTTCTGCTTGCTGCTGTTTTCATCAGATGGTTTTGCCGGGAATGCATTTGATAGAGTCCGAGACAACTATCTCGCGTTGATAGAAAAAAATCAGTATGAAGAAGCACTGAACATTGTCATACCTTATGCTGAGAGTGGAGACGATGAAGGACAGCTGGCAGTCGGCTATATATATGATGTCGGATTTAAAAATATACCGGAAGGAATGAATTGGTATAAAAAATCGGCATCTCAAGGTAATGCCATAGCCCAGTATAATCTGGGAAATATCTATTACTATTCTGTATATGATTACAGCCGGGCGCACAGTTACTATAAAAATTCTGATAAACAGGGATATGCGCCGTCAACCCGCATGCTCGGGGTACTTTATTACTTTGGCGACGGGGTTGCCCGGGATTACAGACAAGCTGTCGAGTATTTTCAGCGAGCGGCCAATGCAAATGACGCCGCCGCCCAATACCATCTGGGAATTTGCTACCTGGAGAGCCATGGCGTGCGCCAGGATTTGGCCAAGGCCAGGGAATTGCTGCAACTGGCCGCGGACAATGGAGAAAAAAGAGCTGCCGACAAGTTGAACGAGCTCAAGTGAGCGGCGCTGAATTCATCCGTCCGTTTGCCGAAGAGCGGATAAAAAACTGCCGGAACAGGTTTGCTGCGGGACAAGCGTCCGAAAAATTCTCCGCAACACCAAAAAATACGTCCTGCCCTGGAAAAGGCACCGGGCTCGATCCAGTTATCCTTGTCGCGCCTTGTCCGGTTTTCGTGAAACGGCACAAATCATGCCTTGAGCATATGACAAGGAGAGGCCGGATTCCGGTTTCAAGGGAGATTCCACCATGCCGTCTTTCCATCCGCCCCAAGCGGGACTGGCCTTGGTTCTGATATTTTTCGCAGCCCTGGCGCTGGTCGGCTGTGGGCACACGGTCAGTGAGCCCCCCATTTCAGAACCCGTTCCGCTGGGCCCGATGGAAGCCTTTCTGGCGGCCGAGCCTCCCGGGCAGTCTATCGTTCTGGACGATCCGGAATTCGGAGAGAACATCCGCGTCACAGTGGAAGATATGTTTGTTTCCGCCAACGGCGAACACTGCAAACGCGGCACCGTGTTGTCCAGTCACGGAAATGCCGAGGTCGTCGTCATATGCCGCGACAAAAACGGATACTGGAAAATGGCTCCCAGAGTCTGGGGGCATGCCATCGAACCCTGATTTCCGCCAATGGCGCAACCGATCTCTTGCCGTGACCAGAAAACTCCTCTTCCCCCTCGCACTGATCTGTCTGTTCTCTCTGGGCGGTGCTCTATCCGCCGCCACGCTTCCGCCTTACGGAGCGAACCTTTTTCAGGGCAATTTCGTCCGCAACCGGGCAGATGCCGTCCTGCTTCCCGGCGATCAGGTGGTTCTGCGCCTGTGGGGTGGAAACTTCACGGTGGACGACACCTTCAGGGTCGGGCCGGACGGACATGTCGATCTTCCTGAAATCGGCTCGCTTCCGGTATCGGGACTGGATCACGGCCAGTTGGAGGAAGCCTTGCGCAGCAAACTGGCCGCCGCCGGGCATTCCGGCGTCCAGGTTTACGCGGCGGCGCTGAATGCGCGGCCCGTGGCCATTTTTGTAACGGGCGGCGTGGTCAGACCGGGACTGTACACAGGCGCGCCCGGTGATCCGGTGCTCAGCTTTCTGGACCGGGCCGGAGGCATCGACTCCGAGCGGGGCAGCTACCGGGATATCCGGCTGATACGCAAAGGCGAATCCGTTTCCACTTTCGATCTGTATCCTTTTGTGCGTCAGGGAGCGCTGCCCTCCGTTCGACTTCAGGACGGCGACACCCTGTTCGTGTCGGACAAAGGACCATGTGTCACGGCTACGGGCGCGATCCGCAACGCGGCGCGGTTCGAATTTCTCAAGGACCGGTTCACGGGAGCCATCCTCGCGGAACTGGCCGAGCCCACGGCCCAGGCATCGCACATTGCGCTCACCGGGACGCGCAACAACAGACCTTACAGCACCTATCTGCCCCGCAAGGAACTGGGGAGCCTGCATCTGGAGGATGGCGATCAGATTCAGTTCATTGCGGACACCACCAGCAGCACCATCCTCGTGGAGGTGCAGGGAGCGGTAATGGGAGCGTCGCGGTTTCCCGTACGCCGGGGAGCGCGCCTGCGGGAAATCAGAAATTTCATTGCCGTGGACCCGGACCGGGCAAGCCTGCAAGACATCTATATCAAGCGACTGAGCGTGGCCGCCCGGCAGAAAAAAGCCATCACCGAGTCCCTGCGGCGGCTGGAGGAGACAGTGCTTACCGCATCGTCCGCCAGCTCCGAGGAAGCACAAATCCGGTCCAGAGAGGCGGAAATGGTCGCCAAATTCGTGGAGCGGGCCAAAGCGGCCGAACCGGAAGGTGTAGTCGTGCTGGATCGTTCGGGTGCATCCGATATCACTCTGGAGCACGGCGACATCATCGTCATTCCGTCCAAAAGCGATGTGGTGCTGGTCAGCGGAGAAGTCATGGTTCCCCAGGCCATGCTCTGGGGGGAAGAGAAAAAGCTGGAAGACTACGTGCAGGGCGCCGGAGGCTACGGCAACAGGGCCGACCCCGAACGCGTCCTGATTCTGCACCAGAACGGGGCCGTGTCCCAAAACAGCGGCGACATCAGACCCGGAGACCAGATCCTGATTCTTCCCAAGGTAGAATCCAAAAGCATGCAGGCGGTGAAGGACATTTCCCAGGTGCTCATGCAGGTTGCGGTCTCCACGCGGGCCCTGATCGGCCTGCCGTCGCTGCTTTACTGAATGCAGGGCACACCCCTCCAGCCGGATGCAAACGGCGAGGGAACCGCAAGTTCCCCGTGACCTTCAGCGCCCGGCCGCACCCAGAATGCGCTGGGCCATGAAGGCCGGAGCCATGACCTGACGCATGGTCCCGGATGTCTCCAGACTGCCTGAGTCGTTCAAAGGCGCGCTTTCCAGCGCCGACGCCAGAGCCTCCTCGAAGGCCGTGCGCAAAGCGGCGAAGGAAGCCTCCACTTCAGGATAGGTATTGTCTTCCCGCCAGGGCAGCTTCAGGCTGTCCGAAAGCTTGCCGTCCTTGTGGGAAGGCGTCATCAGACTGTACCAGACCGACGGCGTCCATTGGCCGCGCTCGTTCTGGCCGGGCCAGCAGAATGTCCAGCTGGCTTCGGGCGGCTTCGGGATTGTGCTCATGATCCGCACGGCATGCAGGCACAGGCCGCGCTCAAATTCGTTCAGAACGGCCGTATAGTGCAGCACTGGCCGGTAATTCCCCCGTTTCTTGATGATGTTCCATTCGATTTTCATGTCGTCTCCATGCCGATGACCTCCCCGAAGGGAGGAGAAAGCGGGCTTTCACGCACCGTAAGCCACAGCACCGGGTACCCCGGATCTTCCGGGTACCTGGAACACTGCATGTCCGTGAAATATATGAGACAGGCCGGGGTGAACCCCGCTCGCTCCAGGGCCTGAAACGGCGGGCGGAAATCCGTTCCGCCTCCCCCCGCCGCCGCAAGCCGCAGGGGCATGTCCCTCCGGGTCAGCCGCTTGAGCGAAGTGAGCGCCGCGTCACAGGTCAGAAGGATCAGTTCCGTGTCGAATTCTTCCAGAATGGCCGAGATCTCCGCCGAAAAGGCGTCCAGATGCGTCTGCTCGATGCTCCCGGACACATCCACGGCCACGGCCACATTATTCAGCTCCTGACTGTCCAGCCCCGGAAGATACAGTCCCGCGTGCAGATAACGCCGGTTGGGCCGGACCCAGGAGAAATCGTTGCGCGCACAGTCCGACACAAAGCGCGCCAGCATCTCCCGCCAGCCGATCCTCGGCTCCAGCAGATTCCCGAACAACCGCTCCACGGAACCGGGCAGATTTCCCGCCTCTTTGGCCGCGCGCATGGCCTGGGCCACATTCATACGCCACTCATCTTCCGCGCCCGGACCATCGTCGCCACTGCCCATGGATTTCACAGGAGCGTCGCGCACTTCGCCGCTCCGGCCAGGGTCGACATTGTCTCCGCGCTCTCCGGCCAGTCCGCCGCCACCTTCGGTCCGGCCTGCTCCGGGAGGCTCTTCCCTGCCCGGGGCTCCGTTCTGCTCCCTTCCGCCAAGACCGCCCTCGCCCGCGGACGCGTTCTCATCCCCGCCGGATGTTTCTTCCCGGCCATCCGTACCCTGTCCGCCCGGCCGCTCCTCCATTTCCCGCAGCAGGGTTTCGTAGATCAGGTCGGCGCTTTTGCCGTGATGGGCCGGATCGTCCAGGAAAC
>JAUMXF010000107.1:0-5110 GCA_030529235.1 Pseudomonadota bacterium
TCAGCCCGCTGCGGGAACAGGCACCCGGATCTCGCGGGTCTTTATCTTTTCCAGATCCTTCCAGTCCTCGGGAGTATCCACGTACTGTTCCTCAATGACAATCTCATCGCCCTCCACATCCTTCAGCGTATAGTCGCTCAAAGAAGTGGCCGCCTTGACGGAAAACGATCCGGGTCCAGCGGGATCGTACACTTCCACTGAAAACCGGCCGTCCGCCTCCACGGGCATTCCGCGAGGGGAATCCTCATAACGGGTAAACACAAACCGGTGCGGACCGAGCCAGAAACATTCGCCCTGGCCGAAATATTCAAACAGGGAATCTCCCGAGGACACGTCCCGCAGAACATACTGGCCCACCGCGCTGGTCCCGGTTTCCATCACCACCCGGGTCGCACCCGGATTGAAGTACAGTTCGCGGCAGTATCTGTCCTCTTCCGTCAGCCAGACGGACAGCAAGGGCTTCAGGTCCGCCGAAAACACATGCACGCTCGGATTCTGCCCCTTGGCGCAGGACATATTTTCCGGGTCGGTCTCGAACCAGAAGTAGATCTCCGGCGCCCAACCCTCTTCCCTGGGGGGCACTTCCGCCGCATGCAATTCCACACCGTCCAGCATGCAGGAGGCCTCCCCGTCCTCCTGTACCGCGCGCAGACGATATTCCGAAAAATCCCCGGCCCAGGCCAGACTCGCCCCCAGCACCAGCGTCAGACACCAGACGATTCGCATGTTTCCTCTCCCTCTATGAAATTTTCATGCCACCAAGTTTGCCATAGATAATTTTCAACCCGCCAATCGCCTGCTTCAAAGGCGGAAAGCGATTTCCCCCAGCTCCTGCCGGACTTGAAACCGCTTTCCCGCCATGTGGACAGCCCGCCGTCTCCGGCTCTCCGGCAGTTCCGGCCGGGACGAAATTGCCGCATGCCCCGGCGGGCGCCCGTCTTTTTCAGCAGCATCAAGGCTTGCGCCTGATCCGCTTCTCGATTCCGGCCTTGACCGGAGAATGCGTTTCCAGATGGATGCGCACGGCGTCATTCAGAAGTATCTTGGATTCGAGCCAGGACAGGCCTTTCAGCATGGTGTAGCCGTCTCCGCCATCGGCCAGGAACTTCAGGGTCGCCACACGGTAGCTCTTCTCGGGATTCACCTTCTGCCACTTCCCCTTGCGGTTTCTGATCTCCACCTTCAGCAGGCGGTTTCCAGGCTCCTTGCGGCCGTCAAAGGTGAAACGCAAACCGGCCGTCTGAAGAAACGAACCATGCCCTTCGCCATACCTGGACAGACCGTGTTCCAGCATCTCCAGAAGCACTGAACCGGGCATGTCGGCCATGACGATGGGATTCTGATACGGCAGGCAGGCCATGACATCACCCACGGTCACGGTGCCGCCGGGCAGGGAGCTGCGCATGCTGCCGCTGTTGATGAGCGCGGCCCTGGCCTCGGGGAAAGCCACACGCAGGATGGAATCGGCAACCACGTTGCCGCTCGGGCATTCTCCTTCCCGGCAATCCTGGATATTGGCCTCCAAAGGCTTGCCTTTTCTGCCCGCCGCGTTGATCCGGCCCAGCTTTTTGCGCAGCAGAGACTGCACCGGGCCGGAATATTCTTCCATCGTCCCCACCAGATCGGTATCGGGAGCGGGCGCGCCCAGAGCCATCAAGGAGGCGTCGTTCAGCAGTATCGGGTCTCCGTCCCACTGTGTGGCCACGCCCCGGCCGTCAAAAGTCACATTCAGACGGCCGAGGAAAGTGCCGCCGTTTCCGGCCGTGACCACCAGCACCGGTTCGCCGTCCGGACTTTTCTCCACGGCGGGATAGGGTCCGGCGGCTTTGGGCTGGATATTGGAAAGCAGGGTGTGGCTGTGACCGCCGACGATCACGTCCACCCCGGAAACGGACCGGGCCAGCTTCTTGTCCGCCTCGAATCCGATGTGGGTCAGGGCGATGATGATATCCACGTCCTGCTCCTTCAGTTCCGCCACGGCCCGGCGCAGAGCCGTTTCCTCATCCGTGAACAGCAGGTCCCCGCACGGCGAGGAAATGTTCGGCGTTTCCGTGGTCACCAGGCCGACCACGCCGATGCGTCGGCCGTTTCGCTCCAGAATGGCCCAGGGCTGGATCTTGTCCTCGCCGGAAGAGGAGACAACCAGATTGGCCGCCACCAGAGGCATTTCCAGACTGCGCACGAAGGTGAAAAAAGACTCGCAGCCGTAGTCGAACTCGTGATTGCCCGGCACGAAGACATCGTAGCCGATCTTGTTCAGTATCACCGGCGGCATGACTTCCTTGTATACGGTCGAGTACAGGGTGCCCTGAAATTCGTCTCCGGCATCCAGCAGCACCACGTTCGGCACGTCGCGCCGGATGGCTCGCACGGCCTGCTGCAAACGCACGCTGCCGCCTTTGCCGTCCTCACAGTAGGGCATGTAGCAGATGTGGCCGTCCTTGGTCAGGCCGCCGTATCCACCATGCACGTCGTTGGTATGCAGCACCGTCAGCTCATAGGATTTCTGCCGCCATCCCAGCTTGCCCGCACACCCGCTCAGAAACAGGGCGGTCAGAATCAAGACCAGCCACCCGGAAATTGCATATCTTCTTTTCAACTCCATGTGCCCTCCCCTGGCTAACCAATTGACCGTTCACACCACCATCCGTTCCGGCACCATACGACGCCCGCATTCCAAGGAACAAACACCCCGCACCCGGCCCCGCATCACTCTATGGCAGGATAGGGCGCGCGGATGGCCTCCACCTTGTATTTATCCGAATCGTCCCACTCTTCGGGGGAATCCACGACGATCTCCAAAAAAACCAGTTCGCCGTCTTCCGCGCCCACCTCCAGCAGATTGTAATCGACGGTTTCCATGGCCTGATACAGAATTTTCCGCTTCATCCCGCCGTCGTCATGCAGTTCGCAATACATCACGGAAGACCAGGCGTTGCTGACCGGACTCGTATTCCTGCGGCCCCGGTTTCTGACCGGATCAAAGGCATTGCAGGCAAAACGGGATTCATCCATCCATACGGGCCAGCCCGCATCCGGCACGGTATGCGAAACCCGCGCCATCTTCATGTCATACACAGCCAGACTGGACAAAGGGGCGGTGTTCAGGCCCAGCAGTAATCTCTTTCCGTCCGGACTGATCCAGATGTCGGAGCAGAGATCCGCATCGGGTAAACGCAACGCCACATATTCTCCCGTGTCTGGCACGGCCAGCACAATATCCGGCCCCGAACCGGACTGCGGCGCAAACCAGAAGTACCTGGGCAGAGCTTCGACCGGCTGCCCGGGCATTCCCACCGGGGCGACCTTCACACCGTCCAGCTGGATTTCCGTCCCGTCAGACCCGACCCGGTATGCTTCCTTCCGTGTGGGATTGTCCGGCGCGCTCCGGATAACGAAAGAATCCGCCCAGGCCGGAAAAGCCCCCAGAATCAGAGACAACGCAACGAGACAAATTCTTTTCATCTGTTTTTCCTTCAGTATCCGCTGCGATAATTCACGTCGTCGTAATCCGCGTCATGTCCCGTCCGGTCGCGTTCGGTCTCGGGACGGCGCACACCCACATATGTGGCCGCATTGTTGGCGATGAACCACAGGCCGTCATACTGCCGGACGTAGATGGGCCGGGGACTGTCCGCTCCGGAACTGCGGAGCATCACCTGCAGGTCTCCGGACGGATGTTTGTCCCATATTTTGGCGATATCCAGCCGGTAGTTGTCCGGCGACATGGCATACCCGTTCTCTACGGACGTTCCGGCCGCGAAGCTGCGGAATATGTGCGTATATTCCGGGTTTTCCATGCGTTCGACGAAAGTCCTGTAAAAGGCCGTCTTCTCCCAGTCCCGCTTCTCGCGCAGACAATAGCGCAGCATTTTCACTCCTTCGGAGCGGGTGGCCGGATTGATGTAGCAGAACACCGCGTCGAAATAGAGCTTCACCGCGCCTTCGGGCGTGACGGCTTCGCGCATGTAACGGTCCTTGAATTCATGATAGGTTGCGGGCAGCCCGCCGGTTTTCTCCTGGAGCCGACCGGAATCACGGCGGATATCCTCCCGCCTGCTGCGGCTGTCCTCACGGTCTTCGACGTCGTACCGTCCGACATACCGGCCGTCGGCATCGTATCCGCCGCGAAGTTCCGTTCCGGCAGTGCCGGCCCGCCTCTCAAGCTGTTCTTCTCCGAGCCGCGTTTTCCCGGCGTCGGCCGGAGCAGGAGGAATGTCGTAGCCCTGCCAGTCGTTCTGCCGGCCCGCGCAGCCGCAACACAAGACCAGCAGGACAGCCGCGATCCAATAAAACACCACTTCGCAATTTCCTTTTCCCGCGCGGCGGGCGTGACAGATGCTCATATCTCCTCCCAGTGGCGGATAGATCGCCGGTTTTCAGATTCCGAACACCCGTGGAGGTCACGGTTTTTTGGTAAAAGACATTCCATCCCAGACGAAAACAACGCGCGGATCGGAACGCATCAGCATCTCCGGCACGCCTTTTTCGGGCGGCGCGTTTTCGTCCCGCCGGACCACGATATCGCGCCCCAGGCGCGGCAGGTCATAAACGGCAGTTTTGGCCAGATCCTTCAGGGCCTCCAGTTCGCGAGGCCCCAGACGGCCCTTCTGGTAAAAATCTCCCGGTTCGAGCTGTCTTTCCAGAGCGGACCATACTTCCGGATCGGGCTGGAGGACGCCGTCGGCATCCAGACGGTAGAAAAAAAGTCTGGTTCCACAGGCGGGCCCGCATGAACGGACATTGACGGCCACCAGCTTCCCTTTGTCCGCGGTGTTCCAGAAACACATCTCCCACACGCCCTCAATGGCCCCGGTCAGATTCATGTAGCCGTTGCGGATATCCCGCACGCCGATCCTGAGGCCGTTCACAGTCTTGCCGTCCAGCAATTCCTTGCGCTGTCCGGCCGTGGGGGCTGGGTCGAAAAAGCATTCCTCCGGCAGCAATTCAAAAAAAACCGTGATGTTGGTCACCGCGCCGCGCCGGGTGGTTTCATTGGCCTCCCGGTCGGGCACCGGCACATGCTGTCCGGCCTGAACCCACAGGGCCGGTGCGGACCAGCACAGCAACAGAAAAATCAGAACCGGCAGTCTACGTCTGTACGGCATAC
>JAUMXF010000107.1:5210-7267 GCA_030529235.1 Pseudomonadota bacterium
TCACTCGGACCAGTGAATATAAATCAACTCCCTGACGACGCCGTCCTTCAGCCCGAAAAGGAACTCACGCGAGGGTCCGGCATCGCCGTGATAGATCAACCCTCCATCTCTTTCCTCGTCGGGCGCGCCCAGCAGCTCCGTAACCTTCTCCGCCGGATCGCCGACATGAAATGGTCCGAAGCCCATGCCCTTGGCGGCGACATGCACTTTCGACAGTCTGCCGTCCACATACCGGGCCGTGTGGAGTGGATAGACAAAGGTCACGGCAGGGGTCTCCTGGGCGGCGGCCTCCACGCGGACCATATCGATCCCGCTTCGCAGAGGTTCTCCGAACAGGGCGCGGGCCTTGACCAGGGTGGCGCCGAAGTCCAGCTCCACCCGCCAGACCAGAGCGTGCGCCGGAGCGACGCTGCCTGTGCGGTCCGTCTCCAGATACCGGCCGGAAATCCATGCCGACTCCGCCCGGGCAGGATGGTCCACTTCGTACCAGGTTTCACCGTCCACCAGCCGCTCGCTCAAAACATACAGAAAGTCCTGCTGGTCCACATGACCGACCACTTCCGCCTCCACCGCCGGTTCGGCCCTCAGCCGGACACCATCCCCGATGCACCGGCCGGGAACGGGATACTCCGGCACGGTCTGCCCCGCCCCGGAAGAGGGCAGCCAGCTGCCCGGAACCTGCAGGGCGGAGGGCTGGGCCAGACTGGCAGACGGACTCATCATCAAAACAAACATGACCGCCACGACGCAAGACAAAGGCCGCATGTCCATCTCCTTCGCGGCTCAATCCGCCGCCCGGCTCACCCGTTCCATGGACGCCAGAACGCCGTTTTTGAAGACGAGGACGATCTCAGCAAGACCTTCCTCATGCGTGAAGACGTTCTCCCCTTCCTTCAGTTCCCGTTCTCCTTTCCATCTGTCGGCCAGCAGGCCATCCACCAGCTCCCGCAGGGACTCCACGCCGTCGCCCACCCGGATGCCTCCGAAGTCCAGCCGCGCGTCCGAAATCTTCACAGCGGACAGGTATTTCTCTTCCGTCCCGTCATCGTGAAAGGAGCTGTAGCTCAGGGTCAGCCCCGGCCAATCCTCAATCCAGCCGTCGGATTTCACCGGCTTGCCGAGCCCCTCCCTGAGGGAATTCGTCTTGGTCCAGAATTCGTGCTCCGTCACATCCAGAAAATAATCAGCATAAGTCCCGCCGTCCCGATACGGCTCCAGAAACTGCCCGTAGACCCAGCCCCCGGCGTATGTTCCGGGAGCCGTCTCGAACTCCACACGATACCAGGGCCACGCCTCCCCCCGGTCCACCGTGTCCAGCCAGACAAGGGGCGGGCCGTCCTCATGCAGACGGCCCACGACTTCCGCCATCAGCGACGGCTCTTTCCGCACCCGGACATCCTTTCCCTTGACCCAGGCCGCCCGGGGCCAGTCCTCTCCGGGAGCGCCCCGGAAACGCCGCAGCTGGGTGGTCCGGGCCGGAAGCTCCATGCCGTTTCCCGGCCAGAAGACATAGGAAACTTCAGCCACCACGCCGTCTTCCACCCGGAAGTCGAAAAATGTGTGCCCACCCTCCTGTTCATACCGCAGAGACGAGCCGGCCCGGCTTGTTTCCCCTCCCAGCCTGCTTCGCAGCTCCTCTCCGGTCAGGCCAACAAACGCATTGCCCAGAAACTTCCGGGCCGCCTGGGCCGTACTTGCCGCAAAATACAAAGTATGCGTCCTGTCCCCCAGAGTCATGGTCTGAAACACGGCATCCTTTGCGGCCCAGGTTTCAATGACCCCGCCCACATGCCCGTCGCCGGCGGATACGGGGATATCCGGGCGGCGTACCCAGGCCTTACCGGGCCCTCCGCCCGCAAACAGAGCTCCACGGGCTTCATCCATGGCATCGTACCCCGTATCCACCCGCTCGTTCTCGCCGCTTTCTCCGGTCCGGACCAAAAGGGCATCCTGAAACAGCCATCCAGTAGCGCCCTGAACCGTAACCTTGTACCAGTACCCACCGTTCGAAAGCACAGCGTCCTCGATATCCAGCTCCCCGGGAAGCACAATCTCCC
>JAUMXF010000007.1:0-27503 GCA_030529235.1 Pseudomonadota bacterium
TTTCATATCTTCTCCGGCCATGGCCGTTCCAAACAGCAGACAGGCCGGGAGAAGCACAATGAACGCATATTTTCCCATAAACTGAACCTCCGATAGGATTTGCAAACGGGACTTCTCTAGCCCAGTCCCGGGGAAAATCAACGGCCGCAAAGGGGGTGGCAGCCAGAAAGGCCTGTGAAGACCCGGTGAAAAATATCTCCCGCCGGACTGGGACCCTCCGCGGACAGAAAACGCAGTTCCACGAGGCTCCGAAACGTCCATCAGCATCTGCCGAGGTTCTCCTCCGCTTCCTGCGTGGCACACGAGGAATTCTGCCGCCATGCCGATAATCGGCGCGGACACGGGCTTGCATCTTGATTCGGAATCTGCTTGAAGCACTCCCTATGGGAAGCACCTACTCCAACATCATCCTTAAGGGCCCTGAAGCACGGGATATTTTACAGGAACTCGGCAATCAGGGGCGATCGGCCTTTGTCTCGCCCACCGAAGACGGCCTGACCACCGTCTATGAGATGGACAGTGACGAAAGCGGAGAGAATGTCCTCACTTGCCTTGCCGAGGACCTGTCCGGCTGTTTCGGCTGTCCGGCCCTGGCCGTACAGGTCGTGGACGATGATGTCTTCCGCTACTGGCTGTATGTGGACGGCGAGCTGTCCGACTCCTACAGGTCGCCGTCGATATCAGGACGGTCTGAAGTACATGGCGGCAATCCGGAGATGCTCATCCAACACTTCAACCCCGATGCCTCTGCCGAAGAAGTGGCCGACATCCTGAACTGTTGCGATCAGGACTGCGGTTTTTCCCTGCCCACCGACCGGCACCTGAGCTTGGCGGAACTGCTCGAATTGCCACTGTGTTCGGTTGGCTTCGGATTTTGTGATCTGGATTCCGGCGAATATCCGGAAGAGCTGGAAGACGATCTGCTCCGTATTGACGGCTGATTTTTTCCGATCTCGTCACGCATCCGCATTCAACCTTTTGGCCCTGCAGCAGCTCCAAATCTGATCAGCTCGTCATATTGTCCATTTGACAATTTCATTCCTCTGTCAGGGTGACCTCCGCCCCATGAACAAGAGCTTTTGCGCACTATACCAGCGAGTTCAGGTAGGCGTCGCTGTCGTCAATGCCCAACTCAATCCACATGGGCAGGTGGTCGCTCATGCGGTAGGTGCGCCAATCCTGAAAGCTGCGGCCGGGTTTTTCAGCGCGGTCAGCAGTGTATGCTGATTCATCGTCCAGCCTGTAGACATGCTCGAAGAAGTCGAACACGCCTGCACGACCAGTGGGTCTCAAACGTGTCAGGCGTTTGTAGTAGGCAATCTGATCGTAGTGTTTGTTTTTGGCGACATTCGATCCTGGAATGCTGTTCAGTTCTTCGGGCACGACGAACCCTGCCTTTGTGATGGCCTCCAGCGTCACGTCTTTACGGTTAAAGATATTGAAATCACCGAGCAGGATGAGATTGTCAGGCGGTGGAGGCGAACCGGGCTTGTACTGTGGCGCGCCGGAAAGCTTGGCGGCGTTTTTGGCAATTGTCTGGCTGAAAGCCGTGATTTCGGACAATCGGCGCGGGTCCACAGCCACACCTTTGCCGTAGTAGATATGAACTGTGGCCAGAGTCAGGTAGGCCCATCCCGCCCGAAATCCCGCGATATAGGGTGAGCGTGCCAGCTGCACGGGTTCTTCCGGCGCATTTTTATCTTTAGGCAACACCAGCTCGGCAGCCAAGCCGGTAAAGGTGACTTTTCTGCGGTCATACAGGTACGCCATGCGCTCGGCATTGCCGGATGTTCCCAGCGTCACGTCGGTCACGAGGAAATCCCAGTCACTTCCCAACAGCTGGCAGAGCCTCTGCAAGGGGTACAGACCGTCGCGCACCTCCTGGATGGCGATGAGATCGAAGCGATTCAGAATTTCGGCAAGGTAATAATAAGGTTCCTCTTTGCGGTAACCATATTTGCCGGAGTCGAATTCCCGGATGTTCCAAGTCGCCAGCAGCAGCGTATCGCTTGCCGTTCGGGTGGGGATCTCCTGGGCAAGCGCCAGCCGGAGACGCTGCAAACCCTCAATGGTCCGTTTGCGTACCGCGGCGTCCTTGATTTGCTTCAATCCGGTGTAATACGTCATGTGCTTGCCTTCCTCTCAGATCTCGCGAGACGGTTAGAGTTCAGCTGATTCAAACTGTTGCCGGGATTGGACCATCGCATAGTCCGGTCAGCTTTTTCAAGGCAGTCTTTTGAAGCCTCGTTCCCAGCGGGATGCAGGCGCGGCCTGTTACGCTGAAAATATTTTTTGGCTCAAGCTACATATCTTTTTTCCATCTCATAGCTATAGAGATGCGGAGGCGTTCTTTCTTCAGTCGGGGCAAAACCAAAAGAAAAACGGGTTACCCTTTTCAGGATAACCCGTTGGTTTCTTTTATGGTGGAGCTGATCAGGATCGAACTGACTACCTCTTGAATGCCATTCAAGCGCTCTCCCAGGTGAGCTACAGCCCCGCTTCAGAAAAAGATATCTGGCCTAAACTTTTGGAGTTGTCAATCGCAAAATTGCTTTTCTTATCAAGTGTCCGCCCGTCCTTTCCCGCCAGCATTATCACCACCTATGAGGCAAGGGCCTCGCTCTCGTGTTCTCATCGGAGTCACATCGATAGCGGAAAATGTGGCTACAGCGTGATAGCGTCCTGAAGACGTTCCAAAACCAGCCGTTCCATGGCCGGATCGTTCTCCAGGGTCGGCTGCAGCACGAAGTCCAGATGCGGGTATCGCATTTTGAGCTCGGCCAGCAGGGCGGGGATGTCTTTTTCGATGTGCACGCCATTGTAGAGAAAATAGGGCATGATTACGATACGGCCGCATCCATGGTTTTCTAAAATCTGGGCCTGGGTGGGTAAATCCGGCTGCCCCAAGGAAAAAAAAGCGGGCACGACTATCACTTGGGGCAGGCTCCCGGCCACCCGGCGAACCATTTCCTCAAATTGCCGCGTAGCTTCTCTGCGTCGGCTGCCATGTCCCAGAACAATCATGCCTGTTTTTTTCATGTCTACCCGCAAAAAAGCCGCCCGCCCGCAGGCGCGCGGCTGATGTTTTTAGTGCTTGTGATCCTCGTGTACCGGAGTTTCTCCGTCGTGGGAATGCTCCTTTTCGTGATCATGGGGATGACTGTGGATCATATCCCCATGCCTGTGTTCATGGTCATGACTGACCACTGTGGCCTTCTTGCCTCTCATGCATCCACAGCCTTTGCACATATCTCCTCCTGTGTTCATTCCGGGGTAGCTGCTTCAACTGTAGTACTGAAAGTTAATCCTTCCTGTCGTGAAGGCAAGGGATACATATGATTTGCACATATTGAAAAAATGTGCAAAAATAGGTACAAAAATAAGGGTACTTCAAAGCCGAGAAAATGCAATATCCCAATATAGCAAGATTTCCAATTTTGGCACAGACCGTGCTGAATGTTTTGCGAACCAACAAAACCAACCTTCCTCCAGAAAAACAGACAGGAGCATCATGAAAATCAGAATTCTTCTCTTCACCATGCTGGCCTTGGCCGTGGCCGCAGGTGCTTATGCGCACCGAGGCGGAGGCTGTCCCGGTCAAAGAGGCCACGCCGTTAAAGATTGTTCTTCACCAAAAGAATGCCTCGATCAGGCGCGCTGTGGAGGGCAAAATGGACACGGTGGCCATTATCAGGGCTTCATGACCGACCTGACTGCGGAACAGCAGGAAAAAGTACGCAAAGCCACCGACAAGCATCACGAAGAACTCTTTGCGCTTCAGAAAGAGCTGAAGAACAAGGAACAGGCTCTGGAATCTCTCTTTGCCGCGACTCCGGCGGATAAAGCCGCTATGCAGAAGCTTGTCAAGGAGATTAACATGCTGCAGTCTAAGAAGACGGAGTTGAACGCCGCTTATCGACTGGAATTGACAGAAATTACGGGCAAACCGCTCCCCTCGGCTTCCTGTGGAAGCGGTTGCTCGGAAGGCAGAGGACACAGGCCTTGCCCTCAAGGCGGCCCCACAACCTGATCAGTTTCTCAACTTCTCTCTCCCTCCCTTGTACCTGGCAAAGGCCGCATCCCCTGCGGCCTTTGCCTTTTAGAGGATATTCGTGAAGATCGCCCTGCCGTCCGGAAGCAGCCGCACCATTACAATAGCGACTCTGGCCGTTCTCGTTCTCGGTCTGGCCCTCAGTTTCTCCACTTGGCGCAACCTGCGCCAACAGCAGGAATCCTACCGCGAGCACGCTTTGGAAAATGCCCGCAGCATTGCAGCGGGAATCGAAATCAATCTGCGCCGGGAATTCCGCCTGCCGTCCATGATCGATCCTTCGGGCACAGCGGCCCTGCTGCACCGCACTCTGGCCCGCGATCTCCTGCGGGAGTACATCAGGCGAACGGATGCACGCTTCATCGGCCTGTATAATCCACTGGGGCATATTCTCCTGTCTTCGCACAGCGATCCGAAATCGTTGCAGGAGCAGCTGCCGACCATCGCCTGGGAACGCATGAGCGCGGGCGAGTGGAGTGGAGAAATGAATTTCGAGGGTCAGCCCATCATGGTGCTGGGGCGCATCAGCCAGCTGGCTATGGGCATTCTGTGCCGTGACGGTGGATGCCCTCCGGACGCGCAGCAGCCGCTTTTGCTGGTGGGCGTGGACATGACCCGGCGTCTGGAAGGCTTTGAAAAATACCGGCACAATGCCATTTTGCAGACCGGGTATATTCTGGCTGTGACCATTCTGTTCTGGGCGCTGCTCATGGCCGTCCTGCGGCGGGCGGAGCAGGGCCGCCGCCTGCAACGTCTGGAATCCTTCAACGCCCGCCTTCTGGACAACATGCCCGATGCACTGCTGACCTTGTCCGCCGATGGAGTCATCATGGCCGCCAATCCGGCGGCGCTGACTCTGATGGGGAATCAGGAGATGGTGGGACAGGGCTTTGCCCATGCCTTCGAAGCCCTGGGTATGGCGGCTCCATGCTGCCCCGAACAGGGCTGGAGCACAGTCCGCGCCGGGGGCAGGCACCTGGAGGTCCTGCAGCTGGCCCTCAAGGATGGTTCCGGGCAGATTCTGGTGCTCATCCGCGACCGCACGGAGCTGGCCAGTCTGGAGAGGGAGCTGCACCGAAACGAAAAGCTGGCCGCCATTGGCCGCATGGCTGCCGGTGTGGCCCATGAAATCCGCAATCCTCTTTCGGCTTTGCGCGGCTTCGCCCAGTTTTTTTCGAAAAAGCTGGCTGGTCGCGAGCCCGAAGAGCTTTACGCCCGGACCATGGTTCAGGAAGCGGACCGCCTGAACCGGGTCATCACGGATTTGCTTTTTCTGGCCCGGCCCCGCCAGCTTGATTTTGTCCAGACCGCTCTCGAGGATGTCTTCGAGGAGACAAAAAATCTGCTGTTCATGGATCTGCAGGCCAGAAACTGTATTTTGGAGTATGACGTCCGAGTTGATACCGTTTTTGCGGATCGGGACGCCCTGAAACAGGCTCTCATCAATCTGGTCATGAACAGCGTTTTCGCCATGCCGGAGGACGGCGGAAAAATCATTCTGCGCAGTCTGCCCGGGGATGCAGGCGTATGCATCCAAATAGAAGACAACGGCCGGGGCATGAGCGCCGAGGAACGCGAGCACGCTCTGGAGCCTTTTTTCACCACCAGAAACCAGGGCACGGGCCTGGGTCTCGCCATTGTGCACGCCATCATGCAGGAGCATGGCGGGATCATTTCCATCGAAACCAGTCCCGGAAACGGCACCACCGTGTCCCTTCTTTTCCCGCAACCCCATGAGGAATCCGAAGATGCCCCATACTGTTCTGGTCATTGACGACGAACCAGCCCATCGCCTCATGGTCCGGGTTGTCCTCGGTGACGCCGGTTTCAGGGTGCTGGAGGCCGACAACGGCGCCACCGGGCTAAACATTTTGCGCACCAAATCCGTGGATGTGGTGCTGCTGGACATGCGCATGCCCGGCATGAGCGGGCTTGAGGTGTTGCAGCGGCTGCGCGAGAGCGGGACCTTTCCGCCGGTGATCATGCTCACTGCCTTCGGCAATGTGGGCAGCGCCGTGGAGGCCATGAAGACCGGAGCCTTCGACTACCTGAGCAAGCCCGCTGACAACGACGAACTGCTGGCCGTGGTGCAGAAGGCCGCCGAGCATGCCAGCCTGCGGCGGGAGAACAGAGAGCTTAAAAAGCAGATCGGCCGGATGCGCGAAACGCGGATCATCGGCGACAGCCCGGATATGCGCGCCGTTGTGGAGCTCATCGAGCAGGTGGGACCAAGCGAGGCCAATGTGCTGATCCTGGGCGAATCCGGCACGGGCAAGGAACTGGTGGCGCAGATGCTGCACGAGCACAGTCACCGCAAAAATGGTCCTCTGGTCAAGGTCAACTGCGCGGCCCTTCCTGAAAATCTGCTGGAAAGCGAGCTCTTCGGCTACGTTAAGGGGGCCTTTACCGGCGCGGCCCAGGACAAGCCCGGCCGCTTCCAGCTGGCCGAGGGCGGAACGCTTTTTCTGGATGAAATAGGCGAGCTGCCTCTGACTCTTCAGGCCAAAATTCTGCGGGCCCTGCAGGAGCGCGTGGTGGAGCCTCTGGGCGGCATCGCACCTGTCAGTGTGGATGTGCGTTTCATTGCGGCCACCAATCGTCGGCTGCCGGACATGATCGAAAAGGGAACCTTTCGGGAAGATCTCTATTACCGGCTGAATGTTCTGGAGATACGTATTCCGCCTCTGCGGGAGCGGCTGGAGGATATCCCCCTGCTGGCAGACTATCTGCTGCGCAAGCTCGGGCAGAAAAACAGCAAACCCCTGCGCTCCGTCAGCCGCGAATTTCTGGAGGCCCTGATGCGGTACGAGTGGAAGGGTAATGTGCGCGAGCTGGAAAACGTGCTGGAGCGTTCCCTGATCCTGTGCCGTGACGACATTCTTGACGTGCGGGACCTGCCGGATCACCTGCGCGCTCCGGCCGAGTCGGCGGCGTCTTCATCGTCCGTCCTTAAGGAGAGCCCTCTGGAAGCGGCGGAACGAAATGCTCTGGAAGATACCTTGCGCAAATGCGGCGGCCACCGGGAGCGCACGGCCAAGGCTCTGGGCATCAGTCGCCGCAGCCTGCAATACCGTCTCAAAAAATACGGCCTGACCACCAGATAGCGGCACTTCCCGGCCATTGGGGGCATGCGGTCAGGTTGCCCCGTCATCCCCTTCCAGGCTGTCCGTTTGTGGAGACCGGGGAAAGATGGTCTGCAAAATGTATGATATGAAGATGGGCTGACTATATCCCCACCAGCATCCCGAGAAGCAGCGCCAGTCCCGCCGTAATCTGCGCCTTATGGATACGCAGAGACAATATTGCCCCGGTACAGGCGGCGGCCCACAGAAACGGCCAGGTGGGCTGGAAGCCTGCCCCGAGCCAGAAGCCTACCGTTTTGAGTATCAGAAGCGGCGGCAGAACACACAGCAGAAAAAGTCCGGAATACAGCAGAAAAAGCTCCGCGAGAGCCCGGCGGGTCAATGTCTGCGGTGTCATGGAATGGGCCGGATGACGGCGGTTCCATGAAATGACCGCATTGTAACTCAGGTTCTGGCGTTTCCGGTAGAGCTGCTCCAGCCATGCGCCGAAATAAGCCAGAGGCAGGGCGCAGACGATAGCCAGAGTGATGATGCGCATGTCCGCTTCCGGCAGGCATGCCGCAATGGTCAGCACTATGCTCAGGGCCAGAAGACCCTGCGGCGGGATGAATGTCCCGGCGGGGAACAGATCCAGCCAAAGCAGCTCGAAGAAAATTCCGGCGCCCAGAGCTGGCTGGATTTTCCAGGTGAAAAGAGCCCACAGGGCGGCCGCGAAAAGGGGGCGGTGTACGAAGCCCAGATCAAAGGCGAAGCGGGTCAGGGAAAGGAGGGCAAAAAAAAACCGCTGCCCGACAAAACGAGAATATCGTGTGTTGTAATCATAGGGCCGTCACCTTGGGCGTGGCGGTAGGCACACAGCGGAAATCGATCTCCACGCCCTGATCCGTGAAGTATTGCAGACAGTTTCTGTCATCCTGACTGAGCGCGATATGCTCGCAGATCTGCTCCTTGCCCGGCCCGTAATGCAGATTGCCGAGGTTCAGCACCTGAAATACCGCTCCGGCCAGGTATGCGGCCCTGGCGTCGGCACAGTCGGCGAACAGGACCAGAACATGCTCGTCGGGTGAGGATATCCGGATGCGGCGCAGCGTATCCGCGGTATCGGAAACCGGACAGCACAGAAACGTGATGTCGCTCGGCACCGCCAGACTCATGATTTCCCGGCGCAGTTCGTCTCCGGCCAGTTCGTTGTTGGCGACCACCAGGATTCTGGCCCGGAGATGGGGCAGCCAGGCGGCGATGACCTGTCCGTGCACCAGCCGGTTGTCAATGCGGAACCACTCCATGGCCTAGCTCTCCACTTTGCGGGAAAGCACTTCGCCAGCCACCACGATGCCCTGAATGCCGGCATTTTTGGCTTCCAGAGCCAGTTGGGCAAGATCTTGCTCGCGCATGCCCAGAATCCGGAGCAGCATGGGCAGGTTCACGCCCGTCAGCACATCGACTTTTCCCTCCTGCAACAGGGACAGACTGATGTTCGACGGCGTGCCCCCGAACATGTCCGTCAGGATGATCACTCCGTTTCCGGAATCCATCTTTTTCACGGTGCTCTTCAGTTGTCCCAGAATGCCGCCCACATCCACCGCGCCTTCCACTGCCACATGCGCACACTGTTCCTGAGGCCCCAAGATGGTCTGGGCCGCTTCGAGCAGATATTTACCGAACTGTCCGTGGGTCACCACAATCACGCCGACCATTATTCCTCCTGTCACCCCAGGCTGAAATGACGATGTTCCACTGTCACCGCGTAATCCCGGCTGCGCAGATGAGCGAGAACAGCCTCCGTCACGGCCACGGAGCGGTGGCGGCCCCCCGTGCAGCCGAAGGCCATGGTCAGCCGGTATCGGCCCTCGGACGAGTACAGCGGCAGGGTGAAATCCAGAAACTCCAGAAGCCGCCGCAGGTATTCGCGCCCCGGCTCCTGACCCAGAACAAACTGCGCGATGGGTTCGTCCTTGCCGGACATGGGGCGCAGTGCTTCGTCAAAATAGGGATTGGGCAGAAAGCGCAGATCCATGACCATGTCCGCTTCGGCCGGAACGCCGTATTTGAAGCCGAAGGAAATGAGATGCACGCGCATGCCCTGATTACGGGAGGTCAGGTTGCGCCATTTTTTCTGGATTACCCGGCGCAAATCATGGACGGAGTGATCCGACGTGTCCACCACCAGATCGGCCTGAGCGCGGATGGGCCGCAGGATTTCCCGCTCCCTGCCGAGGGCTGCTTCCAGTCCTGACACGTCGGCCAGGGGGTGCGGGCGGCGGGTGGTCGCGTAGCGGCGCAGCAGGGTCTGATCCGAAGCGTCCAGAAAAATCAGGGCCGGGTGGATGGAGAATTTTTCCATGTCCTTCAGCGCTTCCCGCCATTGTCCGGCGAAGTCGGCCTGGCGCAGGTCCATGCCCAGAGCAAGGCCGGAGTATTCCTTGGCCATGGACTGCAGAAAAAATTCCACAAGAGCCGGGGCCATGCGCACCGGCAGCCCGTCCACGCAGAAAAAGCCCATGTCTTCGAAGACATCCAGGGCCGTGCTTTTCCCGGAGCCGGACATGCCGGACACGATGACCACATTGTTCTGTTCGGGCACGGACAGCATGGCGTTTCTCCGCTACACGGTCTGCAGCAGTTCCCACAGACCCTCTTCGTCCGGAGCGGCAAGGAAGGCCTGACGGAAAGCTTCTTCCTTGAGGCGGCGGGAGATGGCGGCCAGAAGTTTCAGATGCAGGCCGGCCACATTGGCCGGGGCCAGGATCATGAAAAATATGAACGCGGGTTCGCGGTCCAGACTGGCGAAGTCCACGCCGCTTTGGCTGCGGCCCACCACGACAAACACTTCCTCCAGACAGTCCATTTTGCCGTGAGGGATGGCGATGCCGTCTCCGATGCCGGTGGTGCCGAGCGTCTCCCTGTCCATCAGGACCTCGGCCGCGCGCTGGAGGTCGAGGCCGGGAGCCCTGTGCCCCAGAGGGGAAACGAGTTCGGCCAGAACCTCTGATTTGGTCCTGGCCGAAAGGTCGGAGATGATCAGATCCCTGTGCAGATAATCCGCAAGCTTCATTCCCTATACCCCGGGGTCGATGAGGCCGAAACCGCCGCCCTTGCGCCGGTAGATGACGTTGACCCGCTCATTTTCCGCGTTCAGAAACACCAGAAATTCGTCATCCGTGTTTTCCAGCTGCATGGCGGCTTCTTCCTCCACCATGGGTTTGGGCGAGTAGCGGTCCATCCGCTGAATATCGGGCCTGACCCGGCCGCCCTGGTCCTCGTCAAAGCGGGCGGCATCCATGCGCGCGGAGTCGGCGCCCCTGCGTCTGGACTTGTCCTTGTCACGGATTTTGCGCATCTGAGCTTCGAGCTTGTCCCAGACCATGTCCACAGTGGAATACATGTCCCCGCTATCTTCCCGGGCGGAAATATGCACGTTTTTGCCCGTCAGCACCACGTCGGCGATGTGCCGGAATTTTTCCACTTCGAGGTTGACCTGCAACTCGGCGTTCTCGGTTCCGGTCATGAATTTACCCAGCTTGCCGAAGCGGTCCCTGGCGTATTTCCGAAGGTGGTCGGATGGATCGAAGTTCTTGAAATTGAAGGTAATTTCCATAAGAACTCTCCTGCTGAGTCGGGGATATCCCTCGCGTCCGGACTCCACGGGCGAAAGGGTTCAGAAAATCTGCCTGCGTTTGGAGGACGATTCAATGCCGAGTACCGCCCGGTATTTGGCCACGGTCCGCCGGGCAATGTTCACGTCCAGCTTTTCTTTCAATACGGCCGCAATCTTTTCGTCGCTGTAAGGCTTTTTGGGATTTTCCTCGCTGACCATCTTCTTGATGACGGCCCGGATGGATTCCGAGCCGACCTGGGTGCCGTCGTCCATTTCCAGCGCGGAGTTGAAGAAGAATTTCAACTCGAAAATGCCGTGGGGCGTGGCTACATACTTATTGGTCGTGATCCGGCTCACGGTGGATTCATGCATCTCGATATCGTCGGCCACATCCTTCAGAATGAGCGGCTTGAGCCTTGTCACTCCATGCTCGAAAAAATCGCGCTGGAAGCGGATGATGCTTTCAACCACCTTGTACAGGGTTTTCTGCCTCTGGTGCAAGCTCTTCATCAGCCACATGGCCGAACGCATCTTGTCGTGCAGATATTCCCGCTCCGCCCCCTTGGCCGTCAGGTTCATGTCCTCCATGTAGTAGGGACTGAGCTGAAGGCGGGGCAGGCCGTCGTCATTCATGACAATGACGAAATCATTTTCGTATTCGTACACAAAAACGTCGGGGCTGACATAGACCGTGCTTTCGCTGCCGTAACTGGCCCCCGGGAGGGGATCCAGAGACTGGATGATGTCCAGATAAGCTTTCAGATCCTCCAGCTGGATTCGAAACTTGCGCAGCAGGGGTTTGTAGCGGCGTTTTTCAACATCTTCCAGATGGTCGCCCACCAGAGAGAGCAAGATGGGATCGTCATGTTCCTGCACGTCCAGCTGCACCAGCAGACATTCTCTGGGAGAACGCGCGGCCACTCCCACAGGATCGAAACGCTGGATGTGATACAGGACGGCTTCCACCTGGGCTGGAGAAAATCCGTTTTCGGCGGCAATCTCCTCGGCAGAGGCCTCCAGGTAGCCCTGAGAGTCCAGGTTGCCGATGATGGCTTCGCCAATGGCCTTTTCTTCCTCGGTGATATTGGACAGCCGAAGCTGCCACAGGAGGTGTCCTTCCAGAGACGGCTTGCCCGCGAGTCTGGCCTCGTAGGAGGTCATTTCCTCGAGGGCTTCCGTCTCCTTGAACTGCGCCTGCTTGGCGGTACTGGAAAAATCGCCCAGATAGTTTTCCCAGTCCGCGTTGTGGACAAGGTCCGCTTCTTCAAAAGTGAACTCCCGCGGATCGTCGCCTGCCGAATCCGGAATTTCCGCCTCTTCGGAGAGCTCCCTGGGAGCCTCTTCGAGCATGGGGTTTTCCAGCATTTCCTGCTGTACGGCTTCCAGCAGTTCAAAACGCGACAGTTGCAGCAGTTTGATGGCCTGCTGCAACTGGGGCGTCATGACCAGCTGCTGGGTCAGCTTGAGATTCTGACGGAGTTCAAGACCCATATTCGTACATTTTCGCCTTACCGTGCATGGACCGGTTTTTGTGAAATTATCCTCAATGGATCTGCCACAGAACACGGGCTCTGGCAATCTTCGGGAATTTTGGAAAAGACTTTTTCACAGGGAAAAACCCTCGCCCAGGTACACCTTGCGCGCTCTGGAATCGTCCACAATCTCTCTTGGGGTCCCGGACAGAATGATCTGGCCGTCGTAGACCAGATAGGCGCGGTCACAGATCTGCAAGGTTTCCCGAACATTGTGGTCGGAAATGAGCACACCGATGCCCCGCCCCCGCAGTTCCTGGATGATGAGCTGGATGTCGTCCACGGCCAGAGGGTCTATGCCAGCGAAGGGCTCATCCAGCAAAATGAATTTGGGATTCTGGATAAGGGCCCGGGCGATCTCCAGCCTCCGCCGTTCTCCTCCCGAGAGATAGGCCGCCGGCTGATGCTCCAGCTTGGTGATGCCCAGTTCCTCCATCAATCTGTCCGCAGCCCGCTTCTGATCGGCCGGGGACAGACCGGAGTATTCCAGAATGATCTGCAGGTTCTGGCGTACGGTCAGCTTGCGGAAAATGGAGCTTTCCTGGGGCAGATAGCTCATGCCCTGGCGGGCGCGTCTGTGCAGGGGCCAGCGGGTGATGTCCAGTCCGTCCAGCACGACCTGTCCGCGCGTGGGTCGCACGATCCCGGCCAGCATGTAGAAGGTGGTTGTTTTTCCCGCACCGTTGGGGCCAAGAAGGCCCAGCACTTCTCCCTGGCGGACCTCAAGCCGGATATCCCGGACCACATCCCGGGTTCCGTAACGCTTGGCCAGATCCAGCCCGGTCAGGCAACTCACCGCTTCCCCCCCGGCTTGCTGTCGGGGGTGATGAAAATGGCTTCCACCCGTTTTTTGCCTCCGATGACCTCGCTGCGGTTCTCCTCAATGTAGAGCCTGATCACTTCGCCCTGGATGGTGTTCGGTCCTTCCCGCAGCACGGGATCGCCCTCCAGAGTCAGCAGATCGGATTTGGCTTCATAGGTGGCCTTGCCGCAGGTTCCGGACCTGTCCCTGTCGGCCTTGATGCGCACATTGCCCTGGGCCACGATCCTTTTGATGGAGGACTGCTGGTCCATGACGGGCTGTTTGTTTGCGGGGGGGGATGATGCGGACTTTTCCAGCAGCACCGTCAGCGTGTCGGACCAGAGTTCAATGTCTTCGCGGATGACGTGTACGGCCCCGGAAAAGACCACCTGATCGTTTTTCTGGGAATACCGCATGGAGTCGGAAGTGATCCTGACCGGAACGGACCGGGCGGCCAGGGCCGGACAGGAAAGACTCACAAACAGAAACAGAAGGAAAATGCGCATAGACCATCCGTTTTTTCAGTTCAGAAGCACCTGGACATTGCCCGTGGCCAGAATTTCATCGGATTCCAGAAAATAGGTCATGGCGTCGGACCGGACCTGCATGTTCCGCCCGGTCAGGTCCACGCCGCCAGCCATGGCCAGCTTCCGTTCCGCGCCGAGATAATCCAGCGTTTCCGCGTGCATCAGGTATTCGCCGCGCGTGGCGTTCACGCCGTCCCACATCCGGGCCCTGTCTTCCTTTTGCCAGACCTGCCCCTTTGGGGCCGCGACCTGTACGGGTATGTCCTCGTCTTCGCCCCAGTAGGTCACCACGGGAGCGTCCAGGGTCAGTTCCTTTCCGGCGTCGGCGTAGTCGGCTCCAGCGGCACGAAGGCTCCAGAGCTTTCTGCCGTCCTTGCCCTGACTCAGCTCCACTCCTTCCAGGCTCAGTTCCACGTCCAGCTTTCCGGTGGCATCCGGCCCCGGACGTTCGGGCCAGAGTACATATTTGCCGAGGATGCCCAGCCCCGCGAGCAGCAGGACGGCGGCCAGCACGGCGGCAAGGCGCTTCACGCCTGGGCCCACTCCTGCCACAGGGATTCCAGCCTGCCCTGGGCCTTCAGGATGAATTCCAGAGCCTCGCGCACAGCTCCCTGCCCGCCGCGAGCCGTCGACGTCCAGGCCGCAAGGCGCAGGATTTCCGGCCTGGCGTTGGCCACGGCCATGGGCAGTCCCACCAGGGACATGGGTGCCGCGTCCACCCAGTCGTCGCCGATATAGGCCGCATGTTGCAGGGGAATACCCGAATTTTCCGAGATCTGGCGCAGGAAGGGGGCCTTGCGATGCTGACCGGGATAATAATGCCGGATGCCGAGCTCTGCCACCCGGCCGGCCACGGCCGGAGAATCGAGCCCGGTGATGACGGCGAATTCGAGCCCGGCCCGTGCGGCCATCTTGATGCCGAGCCCGTCCTGCACGTTGAAGCGTTTCATCACACCGCCCGTGGAATCATAGTACAGGCCGCCGTCCGTCAGCACGCCATCCACGTCCAGCACCACGAGGCGCACGTTTCTGGCCGCATGTTCAGCATTCACGGGGCACGCTCCAGATGGACAGAAGTTCTTTGAGCAGGGGGCGGACCTTGTGCAGCGGCCAGGAGTTGGGGCCGTCGCACAGAGCCTTGTCCGGGTCCGGATGCACTTCCAGAAAAATGCCCTGGCAGCCGCAGGCCGCGGCCGCTCTGGACAGATGGGGAACGAACTGGCGCTGGCCGCCCGAGGACAGACCCTGCCCTCCGGGGAGCTGCACGGAATGGGTGGCGTCAAAGACCACCGGACAGCCCGTCTCCCGCATGATGGCCAGAGAGCGGAAGTCCACCACCAGGTTGTTGTAGCCGAACATGGAGCCGCGCTCCGTCAGCCAGATGTCGTCGAATCCGGCGGAGCGGATTTTGTCCACGGTTCCGCGCATGTCCCACGGGGCCATGAACTGACCCTTTTTGACATTGACCGTGCGCCCCGTGCGGGCCGCGGCCAGAAGCAGATCCGTCTGGCGGCAGAGAAAGGCGGGAATCTGCAGCACGTCGGCCACCTGGGCCACCGTCGCGGCCTGATGCGGTTCATGGATGTCCGTGAGCACGGGCAGGCCGGTGCGGCTTTTGATCTGCGCCAGCCAGTCAAGGCCTTTTTCCAGCCCCGGCCCGCGAAAGCTCGTCCCGGCCGTGCGGTTGGCCTTGTCGTAAGAACTCTTGAAAAAAAGCGGCACGCGCAGGGCGTCGGCAATGGTCTTCAGCTCGCAGGCTACGGTCATGGCCAGGTCCAGGCTTTCCAGGGCGCATGGCCCGGCGATGAAAAAAGGGCCAGAGCCGGTGGAGCGGCCGGTCATGAGGACTGTCCTGCCTTGTTTTTGTAGGCCACGGCCGCGCGGATGAATTCACGGAAAAGCGGGTGCGGCCGCATGGGTTTGGAGGTGAACTCCGGATGGAACTGACAGCCCAGAAACCACGGGTGGTCCTTTATTTCCACGATTTCCACCAGAGTCTTGTCCGGGGAAAAACCGCTGACGGTCATTCCGGCCTCCTCGAACCGCTGCTGGTAGGCGCTGTTGAACTCGTAGCGATGGCGGTGCCGCTCGAACACTTCGGGGGTGTCATAGGCCTCGAAGGCGCGGGTGCCGGGCTCGATGGCGCATGGATAGGCCCCAAGACGCATGGTACCGCCCTTTTCACTGCCGGCGTCGCGGCGCTGTACGCACTGTCTGCGGAAATCGAACCATTCCTTCATCAGGTAGATGACCGGATCCGGGGTGGTCAGGTCGAACTCTTCCGAATGGGCCTTGGTCAGCCCCATGACGTTCCGGGCGTATTCGATGACGGCGCACTGCATGCCCAGACAGATGCCGAAAAATGGAATCCCGTTTTCGCGGGCGTGAGTGATGGCCGTGATTTTTCCTTCCACTCCGCGGATGCCGAAGCCGCCGGGCACCAGAATACCGTGGGCCGGAGCCAGCTTTTCGGCCACATTTTCCGGGGTGATGTCCTCGGAGTTGACGTACAGAAAATCGATGCCCGCGTCATTGGCCACGCCGCCGTGGGTCAGGGCCTCGTGCAGGCTTTTGTAGGCTTCCTTCAGATCCACATATTTGCCTACAATGGCGATGGTCACGCTGGTTTTGGGGTGGTGCAGGCTGTGGATGAGTTTTTTCCACTCCTGCAGATTCGGATTTTTGGCCGCCAGACGCAGCAGGATGGCGATTTTCTGGTCCACCCCTTCATTGTACAGGGTCAGGGGCAGTTCGTAGATATGACTGACGTCGATGGCCGTGAACACGGCGTCCTTGTCCACGTTGCAGAACAGGGCGATCTTGCCCTTGATTTCCTCGTCCAGCTCCACTTCCGAGCGGCACAGGATGATATCCGGCTGGATGCCCAGACTGCGCAGCTCCTTTACCGAATGCTGGGTGGGTTTGGTTTTCACTTCTCCGGCGGTCTTGATGTACGGCACCAGCGTGAGATGGATGTACAGCACATTGTCCTTGCCCAGGTCCGCCCGGAGCTGCCGGATAGCCTCCAGAAAAGGCAGGCCTTCGATGTCCCCTACGGTGCCGCCGATTTCCACCAGAGCCACGTCCAGATCATCCCCGGCTAGGGACAGGATGGACGATTTGATCTCGTCGGTGATATGCGGGATGACCTGCACGGTGCCGCCCAGATAGTCCCCCCGCCGCTCCTTGGTGATGACCGTGTTGTAGATGCGGCCGGAAGTGTAGTTATTGCGCTGGCTCAGATGGATGCCCAGATAGCGCTCGTAATGCCCCAGATCCAGATCGGTCTCGGCGCCGTCGTCCGTGACATAGACCTCCCCGTGCTGGAACGGATTCATCGTGCCGGGATCGACATTGATATACGGGTCGAGCTTCTGGATGGAAACCCGGAGCCCCCGGGCCTTGAGCAGGGCCGCGATGGACGCGGCCGCCAGTCCTTTTCCCAGCGAAGACAGCACGCCTCCGGTCACGAATATGAATTTGGTATGCATCGCGGTCCCATCCGGCTGAAAGTTTGTCTGCCGTTTGTTGATAAAACAAATGGGGCTCCTTCCCGGCCGCCCCATCTCGTATATTATACCGCGAGCATTTCTGGCAACGGATGTGCCGCTTGTCAAGGGATGCCAGGGACGGCGGGGGCTGGAGAATTTTCGGGCTTGCGCCTGCCATGACCGGGCTGTAGTGATTGCCCCGATTGAGAAATATGGTCGCGGAGGGATTGATGGCGAACGTGAAGACCCTGGTGGTCACCGGCCATGGGACGAATTGCGAGCGGGAATGCGCTTTTGCCGCGGATCAGGCTGGTTCGGACCAGACCGTCATTGCGCATTTTTCCGACCTGACCTCGGACAGAATCCGTCTGGCCGACTACAACTTCCTGATTCTGCCCGGCGGCTTCCTTGACGGCGACGATCTTGGCTCGGCCCAGGCTGCGGCGCTGCGCTGGCGGCATATGCGCACCCGCCGGGGCGCTCCGCTGATGGACGAACTGCGCCGCTTTCTGGATGGAGGCGGACTGATTCTGGGCATCTGCAACGGCTTCCAGCTGCTGGTGAAGCTGGGGCTTTTACCCGCTCTGGGCGGCGCATATTTCACCCGTCAGGTATCCCTGAGTCACAACGACTCCGCCAGATACGAGGACCGCTGGGTCACCTTGAAAATAAATTCCGCTTCGCCCTGCGTGTTCACCAGGGGGCTCGATTACCTGTATGTCCCCGTGCGCCACGGCGAAGGCAAGCTGGTCCCCGGCGACGAGACTATTTTGGACCGATTGCGGGAGGAAAATCTCATTGCCCTGCAATATGTTGACCCGCAGACGAGAGAAGTGACGCAGGTGTATCCGGCCAATCCCAACGGCTCTCCGCTGGGCATTGCGGGGCTGACCGATCCTTCGGGACGGATTCTGGGGCTCATGCCGCACCCGGAAGCGTACACGCATCCGACCAACCATCCCCGGTGGACCAGGGGAGAAACCTCCGTTCTGGGCACGGCCCTGCTTCAGGGCGGAGTGGATTATCTGCGCGGCAGATGAGCGGGGCACGGGAGCGTTGACAGGGCCGGTATGACTTTCTATCAATCGTCTCCGCCTGCCGGACCGGAAGCGCATCTGGCCTGGGAACCGTTCATGCACGAGGCTTTGCGTCTTGCGGACATGGCGGAGCAACGCGGGGACGTCCCCGTGGGTGCGGTAGTGGTGGATGCCTTCGGACGCGTTCTGGGCAGGGGAGAAAACCGGACCATCCATGGGACTGACCCCACCGCCCACGCTGAAATCCTGGCTTTGCGCGACGCCTGCGCCAGAGCGGGCAACCACCGTCTGCCGGGCATGGTTCTGGTGGCGACTCTGGAGCCCTGCATCATGTGCGTGGGGGCCGTCATTCAGGCCCGGCTGGCTGGAGTGGTTTACGCCGCCCGGGATCCCAAGGCGGGGTGCCTGGAAAGCTGTCTGGAAGGAGCGTCCCTGCCGTGGAGCAATCATCATTTCTGGATTTTCGGCGGGGTGCTGCGGGATGAATGCAGCGCCAGACTGAGCGGATTTTTTCAGCGGCGCCGTGAGGAAAAACGTCTTTTCAAACATGCGGAGAGGTAGCGAAGTCCGGTCGTAACGCGCCCGACTCGAAATCGGGTTACGGACTCATAATCCGTACGTGGGTTCGAATCCCACCCTCTCCGCCATTTCTTGCCGACAAAGTCCGGAGCGCGTCGAAAACTGCCGCGCTTCGGACTTTTTTCTTGGCCGTTCACTCCGGGTTTCAGATGCACCCAAGTCTGGACCACCGGACTGAGCCCTGATAGGATAGGCGAATTTGAAAGACAGTGAACTTTTGATGCAACATATTAAAATGATTATATTTTATTGAGCACATCTTCTTCAACTAAGGATGTCATCCTATGTATGCATTCCATCGCGGCCGCAGGCTGCGTTCATCCCGTACCATGCGCAACCTGGTCCGGGAGACCCGTTTATCGAATGAAGATCTGATCCAGCCTTATTTTGTGGTGGAGTCCGACCCCGGCCTGCGCCGCGAAATTCCATCCATGCCCGGCCAGTTCCAGCTGGGGCTTGACGAGCTGATGATTGAAGTGGGCGGCGCGGTGGACGCTGGCCTGAAAGCCCTCATTCTTTTCGGCGTGCCCAGGCACAAAGATCCCGAGGGCTCTCAGGCAGGAGCCGATGACGGTATCGTGCAGCGGGCCATCCGGCGGATCAAGGACAAATGGCCGGAAGTCATGGTCGTGGCCGATACCTGCCTGTGCGAATACACCTCCCACGGGCATTGCGGTCTGGTGACGCCGCAGGGAGAGATCGAAAACGACTCCACTCTGGGGCTGCTGGCCGCCGCCGCCGTTTCCCAGGCCCGGGCCGGAGCCGACATCATCGCGCCGTCGGACATGATGGACGGCCGCGTGGCCGCCATCCGGACCGCCCTGGACAAGGCCGGTTTCCAGAACACGCCCATCATGTCCTATGCCGTGAAATACGCTTCGTCCTTTTACGGTCCGTTTCGCGATGCAGCCGAGGGTGCGCCCAGATTCGGCAACCGCAAGACCTATCAGATGGATCCGGCCAACTCCCGTGAGGGTCTGCGCGAAGCGGCGGCGGACATTGACGAGGGCGCGGACATCATCATGGTCAAACCCGGCCTGCCGTATCTGGACATCATCCGGCAGGTCCGGGACAGTTTCGACGTGCCCGTGGGCGCATATCAGGTCAGCGGCGAGTACAGCCAGATCAAGGCCGCGGCCATGAACGGCTGGATCGACGAAACCGCCGTGGCCCTGGAAAGCCTCATCGGACTCAAACGGGCCGGAGCGGACCTCATCTTCACATATTTCGCGCAGGATCTGCTCAAGGCGGGGCATTTCTGATGGCCGGGCATCCGCACCAGACGGCCCATCCTCACGGACTAGGCGGGCACCCGCATGGAACGGGGCAGGGCATGGTCAGAACTCTGGCCGACGGCACTCCGGCCTGCAAGCTCATTGCCTGGGAAGTGACCAGATCCTGCAATCTGGCCTGCAAGCACTGCCGGGCGGAAGCCCATCTGGAGCCCTACGAGGGCGAACTGAGCAACGCCGAAGCCAAGGCCCTCATCGACACTTTTCCGGAGGTGGGCACTCCCATCATCATTTTCACCGGCGGCGATCCCATGATGCGTCCGGATGTGTACGAGCTCATGCGCTACGCCACGGACAAGGGCCTGCGCTGCGTCATGTCTCCCAACGGGACGCTGATCACTCCGGAAACCGCGGTCCTCATCCGTGAGGCCGGGGTCAAGCGATGTTCCATCTCCATAGACGGCCCGGACGCGGCCAGTCATGACGACTTTCGCGGCGTGCCCGGCGCCTTCGATGCCTCCATGCGTGGGATCCGCCATCTGAAGGAGGCCGGGCTGGAGTTTCAGATCAACACGACCGTCACCCGCGCCAATCTGGGCAGCTTCAGGCAGATTTTTGACCTGTGCGAGCGGCTGGGGGCGGCGGCTTGGCATATTTTTCTGCTGGTGCCCACGGGCCGGGCCGCGAAGCTCGGCGCGGAGGTGATCACGGCCGGGGAGTACGAAGAAGTGCTGAACTGGTTCTACGATTTTCGCAAAACCACAAAAATGCATCTCAAGGCCACCTGCGCCCCGCATTATTACCGCATCATGCGCCAGCGGGCCAAAGCGGAAGGCGTGCCCGTCACTCCCGAAAATTTCGGACTGGACGCCATGACCCGCGGCTGTCTGGGCGGCACGGGCTTCTGCTTCATCTCCCATGTGGGGCAGGTGCAGCCCTGCGGCTATCTGGAGCTGGACTGCGGCAACGTCCGCGACACCCCCTTCCCGGAGATCTGGCGCTCTTCCAGACAGTTCAGACAATTCCGCAGCCAGAAGGAATACGAGGGCAAATGCGGAGTCTGCGAATACCACAGGGTCTGCGGCGGCTGCCGAGCCAGGGCCCATTCCATGAACGA
The DNA here is from genome assembly GCA_030529235.1 of Pseudomonadota bacterium. GTDB lineage: Bacteria > Desulfobacterota > Desulfovibrionia > Desulfovibrionales > Desulfomicrobiaceae > Desulfomicrobium. Next base: position 21,050 of record JAUMXF010000007.1, read on the forward strand.
CAACTACATGGCCGAGGAGCCCCTGTGCACCTATCTGCCCCGCAAGGCCGCGGAGGAATGATGGACGCCCACGACAAGAAAATTCTGGATATCATACAGACCAGATTCCCGCTGGAAAGCCGCCCTTACGCCGCCATCGGCGAACAGGTGGGGCTGACCGAGGCCGAAACCCTGGCCAGGGTCCGGGCGCTCACGGAAAAAGGGGTCATCCGCCGCATCGGGGCCAATTTCCAGTCGGCCCGGCTGGGCTGGCGCTCCACCCTGTGCGCGGCCCGCGTGCCCGAGGATCGCATGGAAGAATTCAGTGCCGAGGTGAACCGGCTGCCCGGCGTGACCCACAGCTACCTGCGCGACCATCGCCAGAATTTCTGGTTCACTTTCATCGGGCCATCCTGGGAGAATGTGCAGGAGACCTTGGCCGCAATCACCCGAAAGACCGGCATCGCCATTTTGAACCTGCCCGCCGACAAGATGTATAAAATTCAGGTGGACTTCAAAATGGGGGACCGGGAGGAATGATGCGCCGGTTCATCCTGTCTCCGTCGCTGCTGTCGGCGGATTTCGGCAATCTGCGGGGCGAGCTTGAGGCTCTGGAAGCGGCTGGCCTTGAGTGGGTGCACTGGGATGTCATGGACGGCCTGTTCGTGCCCAACATCACCTTCGGACCGCCGGTCATCAAGGCTTTGCGGGCCTCGTCCAAGCTTTTTTTCGATGTGCATCTGATGATCGACCATCCCGAACGCTACATCCGGGAGTTCGCCGACGCCGGAGCCGACCTGCTCTGCGTGCACGCCGAGACCGGCGTGCATCTGGAACGCACCATCAGCGCCATCCGCGAGGCGGGCATGCAAACCGGTCTGGCCCTCAACCCGGCCACGCCTTTGAACGCCGCCGAATATCTGCTGCCGCAGCTGGACATGGTGCTCGTCATGAGCGTCAATCCGGGCTTCGGCGGCCAGAAGTTCATTCCCTTCTGCAAGGAAAAAATCGCCGCTCTTTCAGAGATGATCCGGGAGAGAGGCCTGTCCACTCTGATCCAGGTGGACGGCGGCGTGACTCTGGACAACGCCCGCGAGCTGTCGGATCTGGGCGCGGACGTGCTGGTCTCGGGGTCGGCGTTTTTCGGATATCCGCCATATGCCGGAAGATACCGGGATTTTCAGAGAAAAATGGAAAGCTGATCCGCTTGGATCGCGATGCGTCTGAGACGCATCCCGGCAGGAAATGGTGCCGCATCCCCGGCGTATCCGGGCAGGGCCGCACCACTTCAAACGCGAGGCTGCGCCCCTCTCCTAAAAAAGAGACAAGGGCACGATGACCGCAAGGGACGGCAACAGGCTGGAAAGGCGGATGGTCGTGACACCCAGCAGATTGATGCCGATTCCCAGCACCAGCACGCCGCCCGTGGCGGTGAGCTGGGCGATGAGATATTCCGAAAACCAGGGCTGGAAAAAACCGGCGAAAATCGTGAGTGCGCTCTGATAGATCAAAACCGGTACGGCCGAGAAGAGTACTCCGGAACCGTGTGTCGAGGCCAGGGCGATGGACGCAAAGCCGTCCAGCAGGGATTTGGTGAACAAAATGGAATGATCGCCCCGGACGCCCTCGTCAAAGGAGCCCAGTATGGCCATGGCTCCGACGCAGTAGATGAGCGAGGCGTTGACCAGCCCCTCCACGAACCGGGCATTGCCCGAGCGCAAAAGAGTCTTGAGCCGCCCGCCCAGTGCGGAGAAACGCTCCTCCAGCCGGAGATATTCACCGAGGACGCCGCCCATCAGCACGCTCAGGGCCACGGGCAGAAAATTTTCTCCCCGCAGGGCCATCTGCATGCCGATGACCACGACACACAGCCCCAGCCCCTGAAAGACGATTCTGCGCATGTTCTCGGGCAACCGGCCGTGCAGCAGAACCCCGACGGCCGCCCCGGTGACAATGGCCAGAGCGTTGACCACCGACCCCAAAGGGAAAATCATGCCGTACGCTCCGGCATGGGCCGCTCATTACGGGTGCCAGCGAAAAAGACGCATCTGCAAACGGCGGCGTGACGGACGGGAGGCGTCATCCCGAATACCGTTCCAGTTTCTTCTTATAGGCCATGATGCCGTTGACCAGCCCCCTGGCCATGACCGTGAGGTATTCGTCGGAATCAAGGCGCGCCGCTTCCTTCGGATTGGTCAGGTAACCGAGTTCCACCAGCACGGATGGCATCCGGGCTCCGGTCAGCACATAGAAAAACGCGCCCTTGGAGCCGTGGCTGGATATCTTGTACCGGGGTCCCACGCCGCGCATGACTTCCTTTTCCACCAGGGCGGCCATCTGCCGGGACTCGTTGATTTTGGAATTGAGCATCAGGTCCGAAAGAATGAACTGCATGTCGCTGATTTTCTTTGCCGAAACGCCGTTCTCCCGCGCGGCGACGCGCACGGCCTGGGCGTCCGTTGCCAGATTCAGATAATAGACCTCCAGTCCGTGGACCTTCGGGTCCTTGTAGGCGTTGCAGTGGATGGAGATGAACAGGTCCGCGCCTTTGGCGTTGGCCAGGGCCGTTCGTTCCTCCAGAGGGATGAACTTATCCGTGGTCCGCGTGTAGAGCACCTTGAATCCCTGGGCCTGGAGCATGTTGCCCATGATCCTGGCCATGCGCAGATTGACATCCTTCTCCCGCACGCCGTTGGCGATGGCTCCCGGATCCTTTCCCCCGTGACCGGCATCGATCATGACGGTGCGCACTTTCAGCCCGAGCTGCTCCATGAGGGAACCGGAGTACTTCTTCTGTTTCGCGCTGGGCACCAAGGCCGGCTGGCCGGATTTCGATGCCCGGGCGTCAGCCGCATCCCCCTGCTTCCTGCCTTTCCGGGAGCCTTTGGCGGCCGTCTCTTCTCTGGCCGGGGCGGATTTCTGTTCACGCTGAAGCTCTTCCAGCGTGTCCCGCACATGGTCCGTTCCGGCGACGTCCGGGCCGGCCTCTCCGGCTCCGGAGTCGGCGTAGACGTCGATGACCACCCGGTACGGGTCCGGCAGGGCGAAAACCCGGTAATTGCCCGCCCGCAAAAGGCCCACCGTGACGAGGGTGCGGCCGCCGCCCTCGCCCACGCGGATCTGGGCCAGCGTGCCGTCTCCCACGTTGCGTGCACGCATGACATCCGCGGCCACCGTCGTCCCCGGCAGGGAGATGCGCAGCTCCTTGTTCCCTCCCTGTTCTTCAAGGGTGCGCTCGTAGGCGACCTCCCGGTCCAGATCCAGCACCACCCGCGTATATTCCTGGCCCGACCAGTGCCGGATGCCGTTCAGCCGGGCAGGCGTCCCGCCGGAGCGGGCGGATTTCGCCGGTGCTTTCTTTCCGGCCTGGGCGGTGTCCTTTTTCCCGCTTTTCCCGCCCAGGGTTTCCAGATGCTTCCTGGCCTCAGGGGCCATGTCCCCTTTGGGGTAACGGTCGATCACATCCTGGAAAATTTTCCGGGCCGCGTCCGTATCCCCGGCCTGCTCCAGCATGATCAGCCCCTTGCGGTACAGGGAGTCGTCGGCCCAGGAGTGCTTGGGAAAAGCCTTGAGCATCCGGTCGAAGGCGGCCAGAGCGTTCTGGCGGTCGGATTTCAGGAAAGACCGCTTGCCCAGCTCCTCATGGCAACGGCCCAGAAAATACATGCACTTGGGAGCGCTTTCCCCCCGCGTGTCCTTGGCCAGGGATTTCTCGAAAAACGCCGCCGTTCCGAGCCATTCGTCTCGCAGGGCGGCCCGCTTTTCGTTGGCCAGCAAAGCCTTGAAGGAGGACAGGCCGCGCTGGTAATCCTCGCGGGCTCCGGCCTGGGCCGCCGCGGCCAGCGCGCAGACAACGGCCGCCATCCAGAAAATTCTAAGAAATGTTCGCATCCTTGTTCCGTACATATTGATTGAATGCGGCCGGGCTCCGGTCCGCTCATTCCACCGTGACGCTTTTGGCCAGGTTCCGGGGCTGGTCCACATCCTTACCCAGGTACACGGCCATCTCGTAGGCGAAAAGCTGCACCGCGGGCAGCACCAGAAAGCTCTTCAGCGCGCCCCAGACTTCCGGCAGCACCCACGGGTCATCCGCATCCAGGGACACGCCGGGATTGACCAGGGCGATGACCCGGCCGCCTCGGGCCTGCACTTCCTGCAGGTTGGAGGCCACCTTCTGGAGCAATTCGTCGTTCAGGGCCATGGCGAAGGTCGGAAAATGGGCGTCGATGAGCGCGATGGATCCGTGCTTCATCTCTCCGGCCGCATACCCTTCGGCGTGAATGTAGGAAATTTCCTTGAGTTTGAGGGCTCCCTCCATGGCCAGCGGAAAATAAAGCCCCCGGCCCAGGAAAAAGAAGCTCCGAGCATCGGCGTATTCCTGACTCAGCTTGCCGGCCCTGTCGCGCAGGGCGGGCAGCTGGGCCTCCAGAATGTCCGGCAGCCGGGTCAGGGCTTCCAGGCAGTGCTCCCGCACATCTGCGGGAAGGTTTTTTTTGCGGTCGCCCCAGAACAGGGCCATCAGCAGAAGCAGCACCATCTGGCTGCACATGGCCTTGGTGGAGGCCACGCTGATCTCCGGCCCGGCCTGGGTGTACACCACCCGGTCCGATTCCCGCGCAATGGAGGAGCCGACCACGTTGCACAGACCGAGAATGGGCGTTCCGGCCTCGCGGGCGATGCGGATGGCGGCCAGGGTGTCGGCGGTTTCGCCGGACTGACTGATGGTCAGTACCGTGTCGCCGGGCAGGAAAACACTGTCCCGGTAGCGGAATTCCGAGGCGATCTCGACCTGCACCGGGATTCTGGCCCAGGCTTCGAGCAGATACTTGGCCCACAGGCCGGCGTGGTACGACGTTCCGCAGGCCACGATGGTCAGACGGTCCGGAACGGGCATATCTTCCAGCTCCGGCAATGTGACCCGCCCCCGCTGGATGCGCCCGGCCAGGCAGTCCCGGACGACCTTGGGCTGCTCGAAGATCTCCTTGAGCATGAAATGCTTGTAGCCATCCTTCCGGGCCGCCTGCACGTCCCAGGAAATATGCTGGGGCGTCTTGTCCTTCTCCTCCAGGGTCCGGACGTCGAAGACCCGCCAGGACCCGGCTTCCACCTCGGCCAGCTCGCCGTTATCCAGAAAGACCACTTCGCGGGTGTAGGGCAGGAAGGCCGGAATATCCGAGGCCAGAAAATTCTCGCCCGTGCCGATGCCCATGAGCAGCGGGCTGGCCTTGCGGCTGGCCCAGATTTTCCCGGGATGCTCGCGGCTTAGAAGGGCGAAGGCGTAAGCGCCGTCCACCCGGTCCAGAGCCCAGGAAATGCCTTGGCGCACATCGCCGGTCAGGCGTACGCCCTTGGCAATGATGTGCACCAGCACTTCCGTGTCCGTTTCGGACTGGAAGGTTTCTCCCTCGGCCATGAGTTCGGCTTTGAGCTCCGCGTAATTCTCGATGATGCCGTTGTGCACCAGAGCGAAGCGGCCTTCGCCGTCCATGTGCGGATGGGCGTTGCGCTCCACGGGCAGGCCGTGCGTGGCCCAGCGGGTATGGCCGATGCCGCAGACGGAGCCGGCCGTGTCCAGACCGGAGATTTTTTCGTCCAGCGCGTTCAGCTTGCCCTCGGCCCGGACCACGCGCAGTTCCCGGCCTTCCTCGTAGGCCACGCCGGAAGAGTCGTAGCCCCGGTATTCGAGGCGGCGAAGCCCCTCAACGATGGCCGGAATGGCCGGTCTGTGGCCGGTGTATCCGATGATTCCGCACATGTTATCCCTCCCGTTCCGTTTGGACGTGTTTCCAGAATCCGGGCCAGTCCCGCAAAAGCGCCGCCACGGCCCTGCCTCTGTGGCTGCGGGCGTTTTTTACCTCGGGGGCCATCTGCGCCGCGGTCATGCCCAGTTCATCGTCAAAAAACACAGGATCGTAGCCGAAGCCGCCCGTGCCTGCCCGCTCCCGGACCACCCGCCCGCTCCACCGGCCGTGAGCCGACAGTTCCCGTCCGGATGGAGCGGCCGCGAGCATGACGCAAGCAAAATGGCATCCGCGCTGGCCGTCCGGCACATCGCGCAGGGCGTCCAGCAGTTTGGCCACGTTTTTTTCGTCCGTGGCGTCTTCTCCGCTGTAGCGGGCCGAATACACGCCCGGCGCGCCACCGAGAGCGTCCACGACCAGGCCGGAGTCGTCGGCCACGGCCACCAGCCCCGTGGCTTCGGCCACAGCCCTGGCCTTGATGCGGGCGTTCTCCTCGAAAGTCGTTCCGGTTTCGGGGATCTCCCCGATCTCCGGAAAATCCTTCAGGCCCAGTACGCGGATGCCGGGCACGCATGCGCCCAGCATGGCCGAAAGTTCGCGGATTTTTCCGGCGTTGCCGGTCGCAAGGACAATGGTGTTCGTAAATGATGCAGAAGTCGGGGACATAGATTCAGTGATGCGCTCCGCAAGGTTCTGTTTACGGCCGGGATTTCACCGCGCGGACGTTCCGGGCC
>JAUMXF010000007.1:27603-45019 GCA_030529235.1 Pseudomonadota bacterium
GGGGCAGGGGCCTGCCGCATGCCCGCTTTGACAATCACAGGTCTATCAACTAGCTGATTTCACTTTCCGTGAGTGCCGCCGAAGCCGCAGACGGCGGGCTTCGCGTTATCCGCGCATGTGAAGGATTGCCACCCAATATGTCCAAAATCCAGAAAATTAAAGGTTTTTCTGACCTGTTCGCCCCGGAGAGCACGGTCCACACGCATATGGAAAATCTGGCCCGGGAGACTTTCGGGGCCTACGGCTGCCGTGAAATCCGCGTGCCCATCCTGGAAAAAACGGAATTGTTCGCCCGTTCCATCGGCGAGGAAACGGATGTGGTCCAGAAGGAAATGTACACCTTCGCCGACCGCAAGGGCCGCTCCCTGACCATGCGTCCCGAGGCCACGGCAGGCGTGCTGCGGGCTTTCATCGAAGCGGGCGCGCCGTCCGACGGCGTGACCAAGCTTTTCGCCTGCGGTCCCATGTTCCGCTACGAGCGGCCCCAAAAGGGACGGTTGCGCCAGTTCCACCAGCTGGATGTGGAAATTCTGGGCACCAACGCGCCCCAGGCGGATGCGGAAGCGGTGCTCATGCTGTGGACCTTTTTGTCCCGGCTGGGCCTGAAGGGCCTGGAGCTGGAGCTGAACTCCCTGGGATGCCCGAAATGCCGGCCGGTCTTTCATCAGCGTCTGCGGGACTTTCTGGCTTCCGTGGAAACCTCGGCGCTGTGCGAGGACTGCTCCCGCCGGGCGGTTTCCAATCCGCTGCGCGTGCTGGACTGCAAGGTGCCCGCATGCCGGACGCTGACGAAAGACGCGCCCCGCATCGTGGACGCTCTGTGCCCGGAATGCGCGGAACACTTCGGACAGGTCCGGCGGATTCTCGACAGCGCCGGGCTTTCTTACCGGCTGAACGACCGGCTGGTGCGCGGGCTCGACTACTACCAGCGGACCACCTTCGAGGTGGTTTCCGGAGAAATCGGGGCGCAGACGGCCGTGGCCGGCGGAGGCCGGTATGACGGCCTGATCCGGCAGCTCGGCGGACCGGATCTGCCCGGCATCGGCTTTGCCTGCGGCATGGAGCGGCTGGCCCTGCTGTGCGGCGAAATCCGCGTCCCCGATCCGGATTTCTACATGGCCGTGCTGGACGGCCAGGCCCTGAACACGGCCCTGCTCCTGGCTCAGCGTCTGCGCGAACGCGGATTTTCGGGCGAGGTGTCCTTTGACGTGCGCAGCGTGAAGAGCCAGATGCGCCAGGCCAACAAGCTGGGGGTGAAAACCTGCTTGCTGCTTGGTCAGGACGAGATGGACAAAGGGCTTGTCGTGGTCAAGGATATGGCTACCGGTGCGCAGAAATCCGTGGCCCAGGACGACATCGAGCAGGCTCTGGGCTTCCGGGGGCGCTAGAATCCGGTCCGGAAACCGGTGACCGCCGCCAGCCACGGCCATCCGGGGCCGGCTTTCCGGTCTTCAGGCCCGGATACACAACAGAAATTTCCGGGACCCGCCCCCGCCGGGGTGCAGGCCCGCGAAAATATCTCATCACGGCAGGACAAACATGGACGACAGAAATACGGAACAACGGACGGACAGTCTGGACGGATGGCGCAGGACACACACCTGTGCCGAACTCGGCGCGGAACAGCTCGGACAGAAAGTCTGTCTCATGGGCTGGGCGCAATACCGCCGTGATCACGGCGGGCTCATTTTCATCGACCTGCGCGACCGCTTCGGGCTGACCCAGGTGGTTTTCTCTCCGGAGGTGGCGCCCGACGCGCACGAACGCGCCCATGTGCTGCGCACGGAATTCGTCCTGGCCATCAAAGGTGAGGTCCGCTCCCGGCCCGCCGACATGGTCAACCCCAAGCTGGCGACAGGGGCCATTGAGGTCTACGTCACGGAATACAAACTACTGAACACGGCCAAAACGCCGCCCTTTCCCATTGAGGACCGGGTGGACGTGTCCGAGAATCTGCGCCTGAAGTACCGTTTTCTGGATCTGCGCCGCAAGGCCGCGGCCGACAATCTCGTACTGCGCAGCCGCGTGGCCCAGGCCGTGCGCCGCTATCTGGACGAACTCGGCTTTCTGGAGATTGAAACCCCGGTGCTGACCAAATCGACCCCCGAAGGCGCGCGGGACTTTCTGGTACCGAGCCGCGTCAACCAGGGCCAGTTCTACGCCCTGCCCCAGTCGCCGCAGATCTTCAAGCAGCTGCTCATGTGCGCCGGGATGGACCGCTACTACCAGATCGTCAAATGCTTCCGCGACGAGGATCTGCGCGCCGACCGCCAGCCCGAATTCACCCAGATCGACATCGAAATGTCCTTTGTGGACGAGGGCCAGGTCATGGACATGGCCGAAGGCATGCTGGCCCGCGTCATGTCCGCGGCCCTGGGCAAGGAAGTTGCCCTGCCGCTGCCGCGCATGACCTACGCCCAGGCCATGAGCGAGTACGGCGTGGACAAGCCGGATATCCGTTTCGGTCTGAAGCTGTCGGAGGTCACGTCCATTGTGCGCGGGTCGGAATTCAAGCTCTTTGCGGCCGCCCCTCTGGTCAAGGCCCTGCCCGTGCCCGGCGGGGCGGAGCTTTCGCGCAAGGAAATCGACGACTACACGGAGTTCGTCAGAATCTACGGGGCCCAGGGGCTGGCCTGGATCAAGATCAGGGAAGACGGCTGGCAGTCGCCCATCGCCAAGTTTCTGAGCGACGCCGAACGGGACGGTCTGACCCGCGCTTTGGACCTGAAGCCCGGCGACATCGTGTTTTTCCAGGCCGGAGCGCCGGAAATGGTCAACGCCGCCCTGGGGAACCTGCGTCTCAAGCTTGGCGAGCGGTTCGGGCTCATTCCCGAAAACGAGTTCGCCGCCCTGTGGGTCACGGATTTCCCCCTGCTGGAATGGGAGCCCGAAGAAAAACGCTGGGTGGCCATGCATCATCCCTTCACGTCGCCCCGGAACATGGACGATCTGGCCGCCGATCCGGCCAGGGCCGTGGCCAGGGCCTACGATCTGGTACTGAACGGCACGGAAGTGGGCGGCGGCTCCATCCGCATCCACAACCTCGAGACCCAGCAGCGGATGTTCAAGGCGCTGGGCATCGGCGAAGAGGAAGCCCAGGCCAAATTCGGCTTTCTGCTGGACGCTCTGGCTTTCGGCGCGCCGCCCCACGGCGGTATCGCCTTCGGGCTGGACCGGCTGGTCATGCTGCTGTCCGGGGCCAGATCCATCCGGGACGTCATCGCTTTCCCCAAAACCCAGAAGGCCACCTGTCTCATGACCGAAGCGCCTTCCGAAGTGGCCGCGGCCCAGCTGCGCGATCTGGGCCTGCGTCTGCGGGAGAAGGCCAGGGAGTAGGACATGCCCCGCAGCATCGTGACCTATCCTCATCCGGTTCTGGCCGGAAAAGCCCGGCCCGTGACGGAAATCACGGACGAAACACGGGCTCTGGCCGCCGAGATGGCCGAACTCATGTATCAGGACAACGGCATCGGCCTGGCCGCGCCTCAGGTGGCCGAGCCCCTGCGCCTCATCACCGTGGACCTGAGCGGGCCGGAGAGGCGCGAGGACCTGCGCGTTTTCGTGAACCCGGTGCTGTCGGCTCCGGAGGGAGAGGTGGAATCCGAAGAGGGCTGCCTGTCCGTGCCGGGTTACCGGGCCGCGGTGAAACGGGCCGAAAGGCTGCACCTCTCGGCTCTGGACCTGAACGGCAATCCGGTGGAGATGGACGCCGACGGTCTCATGGCCATCTGTCTGCAGCACGAGGTGGACCATCTGGACGGCGTGCTGTTCATCGACCGGATCAGCCGCCTCAAACGCACCCTGTACGAACGGAAATACAAAAAATGGCTGGCGCAGAAAAAATAAAAGTCGTGTTCATGGGCACGCCGGATTTCGCAGCCGCGTCCCTGACCCGGCTGCTGGCCTGGGACGGGTGCCGCGTGGCTGCCGCGTACTGCCAGCCCGACCGCCCCAGCGGCCGGGGGCGGGTGCTCACGCCGCCGCCGGTCAAGATCCTGGCCCGGGAGCACGGCGTACCCGTGATGCAGCCGGTCAATTTCAGGGACCGGGCGGATGTGGACGCGCTGGCCGCCCTGACTCCGGACATTCTGGCCGTGGCCGCCTACGGCCTGATCCTGCCCCAGGCGGTGCTGGATATTCCCCGCCTCGGAGCCCTGAATGTGCACGCCTCCCTCCTGCCCGAATACCGGGGCGCCGCGCCCATCCAGCGGGCCATCATGGACGGCCGTCCGGTCACGGGCATCACCATCATGCGCATGGAGGCCGGCCTGGATACGGGCGACATCCTGCTGCAGCGAAGCCTGGCCATCGGCATCGACGACACGGCCCGGATCCTGCACGACCAGCTGGCCGACATGGGCGGCAGACTGCTGGTGGAGGCTCTGGAGAAAATGCGCTCCGGGCGTCTGGCGCGCATTCCCCAGGACCACGCTCTGGCCACCTACGCGGCCAAGCTGTCCAAGGAAGAAGGACACATCGACTGGAGCCAGCCCGCCCTGACCGTGCACAACCGGATTCGCGGCCTTTTTCCGTGGCCCGGTTCCTGGTTCGACTGGACCGGGCCGTCCGGCGCGTCCCTGCGTCTGACCGTGCATCCGGGCCGCATCGGCGAACCCCTTCCTGCAGATGTCCGGCCCGGAGACATTCTGGGACTGGAAGGCGACGAGCTGCTCATTGCCTGCGCCGACCGGGCCTATGCCGTTTCCGGGCTCAAGCCCGCCGGAGGCAAGGTGTTGAGCGGCCGGGAATTCTCGTGCGGCTATCTGGCCCGCCCCGCCGCTGGAGCGACCGGAGACTGACGCCCATGGTCAGAGAGCGGCGGTACTCTCCACTGGAGCAGGAAATCCGGGACAGCTTCCAGGTCCGCAAACGGCTGTTCATCGGCCTCATCACCGGCTCTTCCATTCTGGTCTGTCTTTTTCTCGTGCTGCTGTGGGCGGTGCCCGTGGTGGGGCTGCCGTCCATCCATCCGGCCGCGCCCTGGCTCTTCGGGGGCGTCATTTTTCTGCTCATCCTGACCGTCGCTTGGGCCGCTCTGGCCCTGGTGCTGAACATCCTGCTCGGCAGACCCGTGCTTTTCGCCAAACCCATGCGCGGGGTGACCATCAAGCTCTTTCTGCCGCTCATGGCGCTTCTGGGCCGAGCCCTGGGCATTTCCAAACAACGGGTCCGGGCGTCTTTCATCAAGGTCAACAACGAACTGGTCAAAAGCGAGGGACGCCGTTACCCGCCGGACAGGCTGCTGCTGCTCATGCCCCATTGCATCCAGAACAGCCGCTGCAAATTCCGTCTGACCTACGACATCGACAACTGCAAACGCTGCGGGGACTGCGCTCTGGCCGGGCTTCTGCGTCTGCGCGACACATACGGGGTCAAGCTGGCCGTGGCCACGGGCGGGACCATCGCCCGGCGCATCGTGGTCCAGCTCCGGCCGAAGCTCATCATCGCCGTGGCCTGCGAACGCGATCTGGCCAGCGGCATCCAGGACACTTATCCCCTGCCCGTGTACGGCATCCTGAATATCCGCCCCTTCGGCCCCTGTCTGGACACAGATGTGGCCCTGGAGCGGGTGGAGTGGGCCATCCGCCAGTTTTCCTCATGAATCCGTCCCCATCCGGCAAAAAAAGACGCGCCGCGAAGAGTCCTGCGCCAAGACCGGAGCCGCCCGCCCGGCGCATGGCTCTGGAGGTCCTGCGGCTGTGTCTTGACCAGAGACGGGACATTCAGGCCGCCCTGAACCGGGCCTTGACCGAGAGCCCCGCGGCCGAACCCGGCGACGCCGCCCTCACCACGGAGCTGGCCTACGGCTACCTGCGTTTTCGCGGGCGGCTGGATTTTCTGCTGGATACCCTTCTGGCCGCGCCCGGCCGTACGTCTTCCGCCATGCGCCGCATCCTGGGGCTGGCCGCCTATGAGATCCTGTTTCTGCAAAGCGTTCCCGCATACGCCAGCGTGGACTGGGCCGTGGAGATCATCCGCAGGCGTCTGGGCCGCACGATGGGCAATGTAGCCAATGCCGTGCTCCGCGCCCTGGTCCGTCTGGGCGGCGCGCCGCTCCGGGAGGACTATTTCCGGGAGCGGGCCGCCGGGGATGTTTCCTTCCTGTCCGCCTGGTATTCCTGCCCGCCGTGGCTGGTCCGGCTCTGGATCGGCGCTTACGGCCGGGAGACCGCCGAAGCCTTTCTGCGGGCGTCCCTGTGTGTTCCGCCACCAGGGGTGCGCGTAAACCGTCTGCATCCGCTCGGGGCGGAACTTTTCAGGCGTCTGGAGGCACTTGCCGCGGCGTCCTCGGCCTGGGGGATGGCTCTTGGGAACTGGCCGGACTTTCTGGATGAAGCGGTAAGTCTGGGGCAGGCCACGCGGCAGAGTTTCGCCACGCAGCGGATTCTGGACAGTCTGAAGCCGCAGGAATGGCCGGAACCCGTGCTGGATGCCTGTGCCGGACGCGGCGGCAAGACATTTCTTCTGCGGGAGGCGGGCAAAACGGTCTGGGCCTCGGACGTGAACGCCTTCCGGCTGCGGCAGCTGCGGGCCGAAGGGCTCCGGCTGGGCCTTTTTGTCCCGGCCTTCCTCTCGCCGGGGCAGGGGCCGTATCCGCTGCGGCACGCCCCCCGCACGGTTTTTCTGGACGCGCCCTGTTCCGGCCTGGGCGTTCTCTCCCGCCGTCCGGACATCAAATGGAAGCGCACGGCCCGGGACTGCCGCCAACTGGCCGGACTGCAACGGGAACTTCTCGATGGTGCGGCCGGACTGCTCCCTGCCGGCGGGGTTCTGGCCTATGTGACCTGCACCCTGCATCCCGAGGAGAACGAACGGCAGGTGGAACGGTTTCTGCGGGACTGGCCCGCGTTCCACCTGGTTTGCCGGGAAAGGACGGACGCGGACTCCGGCCTGGGAGAATTCTTTTACGGGGCCGTGCTGCGAAAACGCTGACTCCGCCCCGCCTTCCCGTTTCGGCGCACTGCGGTTTTCAAGACGCATCCGTTCTTGCCAACGCCGGTCCATTCTTCCTATCCTCCGAAAGGAGGAGGTGAGCCATATGTCCCATCCGCATGTTCTCGGCGATCTCGACATCTATCTGTTCAAGCAGGGCCGCCACACCCGGCTGTACGAACATTTCGGCGCGCATCCCGGCTCCGTGGACTCTCCCGGCACCCGTTTCGCCGTGTGGGCTCCCAACGCGTCTTCCGTTTCGGTCATCGGCGACTTCAACTGCTGGGACCGGAACGCCGCCCCCATGCAGCCCCGCATGGACAGCTCCGGCATCTGGGAGTGCTTCGTGCCCGACGCGCGGCACGGGCAGCGCTACAAATATTTTCTGACCTGGCCCGGCGGCGAGGCCGAACGCTCGGACCCCTTCGCTCTTTTCTGCGAGGAGCCGCCCGCCACGGCCTCCATCATCTGGGATTTGCAGTACCAGTGGAACGACGATGCCTGGATGCGTGACCGGGCCTCGGCCAACAGCCTGGAAAGTCCGTGGAGCGTCTACGAAGTCCATCTCGGCTCCTGGAGACGCGACGAACACGGCAATTTCCTCAACTACCGCCAGATCGCCCACGAGCTGGCGGACTACGTGACGGACGCGGGCTTCACCCACGTGGAGATCATGCCCGTGGCCGAGCATCCTTTTTACGGCTCCTGGGGTTACCAGAGCACGGGCTATTTCGCGCCCACCAGCCGCTACGGCTGTCCGCAGGATCTGCGCTACTTCGTGGACCATCTGCATCAGCGCGGCCTGGGAGTCATTCTGGACTGGGTGCCCGGACATTTCCCCATGGACGGGCACGGGCTGGCCCGTTTCGACGGCACGGCCCTGTACGAGCATGCGGACCCCAGGCAGGGCTTTCATCCGGAATGGAAGAGCGCCATTTTCAACTATGGCCGCTACGAGGTGGCCGGTTTTCTGATCTGCAACGCCATGTACTGGCTGCGCGAGTTCCATCTGGACGGCCTCCGCGTGGATGGTGTGGCCTCCATGCTCTATCTGGACTATTCCCGAAACGAGGGCGAATGGGTGCCCAACCGGCACGGCGGCCGGGAAAATCTGGAAGCCATGGACCTGCTGCGCGAGCTGAACAAAGCCGTGTACGAGGAGTTTCCGGACGTGCAGACCATCGCCGAGGAATCCACTTCCTGGCCCATGGTTTCCCGCCCCACATACATGGGTGGGCTGGGCTTCGGCCTCAAATGGAACATGGGCTGGATGCACGACAGCCTGTCCTACATGGCTCTGGACCCCGTGCACCGGCAGCACCACCACAATCTGCTGACCTTCACCCTGTGGTACGCCTACGCCGAGAATTTCATCCTGCCCCTTTCCCACGACGAGGTCGTCCACGGGAAAAAATCGCTGCTCTCGAAAATGCACGGCGACTCCTGGCAGCAGATGGCCTCCCTGCGTACCCTTCTGGGCTACATGTACGGCCTGCCCGGCAAGAAGCTGCTGTTCATGGGCACGGAGTTCGGCCAGTGGAACGAGTGGAATCACGACAAGGCCCTGGACTGGGAGCTGCTCCGCTTTCCGGTCCACGACGGGCTGCGGGCCTGGGTGCGCGATCTGAACCGGCTCTACCGGAGCCTGTCCGCGCTGCACACCCAGGATTTCACACCCAGCGGATTCGACTGGGAAAACTGTCATGACGCGGCCCGGAACGTGCTCAGCTTCTTCCGCACCGGCAAGGACGGCCGGACCGTTCTGATCGTCTGCAACTTTTCCCCTGTCCCGCGTTCCAATTACGCCGTGGGCGTGGATACGGACGGCGTGTGGCGGGAGGTGCTGAACTCCGACAGTGAGGCCTACGGCGGCAGCGGCATGGGCAACATGGGCGAAGCGCGGGCCGAGGCCATTCCCGTGAACAACAGGGCCTATTCCCTGAATCTGACCCTGCCCCCTTTGGGCGTCCTCTTTCTGCAACCGGAACGGTCATGAACAGCAAACACCGCCGCTGCGGCGTTCTGGCCCATGTGTCCTCTCTGCCCGGCCCGTACGGGCTTGGCGATTTCGGCCCGGAGTGCGGCCGGTTCATCGATTTCCTGGCCGAAGCGGGACAGAGCGTATGGCAGATGCTGCCCCTGACGCCCGTCAATCCGGGCGCGGGCAACTCCCCCTACAGCGGCTATTCGGCTTTCGCCGGGAATGTGCTGTTCATAAGCCCGGCTCTGCTGCTCCGGGACGGAGTCCTGCGGGAGGCGGACATGGCCGGATTCCCGGAGACGCCGCCCGGCCGCGTGCGGTTCGATCTGGTGACGCCGTGGAGACTGCGTCTTCTGGAGCAGGCTTTTGACAATGCCTACCCGCACCTTCAGACGGACAGGGATTTTCTGGATTTCTGCCGGGAGGAGGCCCACTGGCTCGAAGACTACGCGCTGTTCACGGCCCTGAAGAAGGAACACGGCGGCAGTGCCTGGTTCCAGTGGCCCATGGAGCTTCGCCTGCGGGAAGGTCAGGCGCTGGATGCGGCGCGGGAACGCCTGGGTTACGGCGTGCTGCGGGAAAAATTCTTCCAGTATCTGTTCGCCGGGCAGTGGCGGGAGGTCCGCCGGAAAGCGGCGGCCAGCGGCGTGGATCTCATGGGCGATGTGCCCATCTACGTCAGTCTGGACAGCGCGGATGTCTGGGCCAACCGGAGCCTGTTCGAACTCGACGATACCGGCCTGCCCATCTACTGCGCGGGTGCGCCGCCGGACTATTTTTCCGAAACGGGCCAGCTCTGGGGCAATCCCATCTACGCCTGGGACCGGCTGCGGGAAACGGGCTTTTCCTGGTGGGTGCGGCGTCTCGCGCACGAAAGCCGGCGCTTTGATCTCGTCCGCCTGGATCATTTCCGGGGTTTCTGCGGTTTCTGGCAGGTGCCCGCGTGTGAACCCACGGCCCAGAACGGAGTGTGGATTCCCGGCCCCGGCATGGCGCTTTTCTCCGCGTTGCGGGAAGCCGTTCCGGGCCTGCGTCTGGTGGCCGAGGATCTGGGCCTCATCACTCCGGACGTGGTCCGGCTCATGGACGAGCTCCAATTGCCGGGCATGAAAGTGCTGCAGTTCGCCTTTTCCGGGGACATGCCCGAAAACGCCTACATTCCTCACAACATCACCAGACAGAGCGTGGTCTATACCGGAACCCACGACAACAACACCACCCGGGGCTGGTATGAACGGGAAACGGACGGAGACACCAGACGGCGGCTGAACGAATACTGCGGCAAGACCGTGGAGGCCTGGAACGTCTCGGAAACCCTCGTCCGCATGGCTCTGGGTTCGGTGGCGGATCTGGCCGTCGTGCCCATGCAGGACTACCTGAATCTGGGTGAGGAAGGGCGCATGAACATCCCCGGCGTGGCCGGTGGAAACTGGAGCTGGCGGATGGAAGAAAGCGCCCGGAATGGCGATACCGCCGCGCGTTTGCGCGGTCTGGCCAGAACCTATGGCCGCATCTGAACGTTCGTAAGGAGAAACCGCATGCGTCTTCCCCAGCCCGCCCGCATACTGCTGCCGCACCAGCCGCCCATGGTCTGTATCGACAGACTGCTGGAGGCCGGAGAGGACCGGGGCCTGTGCGAGGTCCGGCTGGTGGAAGGACACACGCTTCTGGACGCAAAAGGGCGGCTGGAGCCCTGCGGGTTCGTTGAACTGGCGGCCCAGAGCGTCGCCGCCCTCAAGGGCTGGGAGCGCGTCCGGCGCGGTCTGCCCCTGCCCCTGGGCTTTCTGGTGGGCGTGCAGGATTTCGTCTGTTCCGGCGCGGCCCGCGTTGGCGACACTCTGCGCATAGAAACCGTTTCCCTGGGCGTTTTCGAGGGTTTCGGCGTGGTCCGGGCGCACATCACCCGCGGCGAAACCGTTCTGGCTCAGGGCCGGATCAAACTTTACGCTCCCAACGGCGCCGAGGAGGAATAAATGTTCCGTCTTCTTGTGCTCGCGTGCCTCATCTGGGCCGGGCCGTCCCTTGCCGCACCGCCGGACGGCCTGAACGCCACGCTGCGCGGGCTTCAGGACGGGGCCGCGCGCGTCGCCAGCCTCTCCTGCTCCTTCACTCAGGAAAAGCATCTGGCCATGTTCGCCGCACCGGTGACTTCCACCGGACGATTCCTTTTCGCCCGGCCGGATAAACTGCGCTGGGAATACTTCTCTCCGGCAAGGGACGGATTCGTTCTGGACGGCGGCAGCGGAGCCCGCTGGACCGGCGAGTCCGATGCCCGCCAGACTTTCTCCCTGCGGGATGACCCGGCCATGCGCCTTGTGGCCCGCCAGCTTCTGGCCTGGACCACCTTCGATCTGCCCTGGCTCCTCCTGGAATACGACATGAAACTGGAAAGCCGGACTCCGACGGTGCTTTCTCTCACGCCCAGACAGTCCGGCACGGCCGCTGTTCTGGAATCCCTGATCATAGAATTCTCGCCCGAATCGGACACGGTCCGCCGTCTGGAACTGCATGAGCCGGACGGGGATTTCACCCGTATCATTTTCGCCAACACCACGGTGAACGACCCCGTGGATCCCGCTTTGTTCCGATGAATGTTCCCGGCCGCGCTCCCCGTCTGCTGCTTGCGGGATGCGCCGTGTTTTTCGGCCTGTGCGCCCTGTTCGTATCGCGCACCGCCCTGCGCGAGGACATCGCGGCCATGCTGCCGGACGAGGGCCGGGTCGCGGCGGATTTCGACCTGCTGCGTCTGGCCCCTTTCTCCCGGCGGCTGGTGGTCACGGTCAGCCACCCCGGCGGTGATCCGGCCGTGGCCTCGGCGGTTCTGGCCGGCGCTTTGCGGGCCGAGGGCGTATTTGCCAGCGTGCTGGACGGGCCCGGCGGCGGTTTGGGTCCGGACTTCTGGAATAGGCTGCTGGATGCCGCGCCGTCCCTGCTGGACGAAGAGGACCTGCGCCTGCTGGACCAGCGGCTCACGCCGGAGCGGGTCGGCGCGGAGCTGGACAGGGGCCGGGCTTTGCTTCTCGGACCCGCCGGTCCGGCTCTGAAGGGAGTGCTGGCCCGCGATCCTCTGGGCATCCGCGAACTGGTCCTGCCCAAGCTGAGCGCCCTGACTCCGCTCGGGCGGGCGCGGATCGAAAACGGATCGCTTCTCAGTCCGGATGGAAAGCACGCCCTGCTTCTGGTTTCCACGGACATGCCGGGTACAGAGGCCCTGGGAGCGGAGCGGGTCATGGCGGCCTGGCGCAGCGCCCTGAAGTCCTTGCCCGAAGGAGCGCAGGCCATGCTGGTGGGCGGACACGTTCACACGGAAGCCAACGCCCGGGCCGTCAAGCGCGATCTGCGCGTCATCCTGCCCGCTTCCGCCGCGCTTCTGGCCCTGATTTTTCTTTTTTTCCTGCGTACACCCCGCAGCGCATACGCGTTTCTGATTCCGGTCTGCGCCGTATGCGCGGCCGGAGCGGCCACGGCGGCCGTGACCGGCGGCGTCTCGGGCATCGTGCTGGGCTTTGGGGCGGTCCTGCTGGGCATTTCCGTGGATTTCGGACTGCACGTCTTCTTCGCCCTCCGTCATGCTGCCCAAACCGGCGGCGACGCCGTTCTGGCCCTGAAAAAGACCGCCCGGCCGGTCATCTTCGGAGCCCTCACCTCGGGGGCGGCCTTTGCCGCTCTGGGCGCGGCCCGGATTCCCGGCATCCGGCAGCTGGCCCTGCTTTCCATGCTGGGCCTTGGTGTATCCCTTTTGTTGGCGCTGTTCGTGCTCCCGCGCTGTCTGGGTCTCTCCGCCGGCCTTTTCCCGTGCCGGGAAAGATCGCCCAAGCCCGCGGTCCGTCCGCCCGGCGGACGCAGCACAACGCTGTTGATTGTGGCCTGGCTCGCGGTGCTCACGGCGGGTCTCTGGGCCGGGACGCGAATCCGGCTGGACAGCGATCCCCGAAGTCTTGGCTATCTGCCCGAAACCCTGCGCGAGGACGAAGAGAAGACCCGCCGGATCTGGGGCGGCATGCGCGAGGCGGCCCTTATTTTCGCTCACGGCGATACGCCGGATCTGGCGCTGGATGCCAATCGCATGGTCTGGGAGCGGCTGCGCCGGGAGCATCTCGCCGGAAACGCGGCCAGCATCGCTCCAGTGCTGCCCGGTCCACAGGCCCGGGTGCGCAATGCGGCCCGGTGGAAAGATTTCTGGGAAACCCGCGCGGCCCGGACCCTGAGCCTGGTGGAAAGCGAAAGCCGAAAACGCGGCTTCTCCGCTGCGGCTTTTGCCCCATTTGCCGCGTATCTGGAACGGAAACCCGCCTTCGCGACCGCGCCTCTGCCCGAGGATATGACCTTTTTGTTCATGACCGAAAACGCTTCGTCCGCGCTGGTTGCGACCTTTGTCCCGGACACGCCGGAACTGGCTCGGGTGTTCGGTCCGGAAACGGAGGCCGGCCTTTCGGCCCGGCTGGTTTCCGGCAGCCGCTTCAGGGCGGAACTGGAGCATGCGCTGGGAAGCGATGTCAGGCGGTTTACTTCGTTCAGCCTGATTCTGGTCGTGCTTCTCACGGCCGTGCTGCTGCGCCGCGCAAGCCGGACCGCTCTGGCCCTGCTTCCGGCCGGAGCCGGTGTGACGGCCGTGCTGCTCGCCGCCCAGGCTGCCGGCCAGCCCCTGCATCTGTTTCATCTGGCTGCTTTTCCGCTGATCATGGGCCTGAGCGCGGACTACGGCATCTTCATGGTCTGCGGGCGGGATGCGGACACGGCGGAAACCACCAGACGGGCCGTTTTCGTCTCAGGGCTGACAACTCTGGCCGGGTTCGGCGTGCTGATTCTGGCCCGCCATCCGGCCCTGCACGCTCTGGGGCTGACCGTCTTCTCGGGCATCGCCGTGGCCATGCTCACGGCCGTGTTTCTGCTGCCCGGGCTGGAGCGGCCATGACGCGCGGCGTGCTGGCTTTCGTACTTTTCTTCTCCCTTTGGAGCTGCGCCGCCCGGCCTGTGGACAGAACGCCGTGGGCTGCCGCGCCGGACCCGGAGGCCATATGGTTTCAGACCGGTCCGCCAGCCGCTTCACACCTGCTGCGGCATGCCGTGCGGTTGCGGGTTCCGGCCGGAAATCTGGATTTGAGTTTCGATGGTGTGATGCGCCTTGATCCTGGCTCCCGCACGGCGCGGGTGGTGGCCCTGGGCGGGTTCGGATTCAAACTGTTCGATCTGGAAATCGGGATGGACAGTCTGCGCATTCACGCCCTGCATCCGTCCGTGGCGCGCATGGGCCGCCTGCCCGAGCATGTGGCCTTCTGCGTGCGGCGAATCTGGCTCGGCTTTGGGCCCAGCCCTGCGGACGGTCTTGTCCGGGAGGAAAATTCCGCCAGACTCTACGGCAGACACGGCGGCGTTTTTCTGGAGCATGAAATGAACGGCAACCTACGCACAGCCACCAGAGCCTCGGGACCGGACGAGTTCTGGGAACTTGTCTTCGCCCCTGGCGTATCTTCCACTCAGGAGCCCGATCTCATCACGTTTACGGACGAAGATATCGAACTCACGATCCGGCTGGTGGATAAAGTTCCGGTCCCGCCCGGTCATTGAGCGGGGCGTGGGGCAGGGCGTACTGCCCCCCTGAAAAGCGGGATGCCTGTGCCCGTCAAATGGAAATGCCGGAGTGGCGCAATGCAAAAAGCCTCCGGCTTCCCGGAGGCTTTGCGCTGGTTTCGGCTATTTTGCGAATGGTTCTGACGTTACCATCAGTTACTGAAAAAATAGGCTGCCCTTGCCTACTGTCGCTTCTTTGATCTGGAGTGTTCCCAGTATATCCCGAAGCAGATTACTACAATGAGTGAAAACGAAAAGCACAGACCGATATTTTTTGGCAGAAAATAGATAAAGATGGCGAGCAGGACGCACAGACTAAATCCATATATGGCAGTAATGGTCCGGTGGAAGCTGAAAAGAAGTGCGAGGATGATAACCATTACAATGATCAAGTAGAGAATAATTGTCATGGTCTGCCCCCTGTCTTATGGCTGTGGTCGCAATCCTCTTTTTATCGAATCATGTAGTGATATCGCCGTGAGCACTAGCGTGATGCTCGAAACCGACTCATTTTTGCCAAGGGACCTGAACAGCTCTCAGAGATCCAATTTCTTGTCATTATAAATTATCTCTACACACAGTTCAGCGTACAGTGAACGTTCCTGGTATTTTTCCCATGGGTGTATCATTGAGCGACCCACCTGTTTGCGCGGCTTGTAGGCGGTACTCCACGTATCCGGTCCAGCTCTCTGCAGTTCCTCGTCCGTTGTTTTCGTGTTTACGTATCAGGAAATCTTGCCGTACATCCCATATCATTTCTGTTTTCTCCGCGTCGCGCGAGATCAGCGTAATCTCGTATGTCCCTATCCAGGGCGTTTGTCTCGCAAGGCGAGCAGGTAGCGGACTTGCATTTCGGAGCCATACGCGTCATCTACCGCGAGGATTTCCTGCGCTGTCTCTCCAGCGTGTGGGAGCGGTGGCGCGTGGTGGGTCGGCAGCACTGATTGCTCCGCAACTTTCTCGCGTGGGACGTTTTTGCTCACGCCAACCACATGCTTGATCCCTTCCAGTGCCGCGATCAGCGCAAACAGGACCACCAGGGCCAGAATGATTTTGGCCCCGGCAGATAATGCTTTAATAGGCTGCAATGTTTCACGCAGTACCCGGCGGCGTTTCCCGTTTAGCTTCATATCATACCTTCTTCAGCGCGGACCGTGATGAAATAACGCCCGAAACGCATGGGCTCTCCCATGTTGAGAATGGAACCCGGATTGCCGTTCGGCAAACCTGTCATCCGGGCTGTTCACGGCTTCCTTGCCTGTCAGGGCCTTCCTTGGCGTGACTTTCTTCGTGACACATTTGATTCAAAAATGGAACGGCCTGTCCCCCATGAGATAAAAGCTTCCTCTTCGCCGATGGATATTGACGACCTGTGAAAAGATTCAGGAGCCAGTCATATAATTGTCAAGCTGACTCCGTTGCATTATATGTGTCGCTCTCAAAAAATTTCTTCATGATGAACCATATAAGTGAAGCAGATGCTTCTAAGGATTTCTCTCTCTGATGAACTTCATGGAGAAGTTATCCATTGCTGTATTGTTTTGCACGGCATTTATCCTTTCGCAGGAAAACATCGTTCTTGCCTTGCAGATTTCGGAGAACCAACGGAACGATTCTCCTTCCTCCGTTTCTGCTGAAGGAAGAGTTGCGTCCACGGAAGTTCAGGCCGGGCTGGAAGACATGCTGCTCCGGGCGCAGACGCTGCTCCGGGGACATTTTTACGCCGAGGCTCTGGATCTGCTGGATGGTCTGGATTCCATATATCCGGGTGAGCCGCGCGTGCGGAAACTGACGAAGCACTGTCTGGAGGGACAGGCCAGTCTGATTCCTTACAGCGGCAGCATTCCGCATGTTTTTTTTCACTCCCTGGTGGTGGACCCCAAAAAGGCTTTTGACGGCGACAGAAAATCCAGAGGCTATAACGCCTGGATGACCACCGTGGGCGAGTTCCGGAAAATTCTGGCCCGGATGCACGCGCAGGGCTACATGCTCATCGACATCGGGGAAATCTGGGAAGCCGTGACGGACGAAGACGGCAACGTATCCTTCCGCAAGAGACGCCCGCTGGTGCCTGCGGGGAAGAAGCCGTTCATCCTTTCTGTGGACGATGTGAACTACTATCCCTTCATGAAAGGGGATGGTTTTGCCGACAGGCTGGAGCTGGACCGCCACGGGAATGTGGCCGCGCGGTACCGGGAGGGCGAGGAAATCCGGCTCGGAGAGTACGACGTGGTGCCCATTCTGGATAATTTCGTCAGAGAGCATCCCGGTTTTTCGTATCGCGGGGCCAAGGGCATTCTCGCCGTCACCGGCTATGAAGGCTTGCTGGGCTACCGCACTCAGGAGCTGGAAGCCCCGGACTACGCCGACCGCGTTCAGGCCGCGGCGGAGGTCGTC
Source organism: Pseudomonadota bacterium (assembly GCA_030529235.1). GTDB lineage: Bacteria > Desulfobacterota > Desulfovibrionia > Desulfovibrionales > Desulfomicrobiaceae > Desulfomicrobium. Next base: position 44,486 of record JAUMXF010000007.1, read on the forward strand.
GACCGGCTGAAAAAGACGGGCTGGCGTTTTGCTTCCCACGGGTACGGCCATCTGCACAGTGCCAGAATTTCTCTGGAACGCCTGCGGGAAGACACGGCCAGGTGGAAAGAGGAAGTGGGGAGCCTTGTGGGTGAAACGGAGATCTATATTTTTCCGTTCGGCGAAGAAATTCCGTACCGGGGCAAGAAGTTCGAATGTCTGAAAGAAGAAGGCTTCCGCGTATTCTGCGGCGTGGACAGCCGGGATTTTCTGCGTGTCCGTAAAGGTTACATACGCCAGATGAGGCGCAATCTGGACGGGTACACCATGCTGAAGCGGCCCGAACGGCTGCGGGATCTCTTCGACGCGGAAGAGGTGCTGGACCCGTCGCGGCCGCTGCTGGAATAGCCTCGGCCGGCCTCCATCCTCCGGTTCTCTATCCCAGCCCGTACTCCTCCAGTTTGCGGTAAATGGTCTTGCGGCCGATGCCCAGAATCCGCGCCGCCTGCGACTTGTTGCCCCCCAGAGCGTGCATGACCATGCTGATGTGGGACC
>JAUMXF010000108.1 GCA_030529235.1 Pseudomonadota bacterium
CCAGATCGCCGCGGACCATCAGAAGCGGCGCCACCGTTTCAGCCATGCGCTTTCCGGGGTATCCGTCTTCGCCCAGGTCCGTCCACATCGACAATATGCGGACTTTTCATTCCTGCCTGCGCCGTTCTTCGGGAATGCGGATCATGCCCGCGCCGTCCACCAGCCAGCCCTTCGGGGAGGGAATCATCTTCACGGTCACGGCAAAATCCGCACTCCATTCATCTCCGGCGCCGCGCAGAACGACAAAACCATCCCCGCAGGAATCGACCGCAAAACTTTCCGGATAATCCTGAGCGTCCAGCACCGGGTCAAAACCCAGGCCCAGTTCCGGGTCTTCCTTCTCCGCTTCCCGCATCAGTTCCTCGTGAGCGGCCCTGAAGGCGGCGCTGACCAGGCCGTCCTTCTCCATCCAGGGCGCGGGCTTTCCGGAGGCGTCTTCGGCCGGAACTTTCAGCCAGTCCACATAGGCATTCATGAAGGCCAAGGCCGCGTCCGCCTCGGGACCGCACCCGGCCCGGCAGGGCAGGCCCGGCAACAGCGTCAGGAACAGGAGAAAGAAAGTTTTCATGCATGCGCCTCCCATGCGGCGCAATGTGGTTGCAGTCACGAGGCCGCCCGTTCGGCCAGAAACCTGTCCAGTTCTTCCATGAAGGCGGTCAGCAGCTCGTCTCGCCCGCGCACCCGGCGCAGCACCTCGCCCTTGCGGAAAATGAGCCCCGAATCCCGGCCCCCGGCCACCCCGATGTCCGCCTCCCGCGCCTCGCCCGGGCCGTTGACCACACAGCCCATGACCGCCACGGTGAACACCTCCTCCACATGACGCAGGCGTTCTTCCACGGCCTGGGCCAGTTCCATGAGCCCGATCTCCGTGCGCCCGCAGGTCGGACAGGACACGATTTCCGGCCCCCGCGCACGCAGGCCCAGAGAACGCAGAATCTCCCAGGCCACGAGCATTTCCTCCACCGGATCGGCGGTCAGGGACACGCGCAGGGTGTCGCCGATGCCCTCGGCCAGCAGAACGCCCAGCCCCACGGAAGATTTCACCGCCCCGCGCAGCGTGGTCCCGGCCTCGGTCACGCCGATATGCAGGGGATAATCCACGGCCCGGCTCATGAGGCGGTAGGCGGTCACGGTGTGTCGCACACTGGAGGACTTGAGGGAGATCTTGATGTCGTGAAAGCCGCGGTCCTCCAGCAGGCGCGCGTGCTCCAGCGCGCTTTCCACCAGAGCTTCCGGCGTGGGCCCGCCGTGTTTGCGCAATATATCCCTGTTCACCGAGCCGCTGTTCACGCCGATGCGGATGGGTATGCCCGCCGCACGGGCCGCGTGGGCCACACGGTCCACCTTGTCCGGCCCGCCGATGTTTCCGGGATTGATACGCAGGCCCTTCACTCCGGCTTCCACGGCCATGACAGCCAGCCGCACGTCGAAATGGATGTCCGCAATGAGCGGGACGGACGTTTCCGCGCAGATGCGCCGCAGAGCTTCGGCCGCTTCGGTGTTCAGCACGGCCAGACGGACGATCTCGCAGCCCGCTTGCTGCAGCGCTTCGATCTGGGACAGGGTGGCCTCCACGTCGCGGGTGTCGGTGTTGGTCATGGACTGGACGCGCACGGGATGCCCGCCGCCAATGCCGACCGCGCCCACATGAACGGTGCGCGTGGAACGGCGCGGAGCCGGTATGGCTGGAAAACCGGGGAACATGGCGGCGGACCTTACCGGATTCACCCCCCGAAGCCAAGAACGGGAAATACCCGGCCGTTCCGGCAAGGCGTCCTTTCAGTCCGCGCGATATGTGGGTCGGGCGGAGAATTCTTCCGCACTCATGCCCGGAAACCGCCGAAATCCCTCCCGTTCCGGCCGTCCAGATTGATCCCGGCCCTGACGGCCTGAGACATCTGGTACATGCGCGGGACGCGGTAGATTCTGCCGTCCTTTCTGAAATGCGTTCCGGTCTGCTTGAAAAAGAAGTCCACGCCGTGCCTCGCGCATTGGGCCCGGCTGTCCAGCACCCAGGAAAAGTCGCACAATCTGCCCTCCGGTCCGGATTCGCCGCCGCAGATGACCCGCCGGATCTTCCCCGAGGCCAGGTACGGCTCGATCCGGACGGCTTCCAGCATGGGTTCGTGAATGACGTGTCGGTGCTTAAGAGGCAGTTCCAGAAAGATGGGCAGCCGGTAGTCCGCGCTCTTCTGATCCTCGCAGGTCAGGCAGATGGTCACGTTTTCGTAGCCGTTTTCCCAGTCTCCGGGCAGGCCGACGGTAAAGCGGTCGATGCGCTTGGTGACGATGAAGAAGTGCAGATCCGTGCGCTCCCGGATCATCCGCCACGCTTCCTCGCGCCAGGGATCGGCCTCGCCGATGAAGAAGTCCGAGGTCATGCAGGTATAGACCGTATCCCCGGAAAGGACATATCCGCCCCTGCGGTTTCTTTTGAGGGGCAGGCCGAACTTCGCCGTTTTCTCCACGACGCGGCTGTCCCTGCCGAATTGCGCGTCGCGCCGGTACACATAACAGTGTCGGCAGCCTTCGCTCAATTTTCTGCACCCGTGCCAGGGATTCCAGATCAGCATCGACGGTTCCTCATATTGTATTGCCTCCCGGCCTGCCCGGCGGTCAGAAGCCTGCCGCCCGATCCCCTCTACAGTCCGACGGGCCTGCTGAAAACTCACCGGAACACGCGCCCCCGGCTTCGCCAGAAATTTATGGAAGCCGGAACGGAAAAAGTTTACAAGCGCCCCGGATCGCTTCAGCACCGGCTCGAACTTCAAGCACATATTGAGAAATACCGCTTTTTTGTCCACATGCCGCAATGGATGACCCGATTCTGAATCTCGCTCTCGATCTTCTCCGGAGTCCGGCCGGTTCCGCGCCGGAGCTTCCGGAAGCTCTCCCGGAGTCCGGACTCAGGGATGCGGAGACGCTGCGGCGGCTGGCCCCGCATGTGCTGGCCAGAGCGGCGGATCTCGGCGGCCGGACGACGCTGGCCCACATGGACCCGCCAACGCCGGAGATAACCTGGGCCACAGCCCTCTGGAACGCCAGCCGCAATCAGAATCTGCTTCATCCGGCCACGTCTCCCTTCGCTTCCGAGGCCGAGAGGCTGTGCATTTCCTGGCTTGCGCCCTTTTTCGGCATGACGGGCGGCCACTTCTGCGCGGGCTCCACCATCGGCAACCTGACGGGACTCTGGGCGGCCAGAAACCACAAGGGCGTGAAAACGGTCTTCGCCTCGGAGCTTGCGCACAACAGCATCGCGAAATCCTGTGACATTCTGGGTCTGGAGCTCAGACTTCTCCCGGCGGACGAGCGGATGCGTCTCATTCCGCCAAAAGAGGAACTGGAGGGAAGCTGCCTGGTGCTGACGGCGGGCACCACGGGCGGAGGAGCCATCGATCCCCTGCGGGAACGCCACGGCGCGGCCTGGGTCCATGTGGACGCCGCCTGGGCCGGGCCGCTGCGGCTCAGCCGGTTGCATTCGGGTCTGCTCGACGGCATCGAGAACGCGGATTCCATTGCCGTCTCGGCGCACAAGATGCTGCTGCAACCCAAGGATTCTGCCTTCGTCCTTTTCCGCGACTACGAAAAGGTCGCGCCGGCCATATCGGCGGGCGGGGCCTATCTGGCGAGGCCGGCTGTCGGCGTGCAGGGTTCGCGTTCGGCCGCGGCGGTGAATCTGCTCGCCTTTCTGCTCTCCCGCGGCCGTCTGGGCGTGGAGCATGTGCTGAACAAGCTGATCCGAAACGCCGAAGCGCTTTTCAGCTTTCTGGAGCAGTCCGGCAGATTTGTCCCCGCCGTCCGCCCCGTGACCGGCGTCAATGTGTTCAGACCGCTGGAAATGGACACGTCCGCCCTGCTGGACAGGCTCCCGCCGGGTATGTTTTCCACACTGCATTACAGGTCGGAATTGTGGATCAGGTCCGTGTCGGCCAACCCGGAGGCGGACATTCAGCAAATCGTTACCCTGCTGGACGGGATACGCGCCCAGCGGGTTTCTGGACGGGGCATGAAACCAAGCCATGCGGCTGACGGAAATTCTCTATGGAAATGATGATTCAGTGGCTCCGCTCGATACTCGCCGATAAACAGATGGTCATCCTGCTTCTGGTACTGGGCGTCGGCGCGGCCATTGTGCTCAGCGTCGGCGACCTGCTCGCTCCCGTCATCGCCAGCGTGGTCATCGCCTTTCTGCTGGAAGGGCTGATCCGGCATCTGGAGCGATTCGGCTGCCCCCGGCGGACGGCCATCATCCTTGTCTTCGGACTGTTCATGCTCTTTCTGGCTTTTCTGCTGATCGCCCTGGTGCCGCTTCTCATCACCCAGATCTCCGAACTGACGGAAAACATCCCCCGGATCATCGCCCGCGCCCAGACGGCCCTGCAGGGCATCCCGAAAAAATTTCCCCTCCTGACGGAGACGCACATCAACTCCATTCTGGACGGCCTGACTCCCCAGCTTTCCCTTTACGGCAAACAGATCCTGAGCTTCTCCCTGTCCTCGGTGCGCTCGGTCTTCTCCTTTCTGGTCTACCTGGTGCTCATGCCCATCATGGTCTTCTTTTTCCTGAAGGACAAAGAGCAGATCCTGAAATGGATAGCGGACTTTCTGCCCCACGACCACAGCCTGACCCGCCGGGTCTGGGCCGAAGTGGAGAAGCAGGCCGGCAACTACGTCCGCGGCCGCGTGTGGGAAATTCTCATCGTCTGGCTGGCCACCTACGCCTGTTTTCTGATCACGGGCCTGGAATACGCCATGCTGCTCAGCCTCATTGTAGGGCTTTCGGTCATCATTCCCTATATCGGCGCTGTAGTGGTGACCGTGCCCGTGGTCATCATCGCCTACATCCAGTGGGGTTTCGGCCCCGAGTTCACCTGGGCCATGGTCGCCTATCTGGTCGTCCAGCTGCTCGACGCAAACCTGCTCGTGCCGCTTTTGCTGTCCGGCGCGGTGAACCTCCATCCTCTGGCTTCCATCATGGGCATTCTCGTCTTCGGCGGCATCTGGGGATTCTGGGGCGTTTTTTTCGCCATCCCCCTGGCTTCTCTCGTTCAGGCCGTGCTGCAGGCATGGCAGTCGAGAAGATGGCGCAGCATATCGGAAGACCTGACTTCGGCCTGAACCTCAACTTCTTATGGAAAAGACAATGCAACGATACGATGTGTACGGCATGGGCAACGCCCTGGTGGATATGGAATTCAGCGTGGATGACGGATTTCTTGAAACCATGGGCGTGGAGAAAGGGTACATGACCCTGGTGGACGAACAGCGGCAGTTCGAACTGCTGGAGTTTCTGCGGGATGAACCCGCGCACCGCTCCGGCGGCGGATCGGCGGCAAATACCGTGGTGGCGAGCGCCCTGTTCGGAAGCAAGGCCTTCTATTCCTGCCTGGTCAGCAACGACGAGATGGGAGATTTCTACACCGGGGAACTGCGGCGGGCCGGAGTGGACACCAACCTGACCATCCGCCGGGCCGACGGAGTGACCGGAAAATGCCTGGTCATGGTCACGCCCGACGCCGAACGCACCATGAACACCTATCTGGGCATTTCGGAATCCCTCTCCCGCGACGAGGTGCATCCCGACGCCCTGCGTGACTCGCAGTATCTTTACGTGGAGGGCTATCTGGTCACGTCGCCCACGGCGCGCCCGGCGGTGGTGCATGCCAGGGAGATCGCCAGAGAGGCGGGCGTGAAAGCGGCCGTCAGCTTTTCCGATCCGTCCATGGTCAGATATTTCCGGCTGGGACTGGAGGAAATCGTGGGTCAGGGCGTGGACCTGCTCTTCTGCAATCGGGAGGAAGCCCTTCTCTGGGGCGGATGCCGGACCCTGGCCAAGGCCGTGGACGAACTGCGCCGCATCGCCGGAACCTTCGCCGTCACGCTGGGAGCCGACGGCGCTCTGGTGTATGACGGCGACAGCCTGCACGAAATCGACCCCTTCCCCGCCTCCGCCGTGGACACCAACGGCGCGGGCGACATGTTCGCGGGCGCGTTCCTGTACGGCATCACCCACGGCATGGACCACGCCCGGGCCGGACGCTTCGCCAGTCTGGCCGCCTCCAAGGTGGTCGGCGTGTTCGGCCCGAGGCTGAAGCCCGAGGAATACGAACGCACCCTGGCGGAATTTCTGGCCCTGAAGCCATGACCAGTCTGTGGCCGGAAGCCTGGAATGTATACCTCTGGTGGCTGGCCGCCTTTTCCGCAGTCACGTTCATCGCCTCCCTGCTGGCGGTGCCCTTTTTTGCCGTGCGCATCCCCGCGGATTATTTCAGCGCCCCCCGCAGAAAACAGACTTCCCGAGCCTGGCCTCCGGCCCTGCGCCTGACTTTTCTGCTCTGCAAAAACGTCGGGGGCATACTGCTCTTCCTGGCGGGAACGGCCATGCTGTTCCTGCCGGGCCAGGGCCTTCTGACCATGCTCATGGGGCTTGTGCTGATGGATTTTCCCGGCAAATTCAGGCTGGAACGCCATCTCGTCTCGCGGCCGCCGGTGTTTGCGGCCATCAACTGGATCCGGACCCGGCGCGGCGTCCCCCCTCTTGCGCCCCCTTTGCCGGACGAAAACGGTCCGGCCAGCCCTTCCCGCTGACTCCGCCTCTCCTTTCTTGACCGCCGCCAGACGCGCCATGTAGGACTTCGCAGCCTTTTCCGGATGACCCGGAAGGCAGTGTCGCGGGACGGGCCGTGTGGCCTTGCAACACATCATCCAAGGAGAATCTCCATGCGCGGACGAGTCATTCAGGTCGAGGAAAAGGTCCCACTGCTCAAGGGCTTTCCTCTCAGCTTGCAGCATCTTTTCGCCATGTTCGGCGCTTCCGTTCTGGTGCCGACCCTGTTTAGGATCGATCCGGCCATCGTGCTGCTGATGAACGGCATCGGCACCCTCATCTATCTGGCGCTGTGCAAGGGCAAGGCTCCGGCTTTTCTGGGATCGAGCTTCGCCTTTCTCTCGCCGGTCTTCGTGGTGCTGGGCGCGGACCAGACCATGTGGGGAGCCAACTACTCCTACGCGCTGGGCGGGTTCATCGCCTCCGGACTCATCTTCTGCGCCGTGGCTTTCATCATCGGCAGATTCGGGCCGGGCTGGATCGGCGTGGTGCTGCCCCCGGCCACCATGGGGCCCATCGTGGCCCTCATCGGGCTGGAGCTGGCGGGCGTGGCCGCGAACATGGCCGGTTTCATGCCCGACGC
>JAUMXF010000109.1 GCA_030529235.1 Pseudomonadota bacterium
CCCGCACCCCCGGCAAGATGAGAGATCCGGCTGGTACCCTTGGGTGAAAGTCATTTTCGCACGGAAAAGGATGGGCAGAAAACAGGAGTCAGGAACGCTGCGGTCCAGCGTTTCGAGAGTCTCCAGCAACAGGGCGTGGGCGGACTCCATACTGTCCGGGGCAAAGGACAGGGACTCGAAGAAACGCACGCAGTTGCTGGCCATGCCCAGCCTGTTCAGATCCCGCTTGAGGTTCGGAAAGGCGTTGACCAGCGAGCCTTCCTCCAGGCAATGATATTCCCGCCTGCCCCGGCTGACCCGGAAATGTACCAGGGAAAGGGGGCTTAAGCAGCCGCAGAACCGTCTGCGGCTGCGGCGGCCGCCGAAGGCAAAACCCGTCAGCAGGCCGTGTGTGGGCGAAAAAAAGCGGACCCAGCAGTCCGCCTCCCGAAATGTGCCCACCCGCAGCACCGTCACCTGTTCAGAAAATTCCATCGCCGCCTACTGTACAACCAGGGTTTTCACCTCGCCGGCGGCGGCCTGAAAGGGATAGGGCTGCCCGTCAAGCTCCAGAGCCACACCGCCCGCATTGCCGAATTTGACGCTCAGGGTTCTGGCAAAAGCGATGGATGCAGACTCTCCCTTGCGCAAAAAATAATCCACCACTCTGCCGTCAGGCCTGGCCTGCAGCCAGCTGGCGGCATTGGCCCGGATGACCAGCACCCGTTCCGCCGCGGCGGGCTGGGTGGCGTTGACTGCGGTCTCCGCGGATTCGGCCACAGGCATGACAGTTTCCGTTTCAACGCTGGTATTGGCCGTCTGATTGACGGCCAGACCTTCCGTCACTTCCTGCATCTGGGTCATCTGGTGCGAGACGGCATCGGACTGTTCCCGCCGGACCGGGGCGGAAGAGACGGGCGGCGTCTCCGTCACCGCGTTCTGTGCACCAAGCGGCGTGCGGCTGCGATACTCGTCGAACAGTATCCATCCGCCCACGCCAAGGCCCAGGATCACCAGTACGATCACGAAGCGGAGCAGATTTTCCGTACGGCCGGAATCATACGCGCGCACGCTGATGCCCGTGCCGGAAGAAGGCGGTTCGTGATCTTCTTCCACAGGATATTCGCGGGCAAACTCCGCGCACAGTTCGGCGTGATCAAACCCCAGCAGGGAGGCGTAGCTGCGCACGAACCCCCTGGCGTACACAGGATGGGGAAATTTTTCCCGGTTGCCTTCCTCCAGAGCGATGATGACGGACGAGGAGATCTTGATTTTCTCCGCCGCCTCTTCCACCGTCAGCCCCTTGCTCTGGCGGCCTTCCCGCAGCCTGTTTCCGATTTCCGTCAGATCCATATCCGATTCTCCGTATCCGGCCCGCCTCAGAGGCGTTTTTCAATGAGAGCCCTGCTTCGCAAATCGGCCATGTATTCCCTGAAACGCTCTTCCATCTTGGGGCGCAGAAGGGCTTCCCGGACTTCCTCTTCCACCTGTTCCGCCGGACGGGGGCTGGCCTCTTTCCGGTCGAGCAGCTTCAGCACCGCCCATTTGCCCTGTATGGGAAAAGGTTCGCTGATTTCCCCCACAGTGAGCCCCTGCACGGCCTCCCGCCAGGGCCCGGCCAGATCACGCCATCTCACGGTCTCCAGCGTTCCGTCGGCGGCTTTGGGCCCCTCGGAATGGCGGGCCACGGCATCGGAGAAAGTCAGCTCACCCTTCTGTATGGCCGCGCGCAGACCGGCCGCCGTTTCCGCGCCGTCCACAATCAGCACCTGAAGGTCCAGGGCGTTCTCCCTGGTCAGTTCCGAGCCGTTTCGCGCGATATAGTCATCCACTTCCTCCTGGGTCACGATGACCTTGCGCCGGACCATGAAACCAAGCATGCGCTGCCGCATCATGTCCTGCCGGGTGCGTTCCCGGAACTGCTCTAAAGTCAGCCCCTGCAGACGCAGACCCTGAGCGAAGTCTTCCTCGGTGAGACGGCGGCGGGCTTTCAGCTGGCGGATTTCGCCGTCCACTTCCGCATCCGTGACCTTCACTTCCAGACGCTCCGCTTCCTGGCGCAGCACGGCTTCGTCGATCATGGCGTCCAGCACCTGGGGCATGGCCTGTTCCACGACCGGACCGGACTCCACGCCGGTCGCCTGACGGGTCTGCCGCAGCAGGTCCTGATAGGTGACGATTTCCCCGTTGACCACGGCCACGATGCGGTCGACCACCTGCATGGCATGGCCCGTTCCCGCCAGCCAGAAAAAGGCGGCGCAGCAGAAAAATATATACTTTCTCATATGTTCCGGCACGTTGCGATATATTTCACGGCGAAAACCGCTCCCTTTTCAAGGGCGGCTTCAAGTCCGTGTTTTTCAATAAACCTGCGTACTACCCTTGAGCCAGAGCCGCGTCCAGTTCAATCTTGGGATTGTCTTCACCGTGCAGCCCGCGGCGCAGATCCGTCAGCATGTCCTTGAGCAGACGCATGGCCTCCGCCCGCGAAGGCTGTCCGGCCATGCGCAGTTCCAGTTTGGCCGGGGGCAGAAGCCGGGTCGAGTCGGCCCGTTCCCGGACCCAGCCCATCAGCTTCTCAAGGTCCAGACTGTGTCTGGTCTCGTCCCAGTGCATGAGGGCCCGGTCCTCGAACAGATCCACCCGCACCGCGCCCAGCCGCCGCGCGTCGATCTTGACCATGAGCACGGCCACGAATGTCTTCAGGGCCTCGGGCAGGGAGCCGAAGCGGTCCCGGAGATCATCCACAATTTCCAGAATTTCCGACTCTTCCCGGCAGGAGGACAGACTTTTGTAGCATTGCAGCCGTTCCTGGCCGTCGGGCATGTATTCCTCGGGGATGAGGGCCTGAAAGCCGAGATTGAGTTCCGGCTCGATGTGCGTCTCCACCTTGCCGCCGCGCAGTCTGGCCACTTCCTCTTCCAGCATCTCCAGAAAGAGGTCGAGGCCGACCTTGCCCATGGTGCCGGACTGGGCCTCGCCCAGAATGTTGCCCGCGCCGCGCAGGCGCAGATCTTCCATGGCCACCCTGAAGCCCGCGCCCAGGTAATCCATGTCCAGAATGATTTTCAGCCGCTTGCGGGAAGTTTCCTGCAGGCGGTCCAGATCCGGAATGATGAAATAGGCGTAGGCCTGCTCGCTGGAGCGCCCCACCCGGCCGCGCAGCTGATAGAGCTGCCCCAGACCGAAAAGCTGGGCCTGGTCCACGATGAGCGTGTTGGCCCGGGGAAAATCGAGTCCCGACTCCACGATGGCCGTGCATACCAGAATGTCCAGCTCGCCGTGCCAGAACCTGTGCATGGTGTCTTCCAGATCCTGAGCCTTCATCTGGCCGTGAGCCATGCCCACCCGCGCCTGGGGGGCCAGGGAGGAAACGAACTCCGCCACCCGCTCCAGTCCCTGCACGCGGTTATATACCCAGAATACCTGCCCGCCGCGGGCCAGTTCCCGCTCCAGAATGGGGCGGAGTTCTCCCGCGTCGCGCTCCATGAGGGAGGTTTCCACGGGCTTTCTGTCTCTGGGCGGGGTTTCGATGACGCTCAGGCCCCGGATACCCGACAGGGACAACTGCAGGGTGCGGGGGATGGGCGTCGCGGTCAGAGTCAGCACGTCGATGGTGGAGCGCATTTTCTTGATGCGTTCCTTGTGCTTGACGCCGAAGCGCTGCTCCTCGTCCAGAATGAGCAGGGACAGATTGGCGAACTCCACATCCTTGGAGAGCATCCGGTGGGTGCCGATGAGCACGTCCACCTGCCCCCGGCGCACGGCGTCGATCACCCGTTTCTGGCCCGCCGCGAGCACAAAGCGGCTCAACAGCCCCACACTGATGGAAAAAGGCTCCATGCGCTGCCGGAAAGTCTGGTAATGCTGCTCCGCCAGAACCGTGGTGGGACACAAAAGAGCCACCTGCTTGCCATCCACCACCGCCCGGAAGGCGGCCCGCAGCGCCACTTCGGTCTTGCCGAAGCCCACGTCGCCGCAGACCAGACGATCCATGGGTTCGGAACGCTCCATGTCGGCCAGCACGTCGGCAATGGCCTTCTCCTGATCCCGCGTGGCCTCGAAGCCGAACCCGGCCTCGAATTCCCAGTACAGTTCCGACAGGGGATGATAGGTGAAGCCCTTGGCGATCTTGCGGAAGGCGTACATTTCCACCAGATCGCGGGCGATCTTGGCCACGGACTGCCGGGTCCGCTCTCTGGCCCTCGTCCAGGCCGTTCCGCCCAGTCTGTCCAGAGCCGGGGTCGCGCCCTCGGGTCCCTTGTAACGCTGCACCTGTCCCAGTCTGTCCACAGGCAGGTAAAGGCGATCCTCCCCCTCGTACTGAAGAAGCAGATAGTCGTTGGCCACGGACCCGAAACGAATCCGGTGCAGCCCCCCGAACCGGCACAGGCCGTAGTCGCGGTGAATGAGCAGGGCTCCGGCCTCCAGATCGTCGAAGGTGTCCAGCCCGCGAAAGGCGCGGGCGGCCGCCTTGTGAGCCTTGGGCGCGCCGGGCTGAAGCACGGATTCCGGCAGAATCTGCATCCGCGCCCACGGCAGACGCATGCCCCGGCCCAGCGAGCCGACCAGAGCGAAGATGCCCCGCTCCGAAGCGCTGTATTCCGTTTTCAGAACGTGCTGATCCTGAGCCGCCAGCTGTAGAAATTTCCGCCGGGACTGCTCCGTGTGGAAGCAGAAAAGCGTCTGGTCGTAAATCCGCCGCCATTCGGGCAACGCCTGCATGAGCGCCCGCCAGGGCCTGTTGCGGCTCTCGGGCGTCCAGAACAGGTCCTCGAAGCCGTTCACGCTCTCTTCGGGCAGCTCCTCTCCATCCCCGCGCACGCCCATGACCAGACTTTCGCAGAGTATCCGGCGGCTGCCCTCCCAGATTTTGCGGGCGTCCCCGGCGGTAAGCACAAGCCCCTGCCGGGGCCATTCCCGCTCCCGGAAATGGTTCTGCCAGGCCCATCCCGCCTCCTCCAGCTTGGTCCGCAGATCTTGGGCCTCGGCGATGATGAATACGCTGTCCCGGGGCAGCCAGGCGTCGAGCCCCACCGCACCGGGATAGTACATGGCGGGTGGCAGCCCGGCCGGGGCGTCCTCCTCTTCCAGAGCCGCGCGGGCCGTACGGGACAATTCCCCCAGCCGCAGCCAGCCATCATACATGGCTTGGGCGTCCTCGCGGTAGGTTCCGGCCCCGATGCAGCCCGTAACAGGCAGAAGAGCCACGGTTTCAAGCTCCGTTCTGGAGCGCTGGGACATGGGCTCGAAAAGGCCGATGCGTTCCAGAGTGTCGCCGAAGAACTCCATGCGCAGAGGCAGGTCGTAGCCCGGAGCGAACACGTCCAGAATGTCGCCGCGCAGGGAAATCTCGCCCACGGCCGTGACCATGGACACGCGCCGGTACCCCCAGTTGATCAGGGTTTCCAGCAGGTCGTCCTGAATGATCTCCTCTCCCTTGCCCAGATGCAGGTACTCGTGCTGGAGAATATCAGGATGCGGCCATTTCTGCAGCAGGTTCTCCAGAGGCAGCAGAACGCCGCGCGCCCGGCCCGGCCGGGACAGGGTAAACAGCGCTTTCCACCGTTCGGGCCAGAACGAACGCCGTGGAGTCTCCTCCACCGCATACTGGGGGAAACGCGCCCAGGTCCGCTCCCAGAACGGCAGTTCCGCTTCCGCGGAAGTCAGAAGCGAAGCCAGGGAGGAATAAAGCGGCAGATCCGCGCTGGAGGGCAGCACCAGCACCACGTTTCTGCCTTTCGCCAGCAGATGCTGGGCCAGACGCAGCTGCGAGGCCGGACCGCTTTTGAAGACGCGAATCTGGCGGTCCGGACCGGTGAGAAATTTCTGTAGAAAGGCGGTAGGCACGTGACGAAAAATCCGGCTGGGGGTGAACGAAAAAACCGGAGCGGCGGACTCCGGCGGCATCTTTTCCGGCGGGTGCGAGGACCCGGAATTTCCCGTTCCCCAAAAGTCTCCGCAAGGCAAGCATTACGAACGCGCCCGGACCGCCGGAGGCCGCTTCCGCCAATAAGGGATGGACAGAAACCGGCGGGAAGCATAGAAAACGGAAATCACCTTCAAGGAGTCATACATGGCGAGATTTCTTCCGCAGCAGGATCCCCTCACCCTGGAAGATCAACTCAAAATCCTCGGCAACGACGAGCTGCTGGATTTCTGGGAAGAAAGCCAGATGCTGGACAAATATCTCGAATCCTCCCGGCATGACTGTCCGCCCTCGGCCCAGTACGAAAGCGCCATCCTGAACGAACTGCGCCTGCGCCACTCCATGGGACGCATCTGTCCCTCCAGCGATTGAATCCGGTCCTCTACATATTTTCGGGCCTGCCGGGCACCGGAAAAACCACGTTGGCCCGGCTGCTGGCCCGCCATATCCGGGCGGCCCATATCCGCATCGACACCATCGAGCAGGCCCTGAAAGACCTGTGCGCCGTTGATGTTCAGGGCGAAGGGTATCGTCTGGCCTACCGGCTGGCCTCCGATATCCTGAACGCGGGCGTCAGCGTGGCCGCCGATTCCTGCAACCCTGTCGAACTGACCAGGCGCGAATGGGAACAGACGGCCCTTAACGCGGGCGCGCGGTACGTGAACATCGAAGTCGTCTGTTCGGACGAGGAAGAACACCGCGCCAGAGTGGAAGCGCGGCTCAAGGCCTCCCCGAAATCCGGCCAGCCCGCCTGGGCGGACGTGAAAAACCGCGAGTACCACCACTGGACGGTGGAAAGAATCGTGCTCGACACGTCAGGCAAGACCGAACGCGAATGCCTTAACGAGCTTCTGGCCGGACTTCCGGAGCATCCCGCCTGACGGCACTTCCCGGCGGACTGTTTTTTCCCGCCGCCAGCCATTCCGGAGGATTTCCATGCCCCCTTCGCCGCTTCTGCATGTAGCTAAAGGCGCCCTTTCCGCCTGTGCCGTGGCTCCGGCCATGCGTTCCGCCCTCAGTCTCTCCGGCACAATCCTCAATGTGGCCGGGCATGATTACGATCTGTCCCGATTCAGGCGCGTGACCGCCCTTGGTGCGGGAAAAGCCGCGGCAGCCATGGCCCAGACCCTGCACGACCTGCTCGGTCCGGCCCTGTCCGGAGGACTCATGGTCACCAAATACGGACACGGCCTGCCTCTGGACGGCATCGACGTGCTGGAATCAGCCCATCCCGTACCGGACCGCGCGGGCGAGGCCGCAGCCGGGA
>JAUMXF010000110.1 GCA_030529235.1 Pseudomonadota bacterium
TATGTCTTCGGCGGCAATGGCCGCACCGGAGGTTTCCAGATGCGTGGCCGGAACGCAGGACGGCATCATGCAGAAAATATCCAGGGGAAGATCGCGGGTCACGTCCAGCAGCCAGCGGATGCCTTCCAGGCCGCGCACGTTGGCCAGTTCGTGCGGATCGCAGACCACCGCCGCCGTGCCGTGCTCCGCGGCAACCCGCGCGAAGCGGGCGGGATGCAGCAGCGTGGACTCGATATGGATGTGCCCCTCCACCAGACCGGGACACAGAAAACGTCCGGCCGCGTCCACGGTTTCCAGAGCCTCGCGCGGGCCGAATCCCACCACCACGCCGTCCTTGACGGCTACATCGGCGGCGTGGATTTCCCCGGACAGAACATTGACCAGCCGGCAGTCCCTGATCAGCAGATCGACGGGTTCCAGGCCGCGGGACGCGGCCAGCAGATTACGCATCAATCATCTCCTTCTTCGCCCTCGGGGCGCGTTTTCCATCTCCGGTGCATCCAGAACCACTGGTCCGGGTAGCGGAGCACCATGTCTTCCACCGCGCGGGTGTAGAACCGGCAGATCTCGCGGACGCGCTGATCCAGGCCACCCGTCAGCTTTGCCGTATCCAGGGCGGGCAGGGTCACGAAACGGAAGCGGTCATCCGGCAGACGCAGCAGAAAAATGGGCCAGACTTCGGCCCTGGCCCGCAGGGCCAGAATCGCCGGACCCTTGTTCACCGCCGCCATGCGGCCCAGAAAGGGCAGAAACTCCGCTTCGGCGCGCTTGCAGTTGTGGTCCACCAGAAAAGCGCTTTTGCCGCCCGAACGCAGATGGCTCAAGGTTTTCCGGGCTGCGTCGCGATGCGGGAGAATGTGTATCCGGGGCTGGGAACGCAGCCGGACGATGGCTTCGGCCAGAGCCGCGTTTCTGGGCAGGCGGACGACGACATGACATGTCTCGGCCGAAGAAAAGGCGCCCATGAGACCCACCAGAAGTTCCCACGCGCCCAGATGGGCCGTGGTCGCCACGATGGGGCGGGTGCTGGTCCGCAGGGCATCGAAAAGACCGGGATTTTCAAACTCGACCCGCTCGCGCAGAAAACGCGGGTCCACCCGGCGCGTCATGAGTATCTCCAGAAAGGACCGCGCGTTGTGCCCGAAACTCCTCCGGGCCAGAGCCCTGGCCGAAACGGGATCAAGCCCCAACCGCTCCCCGATGCGGGCAGCAGTCTCCCGTCGTCTGCCGGGAAGGCCGGTCCAGAGGGCGGCGCCCAGAGCGGAACCGCAAAGACGCAGGGCTCTCGGAGAAAGGGCCGCCCCGGTGGCGGACAGAGCCGTCAGCAGAGTTCTGATCATGAAAGCGATCCCAGTGAATCCATGATCCGCTCAAATTCCTCGCACAGACGCCGCATGGCTTCGGGATCGTCTCCCGGGTCGGTCACCGTCACGGAAGCGCCGTAAACGATGGTACACCGGGAAAACGGCCACGGCACCTGAAATTTATCCCACGCCCGCCGCAGAATCCATCTGCGTTCCATGACCACCCGCACGGGCACGACGGGCGATCCCGCGAGCAGGGCCAGAAAGACGGCTCCGGGCTTAACCTTGTGCCGGGGGCCGCGCGGACCGTCCACGGTGAAGATCGCGCCCACATCCTGTTTTTCCATGAGCCTTTTGGCGGCCACAAGAGCCCACGTGCCGCCCCGCGAGCTGGAGCCTCTGGCCGTAGGAAAACCAAAACGCCGCAGTACCTGCGTCAGCAGTTCTCCGTCCCGGCTCTGGCTGACCACGCAGACCAGTCCCGCATTCTCATGGGAAGGAATGAGCGGAAAAATTTCGTCGTGCCAGAGCATGATCACCGGACGGCTGGTCCGAATCAGCCGGTCGAACTCCTCTTTGTTCACGCGCCTGATCCGCAGGGTCCGGCCCCAGAGGCGGAGCAGCCCGGACAGGACCGCGCCGAGAAATTTCGGAGAAACCCGCAGATTCACACGCTCTCTCCCGATGGGAAACATAAGGCCGCGCATCTTTCAGCGCGGGGCCGGAAAAACTCCATCCGGTTATTCAATGGACCGGCTCCACATGTATCAGGCAAAACAATTTGACCGTCCTCTCCGGCCCGGTACAGGACGGCAAGGGAGGTTCATATGTCTGTACTTCTGAATTGCGAGGGCGAAGCATGCCCCAATCCGGTGCTTCGTTGCAAGGCCCTGCTGGACAGCCAGCCGGTTCCGTCCCTGCAGGTGATCGTGGACAACGACGCGGCCAGGGAAAATGTGAGCCGCTTCCTGCTCAGCAGGGGCATGCGCATCGAAAAAACCGTGCATGAAAACAGCCTGTGGAGTATTTTTGCCGTCAGTCAGGACGGCGCGCCAACGCAGCAACCGAAACCGGCGGCACGGCCCGGATGCGACCTCGCGACCGGCGGCAGGACCCTGGTGTTTCTGACCACCGACGCCATCGGCCAGGGAGACGCCACGCTAGGACAGCGGCTCATGGAAAACTTTCTGCGGACCCTGCCGGAACTGGGCGACAGCCTGTGGCGGATCGTCATGGTCAACGGAGCGGTCCGGCTGGCTGCAAGCGGACACCCCGCCCTGCCCCTGCTCCAGGCTCTGGAAGCGGCGGGCGTTTCCATCCTAGTCTGCGGCACCTGTCTGGAATTCTTCAGCCTGATGGACAAAAAAAGCGTCGGGCAGGTCACCAATATGCTGGATGTGGTCACCAGCCAGCAGATGGCGGACAAGATCATTACCATCTGACACTCCGGATGCTCTCCGGAGTGGACAACGTGCCGGCCAGGAAAAGGTTTCGTCCTCCTGGCCGGTGTCTTTTACGGCGCTTCCGGCTCTTTCCCGGCAGTCAGGGGCAGGCCCGCCCGGGACCAGGCCAGGATGCCCCCGCGAAGATCGAATACCCGGGTGAATCCCAGACGATGGGCCAGATCGGAAACCCTGGATGTACGGTTTCCGCTGCGGCAATACAGCAAAATGGTCGCGTTGCGGTCCAACCTGGCAAAACGCTCCGCAAAATCGGACGCATAATAGTCGAGCCAGCGCGCCCCCCCGATATGCCCCTGCCGGAACTCTTCGGCAGTGCGCACATCCAGAACAAGAAAATCCTCTCGGCCCTCATGCCTCTCCATAAAAGCCGCGGCTTCCGCAGGATCGAGCAAAACCACGCTCTGGCTCCGGCAGGCCAGGGGAAACATCAGGTACATCACTATGCAGCACAGCCACATGTATGAAACAGGTTTCATGATTCTCCTCTGATATCGTCATCGCTCAGAGCAAGCTCCGGCACCATGGACGATTACAGCGCAAGCGTCCATCTCGTGATAAAGTTCACGCCTCCCGTCTTGCCCTTCTTCCGGGAAGACGGTAAGGCCCGGAGGTGTCGGAGGCGCACCGTTTCCGGACAGCGCGGTGAAGAAAATTGAACATTTTTAAGGAGGAATGTGATGAAACGCATCGGTCTTTTTATCCTGTCTGGATTCATAGCGGCGGGTTGCGCCCTGACGGCCGTGGCCGCGGAAGCGGAAATGGAAATCCCCGAAAGCGTGACCATGAGCGCCAAGGGCTTTGAAGGCTACACACCCAAAAAGGGAGACGTCACTTTCAACCATGCCTCGCACATGGACATCCCCTGTCAGGACTGCCATCATACCGTGGCCGACACCTACACCATCCAGGGCTGTATGTCCGAAGGCTGCCACGACAGCGTGGCCAACCGGGCCGAGCCGTCCTCCATCTACAGAGCGTTTCACACCACCAAAGACACCAAGAAAAGCTGTGTGGGCTGCCACCGGGATCTGAAGCGCAAGGGCGAAAGCGACGCGCCGCTGACCTGCAACGGCTGCCACGTCCAGTAACCCGGCCAAAAGCCATCACGGTTCGCTCTTCCTGAACAAAGCGGCCCGCGTCGGCCCTTGAAAAAAGCCCCGCCCAAAAGGGGCTTTTCTTTTTCCTGAAGTTCCGACGGTCACGATTTGCGCCAACACCGTGACCGCCTTCTCTTTCCGGCGCATCACGCATATTTTTCCGCCACCCGTTTCACCAAATTTTTGCCTTCCCGACAGGATACGCATGGACCAGACGTTCTTTTTTCCTGTGCAGCTGAGCCTGCGCGTGGCTACCCTGGCCACCGTCACGGCCCTGATTCTGGGTACCGGACTGGCCTGGATATTCCACCGCTTCCGCTTTCCGGGCCGGGAGCTTCTGGATGCCGTGTGCAGCCTGCCCATGGTCCTGCCGCCCACGGTCATGGGCTACTACCTCATCGTCCTGCTTGGCAGAAACGGTCCACTGGGACGCTGGCTGGAAACGGCCTTCGGCGTGACCCTCATCTTCACCTGGCAGGGAGCAGTGGTGGCCGCGGCCGCCGTATCCTTTCCCCTGATATTCAAATCCGCCCGGGCGGCTCTGGACGGCGTGGGCAGCCGCTATGAAAACGCTGCCAGAACCCTTGGCTGCCCGGAATGGCTGGTCTTCTGGCGGGTCTGTCTGCCTTTGGCCGGGCGCGGCATCCTGGCCGGGACCATGCTTGCCTTTGCCCGGGCCATGGGCGAATTCGGCGCAACCCTGATGATCGCAGGCAACCTGCCGGGCCGCACCCAGACTCTGTCTCTGGCCGTGTACAGCGCCACCCAGGCCGGACAGGACAGTCTGGCCGCGCAGCTGGTGCTGCTCATTTCCATTCTGTGCACGGCCATCCTGTGGCTATCCGGACGGCTGCTGACCCCAAAATGGCAGGCCTGAGCCCATGCCCTGCTCCATTCCCACCCTTTCCTGCTCCTTTACCGCCGCCGTCAGCGGCCCCGGCGTGAGCTTCCAGCTGAACGTGGACTTCTCCGTCTGCGCGCAGCGGGCGGCTTTTTTCGGCCCGTCGGGTTCGGGCAAGAGCCTGACGCTCATGGCTCTGGCCGGCCTGCTCACGCCCCGTCAGGGAAAGATTGAAGTCCGCGGAAAGACGTTTTTCAACAGTGAAAGCAGAATCAACATTCCGGCCAGAAAACGCAAAACCGGCTTTCTCTTTCAGGATTACGCCCTGTTCCCGCACCTGAACGTGCGCGACAACGTCGCCTTCGGACTAAGACCCATATTCGGCCCCCTTTCGGCCCACAGCAAGAAACGGGTGGACGAACTACTGGAACTCTGCGGCCTGACGCCTCTGGCCGGACTGCGCCCGCATCAGATCTCCGGCGGACAGCGGCAGCGCACGGCCCTGGCCAGAGCCCTGGCTCCCGGTCCGGAACTGCTCCTGCTGGACGAACCTTTCACCGCGCTGGATCAGCCTCTGCGGCAACGCATGCGTCAGGAAGTTTCCCGCATTCTGGAACGCTTCGACATCCCCACCGTCCTGGTCAGCCACGATCTGGAAGACATTGATCACTTCGCCCAGTCCCTGATCGCCTTTGGCGGCGGCCGGGTGCTGCACGTGGTCGATTATGCGGCCCAGCGCGCCGGTAAACCCGCACAGGACATTCTGAATCCCCTTTTCCAGGCCGCCCAGCAGGATATCTGAGGGGGCGCCACTCCCAACCGTCCGGACTCGTCCTGCCGGACCATTCTTGAGCCCGGCCCGCGCCTTGTGTAGGTTCCGCCCATGCCGTCCTCCGTATTGCCCGCCCTGCGCGAGCCGTTACAACTCCGCCGGACCGTTCTGGATTCCCGTCTGTCCCTGGCTCCTATGGCCGGGCTGGGACATGTGGCCTACCGGGAAGTTCTGGCCCGGTTCGGCGGATACGCTTTCATGACCACGGAGATGTGCAACGCCCGGGCCGTTCCCGACGAAAACCGCCATCATTCCCCGGTTTTCCGCTGGCGCGACGAAGAGGCTCCACGTCTGGTCTGCCAGATTTTCGGCAACGAGCCGGACGTCATGGCCCGGGCGGCCCTCCGTATCGAAGCCGAAGGCTTTCTGGGCGTGGACATCAACATGGGCTGCTCCGTGGCCGCCATCTGCAAGAAAGGATACGGGGCGGCCCTGCTGAAAAACCCGGACCGGGCCGAAGCCGTGGTCCGCGCCGTGCGCCGGGCCGTCAGCTGCCCGGTCATGGTCAAATACCGCAGCGGCTGGGAAAATTCCCCCGATCTGGCCGCGACGCTGGCCCGTCGCTTAGAGGACGCCGGAGCCGACCTGCTGACCTTCCATCCGCGCGTGGCTCCGGACCGCAGGTCTCGCCCGCCCAGACCGGAGCATCTGCGGGCCGTGGTCCGCGCCGTATCCATTCCAGTGTTCGGCAACGGCGACGTGTTTTCCGCCGAGGACTGCCGCCGCATGCTGGAAGAAACCGGCTGCGCGGGTGTGGCCATCGGCCGCATGGGCATCGCCCGGCCATGGCTGTTCGCGGAACTGACCGACGGTCTCATCCCCGGCCCGGACATCTTTCTGCACACGGCCCTGTCCATGATCGAAAGCATATGGAGGCACTTCGACGCGGCCCGGGCCATCCGCATGTACAAGAAGTACGCGATCTATCTGGCGGCCAATTTCGTGTACGGCCACGCCCTGTGGCCGGAACTTGTCCGGGGCCGGACGCGGGAGGAAATGGAAGACAACGCCCGGCGGGTGCTGGAAAAACGGCCGCAGGTGGCCGCAACGCCCAATTCTTTTCTGTTTACGGCGTGAACATGACCACCGGGCTCTGGAGAACGGCCGCCGCAATTACCAAGAAAAATATGCGCTCCAATGAAAAAAAATGAGAAAGGCAGACTTTATGACTGAACCCAAAGCTATTCTCAAGAGATGGATGGATTCCATCAATACGGCGGATACCGAAGGCGTTTTACATCTCTATAACGAAAACGCCATTCTGATACCGACCTTCTCCAACAGAGTGCTCAACAATCACGCGAAAATCAGGGATTATTTCGAGCGTCTCAGGACATATAATGAATTGAGCGTCGCCCTGCATGAAAAGACGCTCTCCATCCAGCGTCTGGGCGGCGATAAATTCGCCCTCTGCGGCATTTATTGCTGGAGATTCCTCGTGGAAGAGGAATTACTGAGCTTTGAGGCCAGGTTCAGCTTTTTTGCGGATATGTCGCTGGAACATCCGGTGCTGCACCACCATTCCTCGCAGATCCCAAGAGTGATTTAGGCTCAAACTTCATTAATTACAAAGGCTCTAGACCATCATTTTTTTGTTCTTTGCCACCAAAAGTTTGAGGCTGGCGA
>JAUMXF010000111.1 GCA_030529235.1 Pseudomonadota bacterium
GTTAACTTTAAACAGGCAAGGAGTCTTTCACATGGGCAAGGTATTGATTGTATTCGGCTCGACCACAGGCAATACGGAAGGAGTGGCTGAGAACATTGAGAAAGTTCTTTCGGGAGGGGGCGCATCCGTCACTCTGCGCAATGCGGCGGATGTGACGGCGGACGGCCTGGCCACCGGCTATGATCTGGTGCTTTTTGGCTGCTCCACCTGGGGCGAGGAAGACGTCGAACTGCAGGATGACTTCGTCCCTCTCTACGAGAATCTGGAGAAGGCCGATCTCTCGGGCAAGAAAGTGGCGGTATTTGGCTGCGGCGACACTTCCTACACACATTTCTGCGGAGCGGTGGACGCCATCGAGAAGAAGGCCGAAGGCCTTGGGGCGAATATCGTAACCGGTTCCCTGAAGATCGACGGCGAGCCCGTGGCCGCGGATGTGGAGGCGTGGGCCAAGGAAGTTCTGGCCGTAGCCTGATGTGTTCCGTTTCCCGCCTGCCCTTGCGGTTCCGCGAGGGGTTCCGTCGGCCGGACGTGTCTCCCACGCCCGGCCTTTTTTATTCCCTGAGAATCTGCGAAGGTTTGAGGCCGTGATGCTGCGCGAAGATTTTGGAAAAATGGCTCAGATTGGAATAGCCGACTTCCAGGGCTGCCTCGGTGACATTCCGGCCTTCGTGCCGCAGGAGATGCATCGCCCGCTCCATGCGGATCATGCGCAGATAGGCGTACGGCGGCATGCCGTGCGCCTGGGTGAAGATCTGTTTGAGTTTGGACAGGCTCACTCCGACGCGTACGGCCAGGGCTTCCAGATGCGGCGGTTGCTCCATGTTGGCCTCCAGAATGGAGCGGGCTTCCCGGGCCGTGCGCAGAGAAGCCTCAGAAAGCCTGGGACGTTGCTCCGGCTGGGCAAAAATCCAGAGTATCTCCAGAATGCTGGAGAGTGCCAGAGGCTTTGCCTGGCCCGAATTTTCCGATGTGAGAGCGCGTAATCTGTTCAGCGCCTGGATCATGGCCGGGTTCGTGGGCCGGTGCAAATGCAGGGGGGAATCGTTGTGCATGGCTTCTTCCAGCGCATTTCCAAGTGGCGTGTCCTTGACCAGGGAACGAAGTTTTTCCGCCGGGCAGGTCA
This sequence comes from Pseudomonadota bacterium, assembly GCA_030529235.1. Classification (GTDB taxonomy): domain Bacteria; phylum Desulfobacterota; class Desulfovibrionia; order Desulfovibrionales; family Desulfomicrobiaceae; genus Desulfomicrobium. The sequence goes on from JAUMXF010000111.1 coordinate 1,124, forward strand.
CTTCCAGAAACTTGGCGCGGCAGGCCGGATCACGCTGTGCGCGCTGCCCGTTTCCCGGGCTGTAAATCAGGGCGCAGTCGCCAGGCGCGATGTGCATGTCCTTGCAGGTTCCCGGTTGGGCCAGATTGAGGCGGACTTCCCCGTCCAGACATATGATCAGCAGGCAAGTGCTGCCGTCGCCCTCAAATACAGCGGGGGGGCCGGACTCCGATTTCTTGAACGAGATATGGAACTGTTCGAAGCTCCAGTGGTGGTTTTGTAAAGAAAAACTTTCGGAAACATCGGCTCTTGCGCAAAAATCCTCTATCATAATTATCCTTGCCGAAAGATTCGGGCTTTACGCCGCGACCTTGTGAGTATTATTAGCTATGACAAATTTTTGAAGGTCCTAATAAAATTTCCTTCAAATTGGCAAGAGGAGACTGGATGCCTGCCGGAAAAGAAAAATGTGGCCAGGCACTTGTATAGATATCAGTAATTTCAGCTAATTATATTGTATGCCACTGCCGTCTTCTTTGAACTGACATGTCTCTGTTCACAAAAAAGCCGTATTGACAGTATATGATGTGGGCGTTAGGCAATCAGATTTCATGAGTCCCGGCTAAAGTCTCATTTTCATGGATTTTATGAAACTCCTTCTCCCCGACTGGGAAAAGGGGAGGAATTAACGCGTGTTTCCTCGTGGTTTATTTGCGGGTTTGAACTTGATTGGAGTGGTAAAAAAAACGGAACAGGTGGCGGTTCGCTGCTGTTGTTGCTAAGCCCTCTTCTGGAGCGTGTCGTGAAGGAACAAGATGATCCCAACAGCCCGTGCCTGCATGAGATGTACAGGCTCTATCTGCTGGAATTGCGTCCGCATGTGGTTGTGGCGCATCACCTGCCGGGCCGTTTGCGGGTCCGGGTCCGGCCCGGTTTGGCGGCGGTCAGGATGCTCAGCCGCCATGCGGCGGACGGGCCTGACGCATTGCGGCGGCTTTTGCCCGGGCACCCTGCCGTGAATGTGAATCCGTTGAGCGGATCGTTGGTTCTGGAGTATGACCCTGCGCTCATTCCGTTCGAGCTGCTGGATGGATTCTTCCGTACCAGCAGCGCCGGGGAGGCGGCTTCTCTGCTGGACCGTCTTCTTGGCTCAAACCTGCAACCGAAGGAGACTGTGTTATGAATGACTCGACTCAGAAAATTTTGCTGTTTTTGGGCGGCCTGGCTCTGGGATCTCTGGGCGCCGCGATGCTGAACAAGCAGTCCGGCTCGTTGAGGCCTGCCATGGCCGGTCTGACCGCTGGCGCGCTTGAATTGCGTGACAAGGCCGTGGGCATGCTGCAACGCACCAAAGAGGACGTGAGCGATTTCATGGCCGAAGTGGAATATGCGCGCGCGGCCAAGGCCGAGGAAACCGAACCTGCAAAGCCGAAGAAATCCGGGAAGCGCGCTTCTTCGGCGTCCTAAGGAGAAAATGTGGCTCTTTCCATCGTTCACGATCTGCCTGGGAGAATACGTCTGCGCGGGGTTTCCCGCGAGGATGCCCATATACTGAGCCGGGGCCGTGGCGTCCGTTCGTGCGCTGGCGTGCTCGACGTACGCCACTCCGCCGCTGGTGTGAGTCTTCTGGTCCTGTATGATCCCTCCGTGCTGGAGAGGGCGGACCTGCTTCTGGCTCTGCACGAGGCTTTCATCACCGAGCCGGTTACGGGTGCGGAGATGCCGGAAGAACCCCGGCAGACCCTGACGGGGCTTTTTCTGCCGCTGGCCGTACGGCCGCTTATGCCTATGGGCCTGCGGCAGATCTTCGCCCTGCGGCAGGCTTGGCCCCGGCTGAGAAAAGGACTCGGGAGCCTGATTCGAGGCGCACTGGATGTGGATGTGCTGGATGCCGCAGCCATAGGCCTGTGCCTGCTGCTCCGGGATTTCCGGACGCTTACGTCCATCAGCCTGTTGCTGGGCCTGGGGGAATTTCTGGAGCAGTGGACCAGAAAACGTTCCGAGGAAAGTCTGGCCAACTCTTTGGGCGCACAATCCGTGAAGGCCCAGCTCCGCCGGGGTGAGGAAGAGATCGTGATCGATGCCACAGCACTCCGCATGGGCGATGTGGTAGTGGTGCGTCAGGGCCAGTTCATCCCGGCCGATGGCGTGGTCATGGACGGTGAAGGGCTGGTGGATCAGAGCCTCATGACGGGCGAGGCGGCCTTGCAGGAAAAACGGGCGGGCAAGGCCGTCTTTGCCGGTTCCCTGCTGGAGGAAGGCGAACTCTTCATTCAGGCCACTGAAGACGGAGACAAGACCGTGTGGCGGCGGACGCTCCATCTGCTGCAGGACGCCGAACAGCGCAAGGCCGGCATCCAGGGGCAGGCGGAACGTCTGGCCAGCAGGCTGGCGCCCTTCTCTCTGGCGCTGGCAGCTCTGGTCTTCCTGATCACCCGCGACCTGCGGCGGGCCGCTGCGGTGCTTCTGGTGGACTATTCCTGCGCCATCAAACTGGCCACGCCTTTGGCGGTGCTTTCGGCCATGCGGCAGGCCACATCCCTTGGAGCCACGGTGCGGGGCGGCCGCCATCTGGAAGATCTGGCCAAGGCCGACGCCTTCGTTTTCGACAAAACCGGCACCCTGACCATGGCCTCGCCTGTGGTCAAGGAAATCGCCCCCTATAACGGCTGGAGCCGGGAGGAAGCCCTGCGTCTGGCCGCCTGTCTGGAAGAACACTTCCCCCACCCTGTGGCCAAGGCCGTGGTGCATCTGGCCTCTGAAGAAGGCTTGGATCATGCTGAGCGGCATGCCACCGTGGAATATGTGGCCGCACACGGGGTCGCCAGCTGCCTGGACGGACAGCGGGTGCTTCTGGGCAGTCGGCATTTTGTGGAAGAGGACGAAGAGGTTGATGTGTCCCAGATGGATGCTGTGGTCGAGGCCTGGAACGCCGAAGGGCGGACCATCCTCTATCTGGCCGTGGGGGGAGAGCTGGCGGCTGGTTTCGCCCTGGAGGATCCCGCCCGTCCCGAGGCGGCGGCAGTTGTCGCCAGTTTGCGGACCTCCGGCGTCAAACGGGTGGTCATGCTCACGGGAGACCTGGAGGGTATGGCCGCGCGCATGGCTCCGGAAATCGGAGTCACGGAATGGATTTCCCAGGTCCTGCCCGATGACAAGTTCCGCTACATAAAGGAGTTGAAAGAGGAGGGGTACGTTGTGGCCATGGTCGGCGACGGCATGAACGACGCGGCCGCTCTGGCCGAAGCCTCGGTGGGCTGCTGCATGCGTCAGGGTGCGGACATGGCCCGGGATGCCGCGGATGTCGTCCTGTCCACCAACGACCTGACCGTGCTGCCGGCGTTACGGGCCCTGTCCGTGGCGACGCTGGGACGCATACGGCGCAATTTCGCGTTCATAGTAGGAATCAATTCCCTGCTGCTTCTGGGCGGGCTTTTTGGTTTCTCTTCGCCCGCTTTAGGCGCGCTCCTGCACAATTCAGGCACCATCGCCGCCGCCTTGAACGCCATCCGGCCGTACGCCCTGCCCATGATTCCGGAAAACAGACAAAGGAGTTAAGTCATGATCACACATTCGATTCCCGGTCGCATCCGGGTGCGGCACGCCGCGCCCCTGACTGAGGACGCCTTGAATACTCTGACCGGCGATATCCGGAAGCTTGCTCCCTCCGCGCGGGTGGAGCACAACCCGGAGACATGTGGCACGCTCATTGTTTTCGAGGAGAAAGACGCCTCGCCCGCTGTTGTGGAATTGTGCGGCGGACGGGAAGACACCGCTGCTCCGGCGGGCGGCTGTCCCATACGGCAGCTGAAGATTCCGTGGCCGAGCATGCGTGTCGTCAAACGGGGCATGTCCGCGTCACTGCTCGCCTCCATGGGACTTTTGGCTTTGAACCGTGAAGGTGCTCATGCGCTTTTCGGAAGTGTCTTCCTGGCCTGCCTGGCGCGTCACGCCTGGGTCTACAGACGGCGTCTGATTCAATAAGCCTCCTCTGAGCAGCCGCCGGGGAAAGCCTGGCTTCAAACGCGGTATTCGAAGCGGGTGCCGCGTTTTTTGTGTTTTGATGGATGAGCCCGAAAGCTCCCCCGGCCCCTCCACGCATAGTGTGCGGGAGCAGGCCGTCCAGTTTTCCCGGCCGGAAAGAAACTTCGAGCAAAAGGGATGTTTCACGCGGGTTGACAGATATTTTTCGGATAGGTAGTGCAATTTTTATAAAATTAGCTAAAACTAATAATTATTCTGCGATTTGAACGATAACTATCTGAATAGAAATATAGTCTTTAAAAATAAAATTTTCAGAATTTCAGCAAGCCAAATGAAGCATTCTCCCGGTTGGACTCTTTCCGGTGGAGAATGGGACGGAGGGGTTTCATATGAATATGTTTGTCGAGGCATTGAGCGGTTCCGGCGGGATTGATGCCGTGGCGTATGCGCCGCAGAGGAAAAAAATATGGGAAATGGATCAGGTTTTCCGCTGCCCGGTGGTGGGGATGTGTCTGAGTGTGAAAGAGCAGCGCCTGTTGTGCCGCAAAGCCGGTGCCGGAGTGCAGGTCAAATCGGATTTCGGGATTCACGAAATGATCGTGGCCACCATGACCGGCGAGAATCCGCTTTCCCGGAAACTGGAGAACATGCTGGCCAAAAAGTACGAAGCGTCCTGTTCCATTTATCTGGACATGGCCGAAGCGGATTTTCTGGATTGCTGGCACCGGGCTCTCGAATCGGGGGATTACGGCGGCCTGCTCTGGGCGGCGGCCGTGCGTCCGCTCAGCAATACCGCGCTGGTGGATGTCTTTGGTTCCTTGCATATGGCCATGCACGAGCATGCCAAAATGTATTGCGATCTGAAAAAGGCCCGGGAGGCGGCCGAGGAAAAATATCTCCAGCTTAAGGGCTGCGTCAGGGAAAATGAAAAGCAGCGCCGCATGCTTCACTCCGAAAACGAGCAGCTGCGTGAATCCCTGGCGCGCACCAGAGAGCAGCTGGAAGAGCTCCGGCATGAAAGGGATGACGCCGTTTCGCGGATAGCCGCAGCTCCTGAGGAGAAGAGCGGACCCGCTCAGATTCGGATGGACGAGATACAGGAGGAGATCGCCGCTCTCAAAAAGCAGGTCGAAGAGAAGGATCTCGAGCTGCTGCAACTGACCGGGCAGTTTTTGGATCTGGAGGAAGAACGCGATTCGTTGCGTGAAGAAGTGGAGGCTCACCGGGCCGTAGCCGCGGCCATGCGCGAAGCGGTGCCTGAGGCGGAAGCGCCGGAAGGATGCAGCTGCTCCCCTGACTGCCCTTCATATGACCTGTGTAAGAAGCGTATTCTCATTGTGGGCGGCATCGAACGCATGGAGTCAGCGTACCGCAAGCTCGTGGAGGAACGCGGCGGAATTCTTGAATACCATGCCGGGCATATGAAATCCGGCGGCAGAGCGCTGGAAAACAGTGTGCAGCGGGCGGATCTGGTACTGTGCCCGGTCAACTGCAACAGCCACGGAGCCTGCCTCATGGTCAAAAATCTGGGAAAGAAATACAAGAAGCCTGTGCATATGCTGCCCAATTTCAGTCTGAGCACCCTTGCCCGGACAGTGGAAGAGATACACAGTACAAATTAG
>JAUMXF010000008.1 GCA_030529235.1 Pseudomonadota bacterium
TTGGCGTACGTTGAAGGATTTTCCGACCATGCTGAGAAGAGAGGGCTTTGATGTGAAATCGGCATAGCCAGGAATAATTTATGAAATACCGTCAGGATCCGGATTTGGAATTCCTGAAGGACTGCTCCTCCGGCGAGTTGGACATTCTGGTCAATGTCCTGCTTCAAAGCAGTCCTCCCCGTGACGACCGGCAAAGCGACAGTATGTCCGTGCGAGATTATGTGCAGGCCGCCAGTTCCGGACAACGCTCCCGCGGCATGGTTCAGTTTCCCGATCACCCCCTTTATAAGGAACACGCGCCTCAACACACCCTCTACTGGGAAATCATTGCCGGAGAGATCCAGCGACAGGGGGTAAATCAGCTCGCGCTTGCGGCCCGCAGAGGACTTGGAGCGCTGTACATTAAAATCCTGGAACATATCTGCGGGCTCTTCTCTGTAAAATATCTCCGGGACTCTTCCGCTGAAATTCTGGAACGGGAGTTGTGTACGGCTCTCTTTTTCCGGTCCATACGGCATGTACAACGCGGATATTTGCCTGTATTATGGGATGCCTTTGCTCTGAGGCCGGAGGACGCCAGCGTCGACGCATTCATGCGAACTCTGGTGGAAACCATGCGGCTTGATGACGGGCCGAGACATTTATTGGCCATGTGCGTGGCCCATGGTTCGGCCATGCATGCCGGCAACATCGGCTATAAGGGCCTCGCATCCGAGAAGCGGCGGGTTGTCCTTGAGCTGCTTGAGGAGCCTTTGGCTGCCGAACTGAGCGCCGTTTCGCCAGTGAGCCGTACCGGAGTGCCCTACTGGCTGCTTGTTCCGGCGGTATTGCAGGTGGCCTGTCTGCGCACCGCCAGACATATCGAACAGGCTTGAGAGAACTCACATATTCCCAAACGATAAACGCCCAGGTAAGACATGAAAGAAGACCTCACCGCCTATGTCTACGTTGGAGAGAACAAAAGCGATGACTGGACACCCATCACGTCCCTGAAGTTTTCTCCTGCGGACAGCAACTGGATGCTTGCAGGCAAGATCCCCGAAGAAAAGGATATCGTACCATGGCAGGAGGCAGTTTTGCCGTCGGGAGAGAAATTGCTCATCGGCCTGGTCTTTGAGAATCCGGAAAAGAACATTGCCTTGCACGTCAGAGCCACCGACCGTCCTGTGTTGACCCTGATCACCAAGGGGCAGCCCTGCCTGCATTTTGTCAGCCCCGGGGGAACGGACATTACCATCCAGATCCATGAATAAGCGCCGGTGGCAGGGCGTGAAAATTCTGATGGAATACGAAAACGGGAGCATTCGGTATGGCTGAAAAGCGCGGCCCACTGGCGGAACGCCCTCCCTGCGAGCGGACCCGGAGTCGTACCTTCAGGGAACTGGATGCGGAAGCCGCGGCCATCCTCGAAGACGAGGAGGTAAAGGCCGTCTCCGGGAGCGGGGAGGAATGGTGGTGTCCCAATCCGGACTGCGAGATTGTGGACAAGTAGCCTTTATCGGAAAGAAGATGATTGGCGGCCCTGTTGTGCGTTTCGAATGACCGCTGAATAACGGGGCCGGACATTGGTACGAAAAAAGACCGGGGGAGGAATCCCTCGGTCTTTTTGTATTCCGGGAGGCAGAGACGAAATCCGCTGTCTTTGGCACTGTCAAGGCGTAAGAGGCAAAGTCACCGCTATCCCTGCATGAGCTGCATGGCCATCTGCGGCAGCTGGTTGGCCTGAGCCAGCATGGCCACTGCGGACTGGGTCAGAATCTGGTTGCGGACGAAGTTGGTCATTTCGTTGGCCACGTCCACGTCGGAAATGCGGGATTCAGCGGCCTGTAGATTCTCGGCCTGAATCTGCAGGTTGGTGATGGTGTTTTCGAGCCTGTTCTGCAACGCTCCAAGGTGGGCGCGAATGTTGTCCTTGGAGACAATGGCCTGATTGATGGCTTCCAGAGCCTGCTGCGCGCCCTGCTGGGTGGATACACTGTGTCCAGGCCCTTTTGCGGCACTGTTGCCCACACCCAGAGCCGAGGCCGTGGCATTGCCGATCTTGATATAGTAGTAATCTTCCGCCGAATCATTGCCCGCGCCGAAGTGCACCTTCAGCTTACCCGTAGCCTGCAAGTTGGAGCCGTCGTGTTTATCCGAAGAAAGATTACCGTTCAGCAGATGGATGCCGTTAAAATCCGTGGCATTGGCGATACGGGTGATTTCCGAGGCCATGGCCTGGTATTCGGAGTCAATAATCAGACGCTGATCCGAGGTGTATGTGCCGGTGGCAGCCTGCTCGGCCAGCTCCTTCATGCGGATCAGTTTTTCGTCGATGACCTGGAGTGCGCCGTCCGCCGTCTGGATCATGGAAATGGCGTCGTTGGCATTGCGTACACCCTGATTCAGGGAGGCGATATCCGCGCGCATGAGCTCCCGGATAGCCAGCCCTGCGGCGTCGTCTGCCGCCGTGCCCACGCGGAGTCCGGAAGAAAGGCGGCGTGTTGAAGTGCTCAGTTGACCGTAAGAATGCGCCAGGTTTCTGGCCGCATTCATTGCCATCAAGTTGTTATTTATGACCAAAGACATGCGTAAACCTCCTTCTGTGCATATGCGCTATTATTTGCATCTCTGATGCCAGAATTATTTTGTCGTTAAAAAACAGTAAATTGCATACAGCCACAGACTTGCATTCGTACCATGAGGAAAAATTCTCCCGCCCTAAAGTTTTTTTCTGACGGTCCGATAAGAAGAATGGAGAATTTTTCCATCGGAGGCTGTTCTCATGAAACTCTCCCCGCTTGCCCTCGATTTGCAGGAGATGGTCCAATCCGGGATGCAGGAGCCGCGTCAGGAATTTTTTGGAGCCCGGAGCGCCCATCATGCCGGTCGCATAATCCCCGATACGGACTCCAGTCGGGATAGTGCCGTACCCAGGCTTCACCACGTCACCGAGGCTGTTGAATCATATATGCATTCTCTGGGGGTGAACCTTAAATTCCATATCGACGAGCGCACGGACATGGTGCAGGTCGAAGTCCGTGATCCGGATACAGACAAGCTCATCCGCAAAATTCCCGCCGATGAAATGCTTGATCTGGCTGCATCCATCGAAAAGATGCTGGGACTTTTTCTGAACAGGACATTGTGAGTTCTTGTGCCGCATCACGACAGACGGCCCGCCCCGGAGTTCCGGAGCGGGCCGCTGTTTTTATATCCGCTCAGAGCTATCGCTTGAGCTGAATGAGTGTCGTCAGCATCTGATCCACAGTGGTGATGGTTTTGGAGTTGGCCTGGAAACCCTTTTCCGTGGAAATCATTTTCACGAATTCCGTGGCCAGATCCACGTTGGATTGCTCCAGGGAGTTGGAGGCGATGCTGCCCTTGCCGCCGGTGTTGGCCAGACCGGTGATCGGCGGCCCGGAGGACCTGGTTTCGGAAAACAGGTTACCACCCTCGCGGTACAGGGCATAATTGTTGTTGAACGTGGCGAGGGTCACGGCGAACAGCTGCAGCACCTGCCCGTTGGAATAGCGTCCGGTGATCACGCCGTCCCGGTCCACGGAGATATTCTGGAGAAATCCGGCCGTGTAGCCGTCCTGAGCCTGAAAGATCGTCGTGGACCCCGTGCTGTAATTGGTCGTGGCCAAGGCACTGGTTTCCACCGCGCTCATACCGTTCATGGCGGCCAGGCGCCCCTGAGCCGCGGCGGCATCAGCCGCGCCTTTGATCGTGTCTCTCAGATTTGCGAGGTTCCCTCCCGGAGCTGTCCATGACGTGGCCTTGTTGCGCAGTCCGAAATTGATCTCGATATTGCTGGGCACGTTGTTTCTGGCTCCGGGATCGGACATGTCCTTGGGCGGAATATTGCCAGTGGTGGCGTCGTCATCCGTGGCCGTGATACTGCCATTCTTTGCACCCAGAAAGTTGGCCGTGGTGATGGGATAGCCGTTCTGGGAAAAATTGGCCGGAGTCCAGTTCTCCATGCGGCTGGCATTCGTGGCGAATTTTCCGGCGGTATTTCCGGCCGGGGGAGTGCCTCCCGCGCCATTGTAAGGATTGTTGATGGTGTAGGCCGACATGTTCTCCAGCTCGCCGGACGCGTTGAAAGTCAGCACGCCCGTCATGAGCACGCCTTTCTTGGAGGTGTCCGTCTGCACGCCCCAGAATTCGCGGTTATCCTCGTTCACCGGCACGGTGACCACATATTCCCAGTACCGCTTGCCGCCCGCGTTGTTGACCACGTCCGGGTCGGAGACCGGATCCATGAACACGGTCAGGTTGTGAGAAGTTCCGTTATCGTCGTACACTTTGATGGTGGACTGGTACGCGTACCGGGAACTGCCCAGCGGGGTGCCGTCCGGGGAATTGGCGTTATAGGCCTCGAAAAGCGCCGTGAAAGGCGTGCCGTCGAAGGCATTGACCGCTGGAGGATTGCCGTCTGCCGCGGACTTGTCGGCGGATTTGGAGTCCACGTTCAGAATCATGTCCACCCGGCTGGTGGCCTGGGGGGGAGACTGAAAGTTCTCCAGTTTGATGTCCTGAGGCACCCCTGCAATCTGTACTCCGGTCGTGGTTGACTGGGTGGAGTCGCCGTTGGCCGCCGCACTGGTGTTTGTCTGCTGCACAGCCCAGCCCTGAAGGCGGTATCCGTGCGGGTCCACCAGAAAACCGTCCTCGTTGAAGCGAAAATTTCCGGCGCGGGTGTAGTAGTTGACCTCCTGCCCTGCGGGGGAAACCACAAAGAAGCCGTTGCCGCCCACGGCCAGGTCGGTGGATTCCGTGGTGCTTTCCAGAGAACCCTGGGAGAAGTCGCCCATGACCGCGCCCACGGCCACACCCCGGCCCACCTGGCCGATACCCGCGGCGGTGGTCACTTCCTGGCTCAGGGCATCCTCGAAATACATGCGCGACCCTTTGAACCCGATGGTGGACACGTTGGAGATGTTGTTTCCGATAACGGTCATCTTCTCGCCGTGCGCCTTCAGGCCGCTGGTTCCCGAATACATTGATGCTGACAAGCCCATATATGCCTCCTTCCTGCGATGCGCTCTCGCTGAACTGCTTGAAATTATTCCGTCGTCTTGACCGGCTGCACGACCTTCTTGATGTCGCCGAAGGCGATCTTGCGTCCGTCGCTCAGCCGGAAGTATGTCGTTCCGTCGGCCCGCTCCAGAGCGGAAATGGTGCCACTGACTTCCGTGTCCACAAGGACCGGCTCCCCGGCAGGGCCTTTGGCTGAAAAATAAACGTCATATGTTCCACCGGGGGCCGTGGCGCCGCTGTAGTCCTTGCCATCCCAGGAGTACTGAAACTCACCGGCCTGCATGCCGGAGAGCTTCTCCGTGCGGACCAGATTCTTGTTGGAGTCGTACACGTTGACTTCCACCTCGGATGCCGCGCCCTTCAGAGAGAAGAAAACCGGCGTGACTGCCGTGCCGTTCTTGGTCACGGAGTGCCCGGAAGCGGTGACTTCCTTGCCGATGTAGTTGACCGAGTTCAGCATGTCCTGTTCCTGGGTCTTTTTGACCAGAGAGGTGATGCCCTCGGAAATGTTGTTCATCTGCTCCAGACTGGAAAACTGGGCCAACTGGGCGATGAACTCCTTGTCGTCCAGAGGATTGAGCGGATCCTGGTGCTGGAGCTGTGTGACAAGCAGCTTCAGAAAGGCGTCCTTTCCGAGCGCTCCCTGCTTTCCGGTCTTCTCCGCACCATGAAATGCGCCCTGTTTTTCCAGAATCTTGTCCAGCATGCGTCCTCCTCCATCAGGCAAAAACGTCCACGCCGCCTGAGGAAATATTTTCCTTATGAGGGAGGTTCTGCATGTCCCGGGCCAGAACTGGTTCGGCGCGGCCCAAGGTCCTCAGACGTTGCGCCGTCATGGCCAGCTCGCGGTTCTCCTGATAGCGGTTATGCTGCTCGGCGCCCTGCCACTGGGAGCCGGTCTGGGAGTCGGCCAGCTGCGTCTGCACCTCCAGCCGGGTTACCCGCAGACCCTGGGATTCCAGCTGGTTCCTGAGCTGTCCCAGCTGGTCGGCCAGAACCTGGGATGTTTCCTGGTTGCCGGTACGCAGAACGGCCTGTACTTCTTTCCCGCGCACCTGCAGGACGACGCTGACCTGTCCCAGATCGGGCGGATCCAGCCGGATCACCAATTGCTTGTTGCCCTGCCCCAGATCGCGGAACGCACCCGCCTCCACCTGCCGGAGCACTTCGGCTCCACGCGCCTTCATCGCCGTGGCGGAGGCGGCTTCCGGACGGACTGCGGCCGGAGCCTGCGGTATGAAAATTCCTTCCATATCCGGATTTTTTACAGTCAGGCGCTCTCCACCTTCCAAAGATCTGGGCGATACATTTATTCTGGTTCCTTCCACCGGATTTGGACCCTCTTTTCCGGGCTGACCGCTTTGTCCCGGCTCCCGGAAAAAATTTCCACCCGGCCGCTCCTGCCCGGAACCGGAAGACGGCTCCGGGACCACGGAGGTTCCAGTGGAGCGGGCCTCCCTCTCCACATGCTGTCCGGCGGAAACCTCCCGGCTTTCGGCGGATTCATTCCGCGTCCCGACCCGGGCTGTCCGGGCGGCATCCGGGGAAGCCATGGCGGAAGCCCGCGTCGTTTCCACCGCTGAAGACGGCTCCGGGGCGGCAGGATCCATTTTCTTCCGCACGGAAACCGAAGGATGCGGTCCCCGAGCCACCTTGCCCGGTTCCGGCGCATTGGCATCAATACCGGAGTCACGCCGTCCCACCGGGCGAATGATTCTGGCTGGTTCGGCGCTTTCCATCCGGGCAAGCCGTTCCTTCATGTTCTCCATCCGGGCCAGAATTTCCTGCAACGCTTCTCTGTCCCGCATGGATAGGCGGATGTCCCGCCCATCTCCGAAGAGTTCCGAAGCGATCTGGCGCGCATCCTTCCGGAGAGCTCTGCTCTCCGCCTTGTCGCGAACCGCACCGCCGGAGGCTCCGTCTCCGGCATTTTGCAGCATGACCTCGAGCTTCTCCCGCAAGGCATCGAGAAGCTCTCCCACACCGGCGGCATTGGCCTCGGCGAGGGTGGACTTTTTCATACCGGAGCCGATTCCAGACGTTTCTTTCCGCACGAATTCGAGAAGCTCCCGTGAAGACCGCGAAAGCTCCCGCAGTGCTCCATCCTTTTCCCGGGGACCATCGGAAGTTTCCGCCATTTTCTTTCCGGCCGGTTTCAGCAGCGCTTCCATCTCACGGATCACATCCGCCAGTTCCTGCACGATGCCGTCCATGCCATGCCTGCCAGCCGTGCCAGAGGCGTCTTCATGGGGTGCTTCTTTTCCCGGCGCCATTTCCTCCGGGGCGGCAGATTTTTCCGGGGCTTCCTTTTGTGCACCCTTCTCAATCTCCGGCCGGGACGCATCTTCGTGCGAAAACTCGCGCCGGAAAGAAGTCTCCTCGCTGACCCCATGGTCCGGCTCCGGGCCGGAGAAAGACGACGGCGCCTCGGGTGAAGAAGCTTCTGCCCCTGTGTCCGCTTCGTCCAAAGTGCTGGCGGGAGCGTCTTTTTCGGCGGCGCTCATGTCCTGCCTGTCCAGCTGCGATGACAGCAGAGATGCGAAGTTCTCGTCGGGCTGTCTGTCCGCAAGAAGGCCGGGAGTGGAAGGCGGCGGCGGAAAACCTGATGATCCGATATGGGGAAAAAACTGCATGATGAACCTCCTGCGGCAGGAGAATCATCAAAAGGCGGGCCAACCGGAGCCTTTACCGCCTGAAATGCTTACGGCCGGCAAAGTCCGCGTACCCGCTCGTGGGAAGGATTTGCAGGTAAGTCCGTGGCGGCCGAATCATTTCATTCGTGAGCCGCTCTACTCAGGAAGAGAGAGGAAAAGCAGGTTTTCTTCGGCCAGGGAACGTGCCCGCCGGAGGCTGTCCGGAGAGAAGTCATGGTTGGACAGATGGGCGGATATGTAGCCGGACAAAGGGCGCAGTGCCGGAGGCCAGGCGCTCCAGAGTCTGGCTGTGCGCGGCGAGCGTGGATCGGCCAGAGAACGGAAAAATTGCAGCGAGGAACGGCGCAGTGTCCGGACCAGACCAGGCCGGGCCTCCCGCAGGGCTGCGGCCGCTGTCCGGCAATTCGGGCCGTCCAGACCCAGCGCGCGCATCCAGAACGCCTGCCAGTACGCTCCCAGCAGGCTGGAAATACGCCTGCGGCCTGTGAGGGATTCCAGATAATACAGGCCGTGCTTTTGCCCGGTGCCCAGCATTTCCACCCGGTCTTTTCCCAAGCCGTGCGGGAGCTGTCCGCACAGCATGCAATCCAGAATCCGCGCCACCCGCCCCGGCTCGAAAGAGGCGTGACAGCGGGTCGTATCAAAGCGGCACTCCCAGCAGCCCACGCATCCCCGTGCACTGCGCAGCACCACATGGCCGGGCTGATACGGTCCGGTTTCCCAGGCATGGACGGGCCCCATGGACAGGTTGAGCACCCTGAGTCCGGTCCAGGCGGCCAGATGCATGGGACCTGTGTCCGGTGTGATCAGGGCCGCCAGCTCTTGCCCGAGCACAGCCAGCCGGTCCAGGCTCAGAACGCCGCACGCGCTGGCCACGGCCGTTCCGCTCAGCTCCCGCACTTCCCGGCAGAGCGCTTCCTCCGCCGGGCCGCCCAGCAGAAGGGGAGTCCATCCCCGCCGCTCCAAGGCCCGGACCAGATGAGCCCAGAACGAAGCCGAGGGCCGTTTTTCCGCCGCGCTCGCGCCCAGAAAAAGCCCCACCCGGCGGACATCCGGCGGCATGCGGCGCGGCTCGGGCCACCGCGTTCCGGCCATGACCGGAGCGGGAATCACGTCCAGGGCGTTCATGTCCGCCCAGTGAAACCGGTTGTGCCGGTTGTTGTGCACCAGAGACATCCGGTACTCCTGCCAGGCTCCGGCTACGCGCAGTACTCCCCGGCGGAGATAGCCGCCCGCGAGCTCCTCCGTATCCAGTCTTCCGGCCAGTTCCAGACTTTCCTTGCGGTGTCCCAGATTGATCACCAGCGCGAATTTCTCACGCGCAAGCGGCGGCAGCTCCTCCGGCTCCAGATAGCGGACAGCCGGACCGACGGGCCGCAGGGGCCGGAAAAAACGGGGATCAGCCGCGACCCAGAGAGGATGGCCCGGATACCGGCGCATGAGCCACAGAAAGAGGGGAAAGGAGAGAATGAGATCTCCCATGCGCTGCATCTGGATGACCAGAATGGGCTTCATCCGTAGATCCGGCGCATGGTGCCGGCCAGAGAGGCCAGCCGCAGATCGTAGGTATGCTCGGCCAGAATGCGTTCCCTGGCCGCCGCGGCGATACGTTCGCGTTCGGCGTCGCGGGAGAGGTAGTGGCGGACCAGCTCCGGAATTTCGCCTTCCTCGCGGTAGCAGATCACCTCCCGGCCCGGCTCGAAAAGGTTTTCCAATTGCCGGCGGTAGTCCGTGAGCAGAAATCCGCCGCAGGCCGGCACATCGAAGACCCGCTGGTTCACCGCGCCTTTCATCTGCTGGCTGGTGCAGTTGAAGTTGATTCGCGTGGCCGGATAAAATGCGGGCAGGTCCTCGTAGTAGTTGAGTTCCTCATGGTAGCTCCAGCCGGAGGCGGGCAGCAGCTTAAACCAGCCTCTGTCCCCGGCCAGCAGCGGAGAAAAAGGCAGCAGCCGCCGGACCTGCCGCAGCCGGTACATGAGGGTGGCCTGCCAGGTGATGAGCGCCTCGAAAGACAGCCGGGCTTCCACGCCGGGCAGAGCCTGGAACAGGGCGAAATGCTCCGGGAAGTCACGGCGCAGAAATTCCGACACGGAGAGTTCGCCCGTCTCCATGAAGGCCTGCCCCATCGATTCCAGATCGGCCATCAGCTTCCGCGGGAAATCGTGACTTCTGAGCTTGGAGCGGACCTTGTTCACCATGGAATTGCCCACGAAGGCCACATCTCGCGCAAAGGCGCTCCGGCGCGGGGAGAAACGGTGCGTGTCCACGGCCAGGGGCAGATAGTGCACCCGCTCGAAACCCCGCGCCCGAAGGGAATCCAGATTGTCGGCGTCCCAGGTGAACAGCGTCACCCAGTCCGAAGCCAGATTCTCGTAGACGTACAGAATGAGATGGGGATTATCCACGAACCAGGAGGCCAGAGGCAGTTCCAGTCGGGCCAGGAGACCGGTCAGCACGCCCTCTCTGTCCACGCCCAGATGATTGATGGTCAGGACGAAATCCGGGCGGAAACGCAGCACTTCGGCCAGAATGCGCTCCACGAACTCCTGGCTGCCCACTTCCTGGCTGGGCAGCTGGACGAAGCAGGCAGCATAGCCCAGGCGGGCGCAGGCAGCTTCCAGCTCTCCCATCAGGAAATATTTGCTGGTCAGAAGCAGAATGCGCGGCACGGACGAGGAAAATTTCGGATGCCGGGCCCTGGACCAGAAATCGATCTTCCCGGCCAGCCGCAGCCGCTCGTCCAGAACCCGGTATGTTTCCGGCCGCAGACGCGCGTAAAACGGATGCAGTACCGGAGCAAACGGCAGGCCGCCGTGTTTCAGCTGCCAGCGGGTCAGGCTGGTCAGCGCGGCTTCCGGCTCGGCCTCGTCCACCCAGAACACAAGGGGATTGCCCGTCCATTTTTCACGCAGACCCGTCCGCTCCAGTATCGGTGCTTCCAGATCGACCACGGCGACAGGCCGTCCATTGGCCAGGCATTCGTCGACACCCCAGCCCAGCCCCGAACCGAGAAACACGGGCAGGGTTCCGGCGGGGATTTCTTTTGTTCTGGAGAGCTCGTTTTCCCGGCCGCGAGGACCGCCCATATGCCAGGTCCGGCCCTGGCGCAGAACGCGCACGTCGGTCAGTGCGCCGTCCGGCGGCATGGGAGCCGCCTCGTAATCAAAAAGAACCGGCATGGCCGTCTCCGGAGGGAAAGAAGAGAAGCCCCTGACGGGCGGAGATAAAACAGGTCACAGTGTCTCGGAATCCAGACACAGCGTCACCGGTCCCCAGTTGACCAGAGAGACATCCATGTCCGCTCCGAAGATGCCGCAGGCCACGCGCGGCCAGAGCCGGGCCAGATCGGCGGCGAAAGCGTCATACAAAATCCGGGCCGCTTCAGGCCGGGCCGCGCCGGAAAAAGACGGCCTGCGGCCTTTGCGGGCATCGGCGTACAGCGTGAACTGGGACACCAGCAGAATTTCGCCGCCGTGGTCACGCAGGCTCGCGTTGATGGGGCCCGCGCTGTCGGGGAAAAGCCGAAGTTCCGGAATTTTCTGCAGGAACCGGTTCCACAGGGGCGAGCCGACCATCTCCGGGGAGTCCGTTCCGCCGAACCCCGCCAGAATCAGATATCCCGGCCCGATGCCGGCTACGGTACGGCCCTCCACGGCCACCGAAGCCTCGCGTACCCGTTGCAGCACGGCGCGCATCAGTCCCCGCCTTCGGAGTAATAGGCCCGCGAGCTGTCTTTTTCCGCGACCATGACTTCCTTCAGCCGCACGGGATGGCTGCTCAGAAGTTCCTTGAGGCGGGTGAAGACGTAGTGCGCCAGCAGTTCGGAGGATGGATTCTGACGGGCGAAGGCGGGCAGTTCGTTCAGGTGTTTGTGGTCCAGTTCGTCCGTCACGATTTTCAAAAGCCGCTTCAGTTCCTTGAAATCCATGAGGATGCCCAGTTTCCGGTCCAGCTCCCGGCCTTCGACCTCCGCCTCCACGATGAAGTTGTGGCCATGCAGGCGTTCGCATTTACCTTCATAATGGCGCAGTTGATGGGAAGAACTGAAATCCGAATTTACCCGCAGCCGCCACAGTCCTGTGCTCATGTGTATTTCTTCCTCCCATATTTTTTCTATAAGTTCTTCTTTTCTCGTTTTTTTCAGTTTTAAAAATGAATTATTGAATATTTACTTTTGCTTTATTAAGTATTTTTTATAATTTTCTTTTTAGATAAATCATATCAATTAACTGGATACCGCACTCATAAATCGGATTTTTATAATTGTTTACAAAGAAATTTTTTATTCTATGGGAGCGAATAAATCCACACTTTTCATAAAAATGGATGATTAATGGACTATCTCCGGTTCCAACTTGCAATACAGAATATTTCTTTTTGTATTTATCAACGATAAAATCAATCAGAGCTTTTCCATATCCTTTTCTTTGGAAATCTGGACGAATAGCAATATTCTTGATTTCAAGAATATTGCTTCCTGAATCTATGACAATACATTCTCCTTTAACTCCATTATCATCTAAAACATACATTGTCCCATTTTCAATATATCTGTCTATCATATCTTCCTGTTCATCTGCCAATAACAACAAAGACAAAAACTGTTTTTTATTTTCTGTGATTTCCTTTATTTCCATCTATGTGTCTGCGCTCCTGAAAAATTGTGTTATTTTTTCAAAAGCTTTCGATGTTTTTCACCAAAGATATCATCGATTTCTTTTGATTGTTTTCTGAGGTGGAATTTGGGGAGCAGGGTGGTTTCTCCCGCGTCCCGCGAAATCATCCGGCGGCCTGCCGCCACTGTTCGAAATCCCTCCAGAAGTCGGGGCCGGGAGCCACTGCATAGTCGGGGCCGAACTGCATCCGGCAGATGTACTCCTCCCGGACCAGATCGACCTGCACCGGGGCTTCGCCGGGATACTGGCGCACGATGTCCGAAAGCCCTTTCCAGTCCGGCGCGCCGTTCCGGGAGCGGACCAGCAGCAGCACCGGCTCCGAGCCGGAACCGGTCACGGAGCTCAACGGCTTGAAGGATTCGGCCAGAAGCTTCACTTTTCTGGGCGCGTCCTCGGCCGCATCGTCCTCCAGAGCGTCCCGCTTGCCCACGGAGCCCACAAGGAGCAGGGGCTCTTCGGATTCCAGCAGTTCCCGGCTGGCCGCATACGGCTCGGAAAAAACAATAGCCTCGCCCGAGCCGCCCAGATCCTCGATGGCGCAAAAGGCCATGCGGTCCCCGCGCTTGGTGGTGATGGTCTTGATGGATGTGATCAGCACCGGCACCTGCACCGGAGTCTTCTCGGGCAGATCCGCGCACTGGGACAGGGAGGCGTAGCCCAGCCGCCGGATTTCCTGCCGGAAAGGCTGAAGCGGATGTCCGATGAGGAAAAAGCCGAAAGCCTCTTTCTCCATGCGGCACTTTTCGTCGTCTCCGAATTCCGGCAGGTCTTCCTCGCCCTCGACGCCAAGCCCCGTCAGGGAGCATGTGTTTTCCTCCACCAGCCCCATGAAGGACAGCTGTCCGGAGGTTTTGCGCTTGGCCCGCTTCTGGGCCATGCCCTGCACCCTGTCCAGGCCTTCGAGCAGGGCCCGGCGGGAGCAGCCGAAACCGTCCATGGCTCCGGATTTGACCAGAGACTCCAGCACCTTCTTGTTGACCTTGCGCAGGTTCACGCGCTGACAGAAATCCAGCAGGCTGCCGAAGGGGCCGTCCTTTTCCCGTTCCTCGACAATGGATTCCACCGCGCCTTCACCCACACCCTTGATGCCGGACAGGCCGTAGCGGATGGACTGACCTTCGACCGTGAATTCGTTGAAGCTTCTGTTCACGTCCGGCGGCAGCACTTCGATGCCCATGTCCCGGCAGGCGCTGACATGGGCCAGAATCTTGTCGGAATTGGAGACCTCGGAGGTGATGATCGCGGCCATGAATTCCGCCGGATAATGGGCCTTCACATAGGCCGTCTGGTAGGAAATGACGGCGTAGGCGGCGCTGTGGGATTTGTTGAACCCGTAGCCCGCGAATTTTTCCATCAGGTCGAAAATGTACTCGGCGGCGTTCTGGGAAATGCCGTTGGCCTTGGCTCCATCCAGAAAACGCACCCGCTGCCTGGCCATTTCCGCCGGATCCTTCTTGCCCATGGCCCGGCGCAGATTGTCGCCCTCGCCCAGAGAATAGCGGGCCAGGTCCGAAGCGATCTTCATGACCTGTTCCTGATACAGAATGACCCCGTAGGTATCCTCCAGAATGGGGTGCAGAATGGGCGCCAGCTCCGGATATTCGTACTCCACGGCCCGCAGGCCGTGCTTGCGGCCGATGAAGTCGTCCACCATGCCGCTTTCCAGCGGTCCGGGCCGGTACAGGGCCAGAAGGGCGATGATGTCCTCGAAGCAGGACGGCTTCAGGGCTTTCAGTACCCGGCGCATGCCGTCGGATTCCAGCTGGAACACGCCGTCGGTCTCGCCCCGGCCCAGAAGCTCGAAGGTCTGGGGGTCGTCCAGAGGCAGCTTCTCCAGAACGGGCGCGGGCTTTCCGTTCTTGCGGATGAGCTTCAGCGCGTCGTCGATGACGGTCAGGGTCTTCAGGCCCAGAAAGTCGAACTTGATGAGGCCCACCAGTTCCACCTTCTTCATGTCGAACTGGGTGACCATTTCGCCGTTCTTGCCCCGGTGCAGCGGCAGGTATTCGACCATGGGCTTCTGGGAAATGACGATGCCCGCGGCGTGGATGGACGAGTGGCGGGTCAGGCCCTCCAGGCGCAGGGAGGCGTCGTAGAGTTCGCGGAAGCGGGGTTCGCCGTCGATCAGGGCGCGCAGTTCCGGCTCCTGCTCCAGTGCCTTGACCAGAGTCATTTTCAGATCGTCGGGGATGAGCTTGGCGATGCGGTCGGCGTCCTTCAGGCTGATGTCCAGAGCCCTGGCCACGTCCCGGATGACGCCCTTGGCCTTCATGGTGCCGAAGGCCACGATCTGGGCCACATGGTCGGAGCCATATTTCTCGGTGACGTACTTGATGACTTCGTCGCGGCGGTTGTAGCAGAAGTCCACGTCGATATCGGGCAGGGATGCGCGTTCCACGTTCAGAAAGCGCTCGAAGAACAGTTTGTAGCGGATGGGGTCCAGGTCCGTGATCCGCAGCGCGTAGGCCACAAGGGAACCGGCCGCCGAGCCGCGTCCCGGTCCCACGGGAATGCCCTGTCTTTTGGCCCAGTTGATGAAGTCCTGCACGATGAGGAAATAGGCCGGAAAACCCTTTTCGATGATGACCTGAAGCTCGAATTCCAGCCGCTCCCGATAGGCGGCCTCATCCACGACATAGGGCAGGGCCGCCAGGCGCGCGGTCAGACCTTCTTCCGCCAGACGGCGGAATTCCCGGTCCAGGGAAGAGCCTTCGGGCACGTCGTAGACCGGGAAGAAATGCTGCTTGAGCTTCAGCTCCACCTCGCACATGTCGGCGATGCGGCCCGCGTTTTCCACGGCCTCCGGGCAGTGGGCGAAGGCCGCTTCCATCTCTTCGGGGGTCTTGTAGTAGAACTCGTTGGTTTCGAACCTCAGGCGCTGTTTTTCCGACCTGATTTTTCCCGTGCCCACGCAGAGCAGGATGTCGTGGGCTTCATAGTCGTCCTTGCCCAGATAGTGGCAGTCGTTGGTGGCCACCAGGGGCAGGCCCGTTTCCGCCGCCACTTCCATGAGGCGGTCGTTGACCACCTCCTGCTCCTTCAGACCGTTGGATTGCAGTTCCAGATAGAAGCGGTCCGGGAAAATCTCCATGTATTCCCGCGTCTTGGCCAGGGCCTTGTCCATGGTCTCGAAACGCAGGGTCCAGGGGACCTCGCCCTGCAGGCAGGCCGAAAGGCAGATCAGCCCCTCGCTGTGGCGGCGCAGAAAATTCTTGTCCACCCTGGGCTTGTAATAAAAACCATCCAAAAAACCGGCGGACACGATCTTGACTAGATTGTGATAGCCCAGAAGATTCTGGGCCAGCAGGATCAGGTGGAAGCGGCGCTTGTTCTCGCGGTCGGCCATGTCGTCGGCCACATAGATTTCGCTGCCCAGAATGGGTTTTATGCCGTGTTTTTTGGCCTCCAGATAGAAGGGCAGGGAGCCGAACAGATTGCCGTGGTCCGTCACGGCGGCCGAGGAAAAGCCGAAATCAACGGCCCGGGCGCACAGATCCTTCAGACGGATGGCTCCGTCCAGCAGACTGTATTCGGAATGGCAGTGCAGATGCGTGAAACCGCTCATGATCGTCTCGAAAGGATTGGGAGTAAACGGGAAGAAAATGAAGCTAGAAAAGGCGGAAAGGAAAATCAACAGCCGGAAGCGCCCCGCCGGGGACGCCTCCGGAAAGCATGCGGCATTACAGGGATGCGGCCACCAGCCGGATCAGACGCAGCAGCTGGTTCGTGAAGCCGGATTCGTTGTCGTACCAGACGATGACCTTGATCATGGTTCCGTCCATGACCGCCGTACACTCGCTGTCCACCACGCCACCGTAGATGCTGCCCAGATAGTCGCTGGAAACCAGGGGCAGGTCGCAGTAGCCCATGGCTCCGCCCTCGGGGCCGCTGGCTGCGGCCTTCAGGGCGGCGTTGACCTCGGCCGCGGAGGTGGGCTTTTCCACTTCCACCACCAGATCCACCAGCGACACGTTGGGCGTGGGCACGCGCACGGCCATGCCGTCCAGCTTGCCCGCCAGTTCCGGGAGCACCTTGGTCACGGCTCTGGGCGCGCCGGAAGTGGTGGGCAGGATGTTCATGGCCCCGGCCCGGCCCCGGCGCAGATCCTTGTGCGTACCGTCGAGCATGCGCTGGCTCATGGTGTAGGAATGGACGGTGGTCATGAGTCCGTGCCTGATGCCGAAGGCCTCGTGAAGGGCCTTGGCCACGGGGGCCAGACAGTTGGTGGTGCAGGACGCGTTGGAGATGATGTTGTGTTCCGCCGGGGAATACAGATGGTCGTTGACGCCCATGACCACGGTCAGGTCCGCGTTCTTGCCGGGAGCGGAGATGATCACCTTTCTGGCCCCGGCCTCCAGATGTCTGGCACAGCTTTCCCGGTCCGTGAACTTGCCCGTGGATTCCACCACGATGTCCGCTCCGGACCAGTCCCAGGCTTCGGGTGCGTTGCGGGTGACCAGCACCTGGCGTCCGTTCAGCAGAAACCCGTCCTCGTTGGGCACGGCTTCGCCGGAAAAGACGCCGTGCACGGAATCGTACTTGAGCAGATGCGTCAGGGCCGTATTGTCGCCGCGGGCGTTGACCCGGACCAGACGGATTTCCGGATCGTCGGCCAGAATTCTGGTCAGGTAACGTCCGATGCGGCCAAAACCATTGAGCGCGATGTTCACAGCCATGTTTTTCTCCCTGAATTGGTGAATGCCGCTTCTTCCGGCAGAAATTGCCTTCCTTCCCGCCGGCCGGCGCCGTGCCGCGATGCCGGCCGGGAGAACGGGGCCGTAAGCGGGCCCCGTGTTGGATCAGATCTTGTTGCTGGAGCCCAGCACGTTGCGGATCTTGTGCGCCACCATGTCCCGCACGGCGGTCCGGGCCGGGGTCAGATACTGGCGCGGATCGAAGTGGGACGGATTTTCGGTCAGATATTTACGGATGGTGGCGGTCATGGCCAGACGGATGTCCGTGTCGATGTTGATCTTGCACACGGCCGACGCCGCGGCCCGGCGCAGCAGTTCCTCCGGCACGCCCTTGGCCCCGCCGATCTGGGCGCCGTACTGGTTGGCCATGTTCACGAATTCCTGAGGCACGGACGAGGCCCCGTGCAGCACGATGGGAAAGCCGGGCAGGAGCCGGGCGATTTTTTCCAGGCGGTCGAAATCGAGCTTCGCCTCGCCCGTGAACTTGTAGGCCCCGTGGCTGGTGCCGATGGCGATGGCCAGGGAGTCGCAGCCGGAGCGCTGCACGAACTCCGCGGCCTGGTCCGGGTCCGTGTACACGCTGTGCTCCACGTCCACGTCGTCCTCCACGCCGGCCAGCTGACCGAGTTCCGCCTCGACCCAGACGCCCCTGTCGTGGGCGTAGTCCACCACCTGCTTCGTCAGGGCGATGTTTTCCTCGAAAGGCAGGTGGGAGCCGTCGATCATGACCGAGGAAAATCCGCCGTCGATGACTTCCTTGCAGATGGTGAAATCCTGACCGTGATCCAGATGCAGACACACGGGCAGGTCTGTCTCCTCCAGAGCGGCTTCCATGAGCTTGATGATGTAAGGCTGACCCGCGTACCGTCTGGCTCCGGCCGAAACCTGGAGAATCAGGGGAGACTTTTCGGCCTTGCCCGCCTCCATGATGCCCTGGATGATTTCCATGTTGTTCACGTTGAATCCGCCCACGGCGAAGCCTTCGGCATACGCTCTGGCGAACATTTCTCGGGGTGTGGTCAGCGGCATGGAGGCCTCCTTTTTTGAATGATCAGTTGTTTTCCATCTGCCCGCGCAGTTCTTCCAGATACGCGGCGTGGGTCAGGTCGAATGTCAGGGGGGTCAGGGTGATGTAGCCCCTGCTCAGCAGCCCTCGGTCCGAATCCGGGGCCACGGATTCCGGCGGGATGACGCCGCACAGCCAGTAATAGGCGTTGCCGCGCGGGTCCTTGCGCTCGTCGTACCAGTCCCGGTAGGTGATGCCGGTCTGGGCGCAGACCTTGAGACCCTTGGCGCGGTCCAGCTTTCCGGCCGGAAAATTGAGGTTGAGTACGCACTGGCGGGGAAAATTTTTCCAGAAAGGGCGCGTCAGCAGTTCCGTCGTAAACGCGGCCTGGGCCGAAAGTTCTTCCGGATGGAAATCGTCCACGGACACGGCCAGAGCCGGGACCCCGGCCAATGCGCCCTCGGTGGCGGCGGACACTGTGCCCGAATAGAGCACGTCAACGCCGACGTTGGCCCCCGCGTTGATGCCGGACACGATCAGGTCCGGGAGCTTCGGCAGCAGGTGGCTCAGGGCCAGCTTCACACAGTCGGCGGGGGTCCCGGATACGCCCAGGCCGGAGAAGCCGCGCTCCTCGACCTCCCGCACGCGCAGGGGAGAAAAAAGCGTCACGGCGTGACCCACGGCGCTCTGCTCGGTCATGGGGGCGGCCACATGGACCCTGTGCCCGGCGGCGGTCAGGGCCGCGTACAGGGCCCGCAGTCCTGTCGCCCGGATCCCGTCGTCGTTGGTGAGCAGAATATCCATTTTCCTCCAGTGGCCGGATCGTCCCGGCGGCTTGGCGCCGAATCATCTTTTCTTTCGGTTCCCACTCAGACAGTCCGGAACATTTTGTCGGAAGAGTCAAGATTGCCCCGGTCTCCGGGCTTCTGACGGGGCGTCTCCGGCGTGTCAAGATTGCCCGGCCGGGACGGCCTTGCCAAAGCCGGAAATCAGTCTGTACACGATCGGGTGGACATCCTGTGCGTATTTTTGTGACATGTTACAACTATGCGGATTATTTCGATAATCCGGAAAAATATCTCCTTTTGGAACATTACCTTATCCATATGGGAATAGCAACTCGATGACACACAAGAAAACCTTCATCCGCGACCTGGCCGCGGGGCAGAATATCTCGGACATCTTCGCCCTGTCGCAGGCGCAGCGCCGGGAGGCCCGAAACGGCCCCTACTGGCAGCTGACTCTGGCCGACCGCACGGGCGGCATGGAGGCCCGCATCTGGGCTCCGCAGAGTCTGCAATACGACAATCTGAAGCCGGAACAATTTGTCGCCGTGACCGGACAAATTGCGTCGTTCAAGGACCAGCTGCAAATGAACATCACGGATCTGGCCCTTGTGGAGCCGGCCGGGGCGGGGCTCGATCTGGCCGATTTCCTGCCGTCCTCGTCCGTGCCTCCCGCAGAGCTGCTGGCGGAAATAGAAGCCTTTCTGGACAGGGAACTGTCCTTCAAACCCTGGCGCACCCTGTGCGCGAAAGTCCTGGCCGACGCGGATATCCGCGCCGCTCTGCTCACGGCTCCGGGAGCCAAATCCATCCATCACGCCCACGCCGGCGGTCTGCTGGAGCACACTTTGGGTGTCATGCGCGTCTGCGCGGCCCTGGCGGCTCTCTATCCTTCCGTGGACAGGGAGATTCTTCTGACGGCCGCCCTGTTTCACGATCTGGGCAAGGCCTTTGAACTGACCCACGGCTTCAGCCGGGAATACACCGATGCCGGGCGGCTCATCGGGCACATCCAGATGGGTCTGGAAGCCCTGGAGCCTTTTCTGTGGGCGGCCAAGGATCTTCCCGAGGGGCTGGCGGTGCACCTGAAGCATCTGATCCTTTCTCATCACGGCGAACTGGAATTCGGTTCTCCCCGGCGGCCGAAGACCGTGGAGGCATTCATCTTGCATTATGCCGACAACCTGGACGCCAAGATCAACACCGTGAACACGGCTCTGGAAAATACGGCGGATCCGGAAGACGCCGAGGCCAGCCACTGGAGCGAATACCACCGCACTTTGGGCCGTTATCTGTATCAGCCCATGCGCACGCCCCGGGCTGAAACGGCTTCCGGCTCCCGTTCGGCCGCCAGAAAAACGGCGCCCAGACCGAAATCCGCCCTGCTCAGGGCCATGGGCATAGCCGACCCGGAGGAATAGACATGTTCATCACTTTAGAGGGCATGGAGGGGTGCGGCAAGTCCACCCAGTGTGCGTTGCTCGTGGAGCATTTCACTCGTCTGGGGTTCGACGTGCTGCGGACTCTGGAGCCCGGCGGCAGCGCCTTGGGCAAAGAGCTGCGGCGTATCCTGCTCGATCCGGCGAACAGCGATTTCTCGCCTGTCAGCGAGCTTTTTCTGTATCTGGCGGACCGGGCCCAGCATGTCAGCACGGTGATCCGGCCGGCTCTGGCGCAGGATCGTGTGGTCATTTGCGACCGCTTCGCCGATTCCACTGTGGTGTATCAGGGATATGGACGGGGGCTTGAGCCTTCCCTGCTGCGCCAGTTGAACGACACCGCCGTGCAGGGGCTCTGGCCCGACGCCACCGTTCTGCTCGATCTGGATCCGGAACAGGGGCTGCGCCGCGCTCTGGCCCGGAACATGCGCGAGAACAAGGCCCGGACGGAAGGCCGCTTCGAGGCCGAGAGTCTGGCGTTTCACACCCGCGTCAGAGAGGGCTATCTGACTTGGGCCGCCCTCAACCGGGAGCGGTTTCTGGTGGTGGATGCTGATCGGACGCCGGAACAGGTTTTCACCGCCATTCTGCGCGGCCTGGAGGAAAAAGGTCTTGTCTGAGGAGCGGAAAAGGCCCGCCACGGGGCTGGTGCTGACCCTGAACGGAGCCGGCCGGCTGGAAGCCTGCCTGAAATCTCTGGATTTCTGTCAGGAACTGCTGGTGGTGGACTCCGGCAGCACCGATGAGACAGTGAAAATCGCCGAAGCTTGCGGCGCGCGGGTGCTGGTCAATCCGTGGGAAGGCCCGGCCCGCCAGTTCGCTTTCGCCTTTAGGCATGTGTCCACGCCCTGGGTGGTATCCCTGGATCAGGACGAGGCGCTGTCCCCGGAACTGCAGGCCGGCATCATGGCGGCCCTGGCCGATCCGGGAGGATGCAGCGCGTTTTTGTGCCCTCGCGCATCCTTTTATTTCGACAGGTTCCTGCGGCACAGCGGCTGGTACCCGGATCTGCTGCCGCGGGTCTTCAAGCCTGCCGACACGGATGTGCACGTCTCCGGGCCGCACTACGGCTTCCGGCCCAGGGGAAAAACCATGCGTCTGACCGGAGACATCATGCATTATCCGTATGAAAACATGCGCCAGCATGTGGAAAAAATGAATTATTACACCCAGGTCGCGGCAGAGGAAATGTACGGATGCGGAAAATGTTCCGGTCTCGGCGCAGCCTTCGGACACGGCCTGGCCAGGTTTTTGAAGATATACATTTTTCGCAGGGGATTTCTGGACGGCCGGGCCGGTTTCGCACTGGCCGTCAATTCCTTTTTTTACGCTTTCCAGAAATATGCCCGGCTTGCGGAAATGCGGGCAACATCAAAGTCATTATGCAGGAAAAAACAGTAACCCTCACTCTTACGGACACAGTTCGTCCCGGCCGGAGCCGGTGATGCGTATCCCGTATCTTTGCATCACGGCTATCCTGCTGCTTCTCTCGGGTTCGGGATCGTCCCTGGCTGGCTCTTACATGGCCATGCCTCTGGAAGATCTGATGAACCTGACGGTCACGTCCATCTCCAAGCGTGACCAGCCTCTGCAGGAGACGGCCGCCGCCGTGTACGTCATTACCGGCGAGGATCTGCGCCGCACCGGCGTGACCAGCATCCCCGAGGCTTTGCGCATGGTTCCGGGGTTCATGGTCGGCCAGCATGACGCCAATACCTGGGCCGTGTCCGCCAGAGGCCGGGGTCTTAATCCCACCTTCGAGGACAAGCTTTTGTTCCTCATTGACGGACGCAGCAAATATTGCCCCATTTTCGGTGGAGTGTTCTGGGACTCCATCGAATTCATGCCGGAGGATATCGACCGCATCGAAGTCATCCGGGGCCCCGGCTCCAGCATCTGGGGCAGCAACGCGGTCAACGGCATTGTCAACGTCATCACCAAATCCGCCGCCGAAACCCGGGGAGGCATGGTCAGCGCGTTGTACGGCAGCACCGAGCAGGGCACGGCCGGTCTTCGCTACGGGGGAAGGTTTTCGCCGGAAAGCGCCTGGCGCGTTTTCGCCAAGCACCGCAGAGTGGATGACCTGCACGATATGGGCGGCCGGAAATTTCGCGGGGCTCTGGAAAGCAACTACGCCGGATTCCGGACGGACGCCGAGCCTGACGGACGATCCCGCTTTGCGCTTCAGGGGAGTGCGGCCGCGAGTCGTACCAGAGACACGATACTTCGTCCGGACCTGAGCGCAGCCAGCATAGTCGAATATAATGTTCCAAGCGACATGGAAGATGTGGCGCTGCAGGCCTCCTGGAGCAGAAGTCTCGGCGACACGGCGTCCGTATCGCTTCAGGGATTTCTGAGCCACTTCCATATCGACACCTCCGATGTCTACGACATCACCGAGGATACCGCCGATCTGGATTTTCAGCACCAGTTTTCACCTCTGGCCGGGCATACGGCCCAGTGGGGAGTGGCCCTCCGCCATGTCAGGACCCGTATGCGGACCGACCCCCAGACCATCTCCTTTGCCCGGGAGCGCAGGACCGACACCCTGGCCAGTGCCTTTGTCCAGGATGAAATTTCCTTTGCGGACGGCCGCTGGCTGCTGACCCTGGGGAGCAAGTTCGAGCATAACGAGCAGACTGGTCTGGAGATTCTGCCCAGTGCCCGGCTGCTCTGGCGGGCCTCCGGGCGCCATGCCTTCTGGACTGCCGTGTCCCGTTCCGCGCGCATTCCGTCCATAGCGGAACAGGATGTATACTACCATCTGGATATTCAGAAGATCGAGGGGCTGCCTCCCGTGCGTATTTCCCTGACAGGCGATCCGGACGCCGATGCCGAGCGGGTGCTGATCTGGGAGCTGGGGCACCGCTTTACCCCTTCGTCCTCGTTTTTTCTGGACACGGCCCTTTTCGCCACCCGTGCGGAGAATCTGTTCAGCCAGAGCATTGATTTGTCCTCCGCTTCGCTGCGTATGTCGCCCGAACCGCACGTCCAGATAGACGGTAATGGCGGAAATGACGTGCGTGGCATCACCCACGGTCTGGAGCTCAGCGCCACATGGGAGGCCGCCTCCTGGTGGCGGTTGCGCGGGTGGTACGCTTATTTCGAGGACAGCTACCGTTTCCGGGGTGAGGGTATCAACGTCTTTGAGCCCGTCTACGGCCGGATCAGCCCCCGGCACCAGCTCTTCTTCCGGTCGTCCATGGACCTACCGCACAACACCGAGGCCGACATCATGTTCCGCTATGTCAGCGAACAGCCCGGTCTGGAGGTGCCGGATCACGCCACTCTCGACGTGCGGCTGGGATGGAAGCCCGTGGAGAACATGGAAATATCCCTGACCGGAAAAAACCTGCTCACGTCCCGGCACAAGGAGACGGCCTCGGGCCTTGTCTTCGGCGATGGCATGGGCGTGGACAGAAGCTGCTATCTCAAACTGCGGATGGACTTCTGAAGATGTCTCTTTACCGCGAACTTTTCACTTCCCGGCGGACAGCGCCGCTCCAGGGCTTTCCTGGGCTTCTCTTCCTCGTGTGTCTCATGTGCTGCGCTCCCCTTGAAACAAGGGCCGGACAATACATGGAAATGTGCCTGGAAGATCTGATGGGGCTGACCGTCACGTCCATGTCCAAGCGCGTTCAGGCGTTGCAGGAAACGGCCGCCGCCGTGCATATCATTACCGAAGACGATCTGCGCCGCACCGGCGCGACCAGCATCCCCGAGGCTTTGCGTCTGGTTCCCGGCTTCATGGTCGGGCAGCACAGCACGCATATCTGGTCCGTGTCCGCCCGCGGCCGGTCGTTCAACCCCACTTTCGACAATAAACTGCTGGTCATGATCGACGGCCGCAGCGTCTATTCACCCGTGTTCAGCGGCGTGTTCTGGGACGCCTTCGACCTTGTTCTGGAGGACGTGGACCGCATCGAGGTCATCCGCGGGCCGGGATCCAGCGTCTGGGGCAGCAACGCGGTCAACGGCATCGTGAACATCATCACCAAGTCCGCCGCCGAAACCCAGGGTTTCATGGCCAGCGCGCTGTATGGCAATGTGGAGGAGGGCACGGCCACCCTGCGCTACGGAGACGCCTTTTCGCCGGAAAACACCTGGAGGGTTTTCGCCAAATACCGGGACCTCGACGGTCTGCACGACATGGACGGAGGGAAAACTCATGACGAACAGCGCAACCTGCGCGCCGGGTTTCGAACCGATCTCAGCCCCGATCGGGATTCCAGCCTGACCTTTCTGGGAGATGTCACTCTGGGGTGGACCAAAAATCTGTTTCTCTATCCGGACCTCGCCGAGGGCATGGTGTTCGAGCACAAGGCCTCAAGCGACATCGCCGACCTGAACGTGCGCGGACACTACAGCCGCACCCTGGGAGCGGATTCCTCCATTTCCGTGCAGGGGTTTCTGAGCCGTTTCTCTCTCGAGACATCCGACCTCTACGACCTGACCGTGGACATGGCCGATCTGGACTTCCAGCACCAATTTCCGCTCCTGCCCGGACATACGGCCCAGTGGGGAGCGGGTGTCAGGCGCATCGGCACTCACACGGAAACCAGTTCCCGCGCCATGGAGTTCGATCGGGAGCGGAGGACGGAAATTCTGCTCAGCGCCTTTGTTCAGGACGAGATCGCTTTCGATGAAGGCCGCTGGGTGCTCACTCTGGGCAGCAAGTTCGAACACAATCGCCAGACGGGACTGGAAATTCTCCCCTCCGCCCGCCTTCTGTGGCGCGCCACTGAAAATCATGCTTTCTGGACCGCCGTGTCCCGCTCCGTACGCATCCCGTCTCTGGCGGAACAGGATGCCTCCTACCATGTGGATATTCAGGATACTCCGATGGGCCTGCCGCTGCGCAGAACTGTCAGAGGCAACAGGGACGTGGGCTCCGAAAAAATTCTGATCTGTGAACTGGGGCATCGCTTCACTCCATCGACCCGCTTTTTTGTGGATACGGCCCTCTTCGCCACTTGGGGAGAGAACCTGTTCAGCGAATCCTTCGATCCGGACGGCACTTATCTGCGGCTGCCCCCCGCATCTCCCGTGCCGCATCTGCAGCTGGATTCCACGGCCGGAAACGATATGTACGGGACCACCCACGGTCTGGAAATCAGCGCTACCTGGACGCCGCACGGCTGGTGGCGGCTGCGCGGATGGTATGCCTGTTTCGAGGACAGCTACCGCTTCCGCGGTGAGGGCATCGACGCCTTTGCATCGTCCTATGGACGGATCAGTCCCCGGCATCAGTTCTTTTTCCGCTCG
Source organism: Pseudomonadota bacterium (assembly GCA_030529235.1). Lineage (GTDB taxonomy): Bacteria > Desulfobacterota > Desulfovibrionia > Desulfovibrionales > Desulfomicrobiaceae > Desulfomicrobium. The sequence goes on from JAUMXF010000008.1 coordinate 25,545, forward strand.
TCCATGGATTTGCCGCGTCACGTGGAAGCCGATCTTATGGTCCGCTACGTCAGCGAACTGCCCGGCCTGGACATTCCGGATTATGCCACTTTTGACGCCCGGCTGGGATGGAGGCCCACGGAGAACATCGAAATATCCCTGACCGGGAAGAATCTGGCCGCTCCCCGGCACAAGGAAACGTCCACCGGTCTTATTTTCGGCGATGCCGCAGGCGTGGACAGAAGCGGCTATCTCAAGCTGCGGGTGGATTTCTGACATGCTGTCGCCGGCACGGTTTTTCCTCGCCGTTCACCTGCTTCTGTTTCTGATATCCGGCGTCCCCCAGGCTCATGCCTCTGACGGGGAACTGCCCCAGGTGCAAGCGGCCTACTTTTTCAATTTCATCAAGTTCGTCACCTGGCCGGAAGCCCCGGCATCGCCTCTGGTCATCCGCACTTTCAGAAGTCCGGCCATTGCCCAGGCTCTGGAGCGGGCTCCCGAAAAAAGCGTTCACCAGCGTTTTCTCGATATCATGGACGTCCACCGCCCTCAGGATCTTCTCGGCGCCGACGCAGTGTTCATTCCAAAGGAGTACGCCCCGGTCATACCGGAAAACATCTGGAAAGAATTCAGCGCCGCAACTCTGGTAGTCAGCGACTGGGACAAAACTCTGGACAGGGGCGGGACCATCCGGCTGCTGACCATCGGCGGCAAGATCCGTTTTGCCATCAGCCTGCGCTATGCGACGGAGCTGACCATCAGCTCCAAGCTGCTGCGTCTGGCCTCGGAGATACGGGAATGACATCTTTGAAAAATCCGCCCGGCTCCCGGCCCGATACGCCGGGCCCGAACGCACAAGGGCAGAAGAAGCCCGGGCCGCTGACAAGGTATATCGACAGCGTTTCCCTGCGCACCAAATCCATTCTGCTCATGACTCTGGCCAGTTTCATGGCCCTCATCTTCGCCTCGGCGGTGTATGTCGGCTATGAGCTGGTCATGTTCCGTTCCAGCGCCGAAAACGAATCCCGGAGCATCGCCCGCATCGTGGGTCTGAATAGTATGGCCAGCCTGGCCTTCCGCGACGATGACGCCGCCAGGGAAACGCTGCTTTCAGTCATAAGCAGGGAATCGTCCATTATCCACGCGGCCCTCTATGATCAGTATGGCAAGCTCTTCACTCAGGTCAGCAACCAGCAGGGCCGGGATTTGACTATCCCTCTCCATCTGGACATGGACGCGGACTCCCCACACAGCCCCTCCATACGCTGGCAGGGAGCCATGCTGACGGTTCTGCATCCCATCTTTCAGGAGCGGAGCCGGGCCGGTTATGTGCGTCTGGTCATGACGCAGCCCACGCTCATGCGCCAGCTGGCCATCTATCTGGGCATGAGTGTCTGCGTTCTGCTGGCCAGCATCCTGCTCGCCTACATTTTTTCCCTGTTTTCCCAGCGTTTCATCACCATGCCCGTGCTGGAGTTGCAGGGCACCATGGAGCATGTGGCCGTCACCGGGGATTACTCCATCCGCGCCCGGACCGCCTCGAAGGACGAACTGGGCCAGCTGGCTCGGGGCTTCAATGAAATGCTGGGCCGGATTCAGAATCAGGACAATGAACTGCGCTCCCACCGCGAACGGCTGGAAGAGAACGTCCGCAGCCGCACCCGGGAGCTTTCGGAGGCCAACCAGAACCTGCGGCGGACCGTGAAGGAGCTGCGCCTGGCAAGGGACAGGGCCGAAGCTGCCAACCAGGCCAAAATGCAGTTTCTGGCGAACATCAGCCACGAAATCCGCACGCCCATGAACGGCGTCCTCGGCGTGGCCGAAATTCTGGATCACTCCCCCCTGTCGGACCGCCAGCGCCAGCTTTTGCAGGCCCTGCGGCAGTCGGGCGCGGACATGATGGTCATCATCAACGATCTGCTCGATTTTTCCAGACTGGAGGCGGGTAAGTTCTCCCTGCATATCAGTACGTTCAACCTGCACCAGCTGCTGGACAACTGCATTACCGCCTTCGCGCCCCAAGCCCGGGCCAAGGCACTGGAGCTGGTCTGCATCACAAATCCGGAGGTTCCGGCCCTGATCCAGTCCGACCCGGACCGGCTCCGTCAGATTCTGGTCAACCTCATCGGCAATGCTCTCAAGTTTACGGCCTCGGGCAGCATTGTCCTCAATGTTTCTCTGGAGGAAGGGGAGGGCACTCAGGGCTGGCTGCTGCTTTCCGTCCGGGACACGGGTATCGGCATTCCGGCTGCGGCGCTGGACAAGATATTTTCGCCCTTCACCCAAGCCGACGAGACCATGACCCGTACCCATGGCGGCACGGGTCTGGGCCTGACCATCGTGCACCAACTGCTCGGCCTGCTCGAAGGAAGCATTTCCGTCCACAGCACCGAGGGGCATGGCTCGGAGTTCATTGTCCGCATCCCCTTCATTCATCCCGAGCGTGGTAGCGAGGAGCACCCTCCGTCCTACGCAGGAATTTCCGTCCACACCTGCGGGCTGACCCCCCTGTCCCGAACGGCGCTGGACAACATGCTCGGCCGGTATTCCCTTGCCGCCGTCCACTACGACTGCCCTCAGGATTGCCCGGCCACTCACGACGGGGGCAAGCGGATCATATTCGTCGAGGGCTCTTCCCATGCCGAGGCCGAAGCAATCCTTTCCCAGCTGCGGCAGCGTCAGACCGACTGCCACAACATGGTGCTCATCTCCTCCGATCTGGCGGACGCCGCCGACAATCTGCTGCTCATGGCGGACAAGGCCATCGCCAAACCCGTCCGCCAGTCCGGCGTCCAGCAGATACTTCAGGAAGCGGCCGGGGTCAGGACCGGCGAGGAAGCCGCTTCCGAGATCGCGGCGTTGGGGGCAACCTACAGCGCCCGTGCCCTGCTGGTGGAGGACAACAAGGTCAACCAGAGCGTGGCCCGCGCCGCTCTGGAGCTGTTCGGCCTGGAGCCCACCATTGCCGACAACGGTCTGGATGCCCTGAATCTGCTTCAGAACAACCGATTCGACATCATTTTCATGGATTGCCAGATGCCCGTCATGGACGGTTACACGGCCAGTGCCCGGGTCCGGGAACAGGAACGCCTCGCCGGAAACGGGCGGCGCATCCCCATCGTGGCCATGACCGCCCATGCTCTGGACAAGGACAGGAAGCGCTGCTTCCAGAGCGGCATGGACGCCTATCTGCCGAAGCCCTTTACTCTGGAGACTCTGGGAAAATGCCTGGCCGAATGGCTGCCTGACCGGGCGCAGGCAATGGAGCTTCCGCCGGGCGTGTTTTCAGGCAGCGTCCCGGCCGGGACTCAGGATGACGCGCTGGATCCGCAGACCTTGGCCTCGCTCAGGAAAATGCAAAGCATGGGCTCCTCCGATCTGCTGCACACGCTCTTCGACGCCTACACATCTTCGGCTCAGGAGCTCATGCAGGCCATCGAAAAGGCCATGGGGCAGAGTGACTGGCGGCAAATCCGCGAGCATGCCCACACCCTCAAGTCTTCCAGCCACAATGTGGGAGCCACGACCCTTTCCCGTCTTGCGCGGGATATGGAAATTCTGGCCATGAATGAAGACGTGCCGGAGATAACGGCCCTGTACCCCGTTCTTCTTCAGGAACACCAGAAAGTCCTTCTCGCGGTCGCCCGCCAGAAGGAGGAGCTGTAGCATCAATATGCCTGAATCAACCCATGCTTTCATCCTGATCGTGGACGATGATCCGACCCTTGGTCTTCTGGCCAGGGAAACCCTGACTCAGGGCGGCTTCTCCGTGCAGGTAGCTCAGAATGCGAAACAGATGCGCGGTCTGCTCCGGGATTTTCCCGCCGACATGATCCTTCTGGATGTGCGTCTGCCCGACGCCAGCGGCATCGAACTGTGCACGGAACTGCGCGCTTCGGACGAACACGCACACACACCCATCCTCATGATCACGGGAACCGACGACAATGAAGCCATCCGTCAGGCCTATGCGGCCGGGGCCACGGACTTCATGCCCAAACCCCTGAACTGGCAGCTGCTGTTCCAGCGGGTCCGGTACATGTGGCGCACCCACCAGATGCTGCTCAGATCCAGACAGAGCGAAAGGCTGCTGGCTCAGGCCCAGCATATGGCCATGATGGGCAGCTGGGAAAAACATCTGGGGTCGGGAGAATTTACCGTTTCCGAACAGTTCGCCTGTCTTTTCGGCAACGCTGAACCCGATTGCGGGAAGGCTTTTCAGTTTTTTCTGGACACTGTCTCCGCAGGGGAGCGGGCCGGGTTGATCAGAATCATGGATCAGGTGGGAGCCACGGGAAAACCCGCCACTTTGACCCATCATGTCGGCAAGTCGAACGGTTTTTCCCGCACGGTCCGGCACGATCTGGACATCCGGCGCAATCCGCAGGGCCGCCCCCTTTCCCTGTGCGGTACCCTTCAGGACATCACCAGCGAAACCCTGCGCGCACGGATGGCGTCGGACCGGAACGGGATTCTGGAAAGCATGCTGCAGAACGCGGGGCTCGAAACCCTGTACCGGGATTTGTTCGTCCTGCTGGTCAATCAGGCTCCGGGCAGCGAGCTCGCCGTTCTGACCAGAACCGCCGACACGCCGTGGAACTGCGCCTATTGCTCGCCCGGCCTTGAATCCGGGGCCGGCCGGAGATCGGTGGACGTTCTGCCTGGCATCCTTGAGGAAGGCGATGCCCTGCGGGGCGCCAGATCGGTTCTGGTCGGCGAGGTCGAAGGAGCCTTCCGGGCGCATCTTCTGCCCATATCGCTCAACAGCGGCGGCCGGTCCGGCACGGTGATCTGCGCCTTCATCCCGGCTGGCCTGCCGGATCAGGAAAGCGCCCATCTCGATGATGTGCTCCAGACCGTTTCGGACATGGCCACCGTCATTCTCGACAACCACCGCCTGACCAGCGATCTGCAATATCAGGCTTTCCACGATTCCCTGACCGGCCTGCCCAACCGCTTCTTTTTTCTGGACCATCTGCGTCGGACCATTGCCGAAAGCGGGAAGAACGGACTGAAGCGGGCCGTGATCTTCATTGATCTGGACCGCTTCAAGAACGCCAACGACCTGCTGGGGCACTCCTTCGGCGACAAAGTGCTTCAGGAAATGGCCCGGCGGCTGCAGACCGCCACCCGGCCCGGAGACATTCTGGCCCGTACCGGCGGGGACGAGTTCATGCTCATTTCCGCACCCTTGGGCAACTACGCGGAAGTGGAGCGCATGTGTGCGCGGTTCATGGAAGCCATTACCCCGCCCTTCGAGGAGGGGAATTACAGCTTCAATCTGAGCGTGAGCATCGGGGCCAGTCTGTTCCCCGCGGACAGCGACGACCCCGGCATCCTGTATCAGTACGCCGATGTGGCCATGCAGCATGCCAAGAAAAACGGCGGCAGTGTCCTGCGTTACTACGACAGCTCCATCATGGAGCAGTTCATGGAACGTCTGGAGCTGGAGAACGACATGGGCCGCGCCCTGGAACAGGGGGAGTTTCTTCTGGAGTTTCAGCCTCAGGTGGACATGGAGACCAGAAAAACCATCGGTTATGAAGCCCTGATCCGCTGGCGCAAGCCGGATGGCCGTCTGATTCCTCCGTCGGCATTCATACCCATCGCCGAGGAAACAGGTTTCATCGTCGTGCTGGGCAGCTGGGTTCTGGAAACGGCCTGTCGGGAGATCAAACGCCTGCATCTGGCCGGACAACCGTGGATACGGGTGGCCGTCAATGTTTCCGCCGTGCAGTTCGTGCAGGACAATTTTCTGGAACTGGTCCAGCAGACTCTGGAGAAAACGGATTTTCCCGCCGACAGGCTGGAGCTGGAAATGACCGAAAGCACGGTCATGCACGGCCTCGGCGCCGTGGCGGCACGTCTTGACGCCCTGCGAAAGCTCGGCATCACCATCAGCATCGACGATTTCGGCACGGGCTACTCTTCCATGTCGTATCTCAAGTCACTGCCCATCGACAGCCTGAAGGTCGACAGGTCTTTCATCATGGAAATTGGTTCGGGAAATTCCGAAAGCAGGAAATCCGAAGCTCTGGTGGATGCGCTCATCACCCTGGCCGACAATCTCGGCCTGACCGTCACGGCCGAAGGCGTGGAAAATGAAAAACAGCTTGAATTCCTGAGGCAGAAGCACTGCGACCGGGCCCAAGGATACCATACCGGGCGGCCCGCGCCGCTGCCCGGCCTGGATTGAGCCGATTTTTCAAAACACGCCCGGCGCTTTGCCGGAGCCTCTTCCGAAGACTTGCCTCAGGGTTCGGCCCGGAAACCGGTTCCTGGCGGCAATTTCAGATGCGCCGTCTGCGGTGTGTGGAAAAATATGCCAAAAGCCATGTCCAGAGCTTCCCGCCGCGGGAAAAAAGACTCCCGCCGAGGGCGAAAGCCAAACGGCTGGCTTCGGGCTATCCGACGGATAATTGTCAGGACGACAGCGGGGGGAGTTCTCTTCCTTTCGCTCCTGATTCTGGCGCTGCGCTGGCTGCCGGCCCCCACATCCGCCTTCATGATGACGCGCCATGCCGAAAACCTGTCTTCGCCCCCGGCCCGGCCGCTTGATTATCAATGGGTATCCGGGCGGCGCATTCCGGCGCATATGGCTCTGGCCGTTGTGGCCGCCGAGGATCAGAACTTTCCTCATCACTGGGGTTTCGACCTGAAGGCCATCGGTCAGGCCGTGCGTCACAACAGGCGGGGCAGGTCCATACGCGGTGCGAGCACCATCAGCCAGCAGGTGGCCAAGAATCTCTTTCTGTGGTCCGGGCGCGGCTACGGCCGCAAGGCCCTGGAGGCCGGACTGACGGTATGCATCGAACTTCTGTGGCCCAAAGAGCGGATTCTGGAAATGTATCTGAACATCGCCGAGTTCGGCGACAACACCTACGGCGTGAGTGCGGCGGCCCGGCGTTTCTTCGGCAAGAAGCCGGAAGCCCTGACCCGGCACGAGGCGGCCGTGCTGGCGGCGGTGCTGCCCAGCCCCCGGAGGCTGTCGGCCGCCAATCCGTCGCCTTACGTGCTGCGCCGCGCGGACTGGATTCAGCGTCAGATGCATCAGCTCGGCCCGGGGCATGTCGAATGGCCCTGAACCTGTCCCGCCTCTCATGGCCAAGCATCCCATGCTGAACCCCGGCATCCTCATGGCGCTCTGCGCCTATGCCTGCTGGGGCCTGCTGCCCATCTACTGGAAGCTTCTGCAGCACGTTCCCGCGGACCAGCTTCTGGGGCACCGCATTGTCTGGTCTTTCGCGGCCCTGATCATTTTTCTGAAGGCCACCCGGCGCATGGCCGCCCTGCGCCGCAGCCTGAATCCCGCCGTATGGCGCAGCTACGGACTGGCCAGCCTGCTCATCGGCGTGAACTGGTTCGTCTATGTCTGGAGCGTGAATTCGGGTTACATCGTCGAAGCGAGCCTCGGTTACTTTATCAATCCGCTGCTCTCTGTGCTGCTTGGCGTGATTTTTCTGCACGAACGTCTGAGGCCGCTGCAGTGGCTTCCTGTGGGACTGGCCGCCGCAGGAGTGATCTATCTGACCGCGGATTACGGCCGTCCGCCCTGGATTGCTCTGGTCCTGGCCGGGACATTCAGCCTCTATAGTCTGATCAAAAAGAAAGCGCCCCTTGGCGCGTTCGAAGGGCTGACTCTGGAAACGGCTCTGCTTTTCCCACTGGCCCTGGGCTGGCTGCTCATCAGCGAAGTCTCCGGAACGGGCGTTTTTCTGCATACGGGAACAACATCCAGCCTGCTTCTCGCGGGCGCGGGCGTGGTCACCACCCTTCCGCTGGTCATGTTTGCAGCGGCTGCACGGCGTATTTCCCTGACCATGATCGGCATCCTGCAATACTCGGCCCCGTCCATCCAGTTTCTGCTGGGCGTATTCCTGTACCGCGAACCTTTTTCCCGCGCCCAGTTCGCGGGTTTTGGCATGGTCTGGATCGCCATCATCCTCTTTTGTCTGGAACAGATTCGTCCGGGAATGCATCTGCCCCCCTCCAGCCGCAGGCGCAAGGACTGAACGGCCGCAGTACGGGCCGCTTTCCCTTGACTTTCCAAATGGGGCATGGTTGTGAAAGAAACCTCGTGATTTGGCCGGGCCGCTTGTGATTGACGTACAACCGGAGGGAAACCGCATGCTGGGCGAACTTTTTGGAAACATGCTGCACAGCACCATACAGGGCGCTGTCGGAGTGGCGGGGATTTTCATCTACCTTGCGGCCATCGTCACCGCGGCCTGTTACCGCATCAGGGAAAACATGCGGGACGAGCACCATTAGCATGGTCCCGCCCCGGCTGGCGGGTACGAACTCTGGGTCATCCGCGAAAACGGATCCGCGCGAGCTGGCAGGACTTCCTGTCAGCTCGTATGCGTTCGAAGACCGGAGATGCATATTCCTCTTTTCTTCGTAATCCCCTCTTTCGAAACATATCCCGACCGGTCAGAAGGAAATTCCGCTCGCGGCGGGTTAAGGAAATACAGGTAAACCGTCCCCGGCAGACAAGACGGAGCCATATTTTCCGTCAAAACACACCATGGAACAATACGACGCCCTTTCCCTTTTTTCCGGCGGCCTGGACAGCATCCTGGCCTCCCGGCTCATGCAGAGCCTCGGGCACAAGGTTCTGGGACTTCACTTCGTCAGCCCCTTTTTCGGCAAACCGGAACAGATTCCCCACTGGACGCAGGAATATGGGCTGCCCATCGTGCCCGTGGACGTGGGGCAGGAGTTTGTGGACCTCATGGCGGGTTTTCCCCCCCACGGCTTCGGCAAGGTGTTCAATCCGTGTGTGGACTGTAAAATTCTCATGCTGCGCCGGGCCAAGGCGCTTTTACCCGCATACGGCGCAAAATTTCTCATTTCCGGTGAAGTGCTGGGGCAGCGGCCCATGTCCCAGCGGGCTGACACCCTGAACACCATCCGCAATGAGGCCGAGGTCCGCGGTCTGCTGCTGCGGCCTTTGAGCGCACGCCTGCTGCCGCCCACACCCATGGAAGAGTCCGGGCTGGTGGAGCGTGAAAAGCTGTATGCCATAAATGGCCGGGGACGGCGCGGCCAGTTCGGGCTGGCAAAGATTCTGGGCGTGACCAGCATTCCGGCCCAGGCCGGGGGCTGTCGCCTGAGTGAAAAGGAGTCCGCCCGGCGCTACTGGCCTCTTCTACGCACTTTTTCCCGGCCTCTGGCCGGAGACTTCGAACTGGCCAATGTCGGCCGCCAGCTCTGGAAGAGGGAAGGAGACGCCGCATACTGGCTGACCATGGGCCGGGACCGCCAGTCCAACGAACGGGTGCTGACCCTGGCCCGGCCCGGCGACTATTTGCTCGAAGCGCGGGATTTTCCCGGGCCGCAGGGTCTTTGCCGCCCGGCTCCGGGATCGTTCTGGCCGGAACACGCGCTGCGGGAGGCGGCCGCCTGTCTGGCCTCCTTTTCTTCCAAGGCCAGGCAGCACGGCCAGACGGTTGTGGTTCTGGTCCGGCGGGGAGAGGAGGAGCGGGAATTTTCGGTCGATCCGGCCGCTCCACACGGTTTTGCGGAAAACCTTTCCTGGGAGCGGACCAGAGAAGAGCGCAATGAGTGGATACGAAATGTGACAGCCGCAGACGGCGTCATGTAATATCGCCCGCCGCCCGCGCCGGTTCCCGGGACGCGGCGAAGTCCCGCAGCAGCAGATCGCCGCGGTCCAGCAGGTCCTGAATCCAGCCGTCGGAGACCCGGGCTCGCTGCTGCCAGCGGCGCAGTTCTGCGCTCTGGTCGAACAGGGGATAGTCGCTGCCGAAAAGCAGCCGGTCGGAGGGATGGCGGCGCAGAATGGTCCGCAGGTCGTCGTCGGAAATCATGCCGATGGCGCTCGATGTATCCAGAAATACGTCCTGCCCTACAACGTGCTCAATGGCGTGCCCCCACTGGAACACGCCCCCCAGATGCGCGGCCACCACGCGCAGGGCCGGAAAATTGCGGCGCAGCCAGTTCAGGCGGCGGGCGCTGGACGGGTTCTTCTCCGGCGCGGTGCGGTCCCCCATGTGGAACAGGATCAGAAAGCGGTCGGAAATGGTCTCCCACATGGGGCCCAGACGCGGGTCGTCCATCCAGAAGCCCTGAAAATCGGGATGAAATTTGAGCCCGAGAATGCTGGCCGCCTCCAGCCGTTGCAGCTCCTTTTCCCACTGAGCATAAGCCGGATGCAGAGAGCCGAAGGGCTCCAGCATGGGATCGCCGCGCAGCCCGATGGCCCAGTCGTTGACCACTTCCACCTGAAGTGCATTGGTGGCCGCTGAAAGCAGAATGGCCCGCTCAATCCCGGCCCGTTTCAGCCGGGCCTTCAGGTCGTCCAGCAGGCCCGTGCCCACGGGGTTCAGGCCGTAATGCCTGTGAAGCTGTTCCAGAACCTTGCCCGCGACTTTGGGGTGGAAGGCGTGCGTGTGGACGTCAATGCTCACCGCCGCTCTCCGAAACGATGTTTCCGGACGGAGAGCGCGGTCATAGGGAAAGGCTCTTTTCTCTTGCCGTTTCCATTACTGTTCCGAATCGCCCAGCAGAATGAAGCCTTTGTCCAGCTCGAGCTCGCCCGTCTTGCCGCTGTAACCTGGACGCCAGCAATATTCCTCACCGCTTTCCTCGTTTTGCAGGCAGAGTTCATAAGAGGGTGCGCCTTCGGATACGGGAATGCGCATCAAAAGCGCCTGGTGGTTGCGGCCTTCGCCGAGCCGGGCCGTGGCGACCGGGCGGGGTGCGCGGTGCAACTGGCCCTGCCTGTCCACCGAAAGCTCGAAGAGCCGGGCGTATAGGCCGTCCACAATGGGTAGAATCAGGAAGAACTCACCTTCCTTGCCCGCTGAAAGCAATGCCAGAGCCTCCGGACGCATCTGAAATTCCTGCTGCACGTAGTTTTCGGCATCCGGTGAGGATTTCTGAGGGCTGACCGCCGCATAAGGCTGAAAAAATTCTGCCTCGCTCCCGGCCATGACCGGCGGGCAAAGAACCAGCAGAAGCAGTGTGAAAAATGCCGCCAATTTCATGAATCCTCCCCGAACCTGCAATGGATGCGTTGCGTTGAAGTTGCAGCCGTTTCTTCCGTCACGTTCCCGTTTCGCGGCAGCATGACGGCAGGCTTGTTCAATTCCTGAAATCTGTAAGAGTCAAGCCCCGCCGGAAGAGCCTGTCTGTATTCCGGTTTCAGCGGCTCCCCGTTCAGGCCAGCATTCTGATGCATATGGCTCCGGCCGCCACCAGACATACGGCGGCCACGCGCGCGGGCGTCAGTTTTTCCTTGAGCAGCCAGACGCTGAACAGCATGCCGAAGATGACGGAGCTTTCCCGCAGAGCCGCCACCAGCGGGACAGGCGCTTTGGTCATGGCCCAGATGCTGATGCCGTAAGCGCCCAGCCCGAACAGGCCGCCCAGCATTCCGGTTTTCCAGCGGCGCCGGACATAGTCGCGGTAATTCTGTCCCCTGGTCAGCAGCAGCGTCGCCGTGATGGGAATGGCATTCAGCAGGTGCAGCCAGCACACGTAACTGACCGCGTGACCGCTGGCCCGGGCTCCGTAGCCGTCGCTCACGGTATAGGCCATGATGACAAGCGCGTTTCCCAGAGCCATGCCGGTTCCGGCTGCGGAGAAAGCCCCGCATCGCACGGCGTCCACGGTCAGGGTCAGGATGCCGCAGGACAGGAGAAAAACGCCGCTGAATCCGCCGGGACTGAGCCGGACATCCATGGCCGCGAACAGCAGCAACGAGGTGAGCAGCGGAGCCGTGCCGCGCATGATGGTGTAGCCGTAGGCCATGTCCGTATATTTGTAAGCCAGGCTGAGCATGACATAGTATGTGGTGTGGATGCAGCAGGAGGCCGCCAGAAAGCCCCAGCTCTGCGCGTCTGGCGCGGGCAGGAAAAAAAGAACGGGCAGGACGCCCGCTCCGCCGCCCAGGGCGATGAGGGAGGATTCATACAGTTTCTCGGAACCGCCCTTGACAATGACGTTCCATCCGGCGTGGAGCATGGCGCTGAACAGGACGGCAAGAACTATTTCCGCAGGCATGGCGTGGTCCCGAGCGTTTAATCGGCCGGTTCGGAAGCCAGCAGACCGAGCAGTTCTTCCGGCGTGAGCGGCTTTGTTTCCGTGTCCCGCCATCCAAGCAGACGGCAGGAGTACTTGTGCAGGGACAGCCCGACGGCATGGTCCACGGGACCGGGAAGGAGAATCCGCAGACCGGTTTCAGCAGCCATTGCGCCGACACCGGCGGTCACGGGCGGATGGGTCAGCAGTGTTTCATCCAGAATCAGGCCGCCCAGATTCAGTTCGTGCAGCCGTCCGAGATTGACGCGGTCCGCCGTGAACCTGTCGAGCAGGATGCACAGCCCGGCCTCGTGCGCCTTGGTGAAAAAAGCGGCCAGCAGGTCGCCATGGGATTCCAGCCATGCCTCCCGCGCCTTGAGGAAAATCGTGGAGGTAAAACCGCGCTCCCGCACCTGTCTGATGGCCTCATCCGCGAAACCGCTCCGCAGAATGCTTTTCAGGCTGATACCGAGAACGAGAAAGATATTCTCCGCATTTTTCATCCGTTCCAGCATGGCGCAGCTTTCCCGCAGGCACCATGCATCCAGATCGCGGATGACGCCGCTGCGCTCCACCAGCGGCAGGAACTCTCCGGCGCTCAGCGGCTCCCGGTGCGGGCGGCGCCAGTGCAGGACAGCCTCGGCTCCGGCGATCCGCCTGGAATTCATATCGCGCACGGGGACAAAGCGCAGTTCCAGTTCATCGTTGTCCAGAGCCGCGCGCAGTTCCTTTTCCATACGCAGAAAACGCAGCGCCTCGTCATTTTGCCGTTCGTCGTAAAAGGTGATTTGCCCCCGGCGTTCGGCGCGCCCGAGAGCGATCTGCGCCGCTCTGAGCATTTCGTCTTCGCCGGGATGAGGGATGGGAGGCAGCACCACACCCACATCGCACCGGATTTCATGCTCTGTCTGTCCGATGGTCAGAGGTCTGGCCATTTCGTTTTGAATGCGCTGGGCCACTCGCACCGCATCCACCGTGCTTCCGATATCGTCCAGAAAGATGAACAGGCGCTTGGGGTCGAAATGGGCCGGAACGTCGAGCGCACGCAGGCAGCTGGCCGTGCGCCGGGCGATAAGATCGGCGAACTGGGCGGTATCGTCGGGATGGGAGGCGGAAGCGTAATCCACGCCCAGCCCCAGGATGGCGAAGCGGTATCCCCGCTGGCGGTCCAGCCGCTGCAAGGCCAGCCGCAGCCGCAGAAGGAACATTTCGCGTTTGTCCGTTCCGGAAGGAACGGGAGCTTCCGCATTGAGGGAGCAAATTGCGTGGAAAAAAGCGATCCGGCCGTCCACGGCATGCGGAAACAGGCGCACCGAGCAGGGCAGAACCCGGTCTTCCGCCGTGCGCAGCTCGGTCTGAAATTCCTGATCCAGCCCGGTGGTCAGCATGGCTTCGAACATGGCTTCCTGCGTGGCCCGGAAGTCTTCCCGGACCATGTCCTGAAGCCAGTTCAGAGTGGGCAGCTCGTGAGGGGCGTATCCGCAGGCCTCAAAAAATGCCTTGTTGGCCCCGGCCAGGGACCCGTCTGCATATCCCGCCACCACTGGTTCGGGGATGGTGTCGATGATGGCTTCCAGCAGACCGTCTTTCAGCTCCAGGCGGCGGTGTTCTTCGAAATCCGTCAGAATACGACCCGCCGGAGAGCTCGACGGGCAGGAGCGTCCGGGAGCGGAGAACAGCCCTCCGGCCGTGAGAATAATTGGGTAACTGGCCAGCGCGAACGCCGACAGGGTGGGATCAACAGACGGCGGCAGCAGGGTGAAGAATGCCGCACCAGAGCGGCCGGCCTGCATCTGGGCCTGGAAGAGCGCCTCCAGATGCCGGAACTGGCCGCTTTGATACATGGAGATGTGAGCGATCCGTTTTCCGCCTCCCATCAGACGGAGCATGTCCGTCAGGGCGCCGGAGTCGGAAGCTCCGTCCGCACCGAAAACCGGCTTTGCAAGGGGAGTGGCGATGCCGGAGGGAAGCCCCGGTTCCGGAGAGGGCTCGCACACCAGCAGAACGCCCTCGTTCTGCGCGGCGTAGGCAATGCTTTCCAGAAGCCGCCGCATTTCTTCATCGGAGGTGGCGAGCACGGCGCACACACAAAGTTCCGGGCCTTGCGAGAAAATATCCCTTGCAAAGCCGGAGTAACGCACCGGGAACAATTCATTGCGGAGCGGACCGGCGGTCAGCGGCGGAGAAAAGAAATCGGATTCTTCCCGGGTCAGAATTTTGTTGCGCACAAGATGTCCTGGCGGCTCTCACCGCAGCAGCCCCGCCCGTATGGCGCGCTGTCTTTATTTCCTCTCGGCAAGAACCGTATCTGCCCAGTGGGCAAATTTACTCCCAGTCTCCACGTTCTTCGCCCTCAAAATTTTCGTTTTCCGACTCGTCTTCGGGCTCTTCCGGGCCGGCATCCGACTTCGACACGGCGGCCGGGGGCATATCTCCGTTCTCCACGGGCACATGGTCGAAGCAGACCACGGTCTGGTCGTCTTCCATGCGCACCAGCCGCACTCCCTGGGCCGTGCGGCCTACCAGACTGATGCCGGCAATGCCGATGCGGATGATCTTGCCGCCCGAGGTGAGCAGGATGAGCTCGTCCGAAGGCAGCACCATCATGGCGCCCACCACCTTGCCCGTCTTGGGCGTGATGCGCATGTTGATGACGCCCTTGCCGCCCCGGGACTGGGCGCGGAAATGTTCCACCTGGGTGCGCTTGCCGTAGCCGTTTTCGGCCACCGTGAGCAGCTCCTGCCGGGAATCCCTGGCGATGACCACGCCCGCCACCACCTTGTCGCCTTTGCGCAGGGCGATGCCTTTCACGCCCGTGGCCTGCCTGCCCATGGGCCGGACATCGGCACAGGCGAAACGGATGGAGTAGCCGTCCTCCGTGACCAGGACCATTTCGTCTTCACCCTCGACTTCGCACACGCCGATCAGTTCGTCGTCCTCGCGCATGCCGAGGGCGATCAGCCCGGCCGTGCGGATATTGCGGTACAAATCCACCGAGCTGCGCTTGACCACGCCTTGGCGGGTAAAGAAAAAGTAGAATTTTTCGCGGTCAAAGTCCCGGCTGGTCATGGCCGCGGCGATGTATTCGTTGCTGTCCAGAGGCAGCAGGTTGGCCACATGCTTGCCACGCGCCGTGCGGCTGCCTTCGGGGATCTGATGCACCTTGATCTGGTACATGCGGCCCTTGTTGGTGAACAGGTTCATGTACTGGTGATTGGAGGTGGTCAGGATGGAGATGATGAAATCCTCATCCGCCACCTGCACTCCGGTGATACCCATGCCGCCGCGGCGCTGCTGCCGGTAGTTGTCCAGACCGGTCCGCTTCAGATAGCCGTTGCGGGACAGGGTGACGACCACCGGCTCGTCCGGAATGATGTCTTCCACGTCGATGGAACCCGGATCGTGAGCCATGATTTCTGATTTGCGCGGCGTGGCGAACATGTCACGCAGTTCCGTCAGTTCCTGACGCACCACGGACTTGAGCACCTCCGGATTTTCAATGACGCTGGTCAGGTATTCGATCTGCTTGAGCAGTTCCGCGTACTCCTCCAGCAGCTTTTCTCGTTCCAGATTGGTCAGGCGCTGCAGGCGCATGTCCAGAATGGCCTGGGCCTGGACCTCGGACAGGGAAAACCGCTCGCACAGCCGCTCCTTGGCTTCCTGCGGAGTTTTGGAGGCGCGGATCAGGTTGACCACCTCGTCGATGAAATCCAGGGCGATGCGCAGACCTTCCAGAATATGCGCCCGGTGCTGGGCTTTTTTCAGGTCGAAGCGCGACCGCCGGATGATGACCTCGCGGCGGTATTCGAGGAAATGTTCCAGCACCTGCTTCAGATTCAGAAGCTGCGGCCGGTTGTTGACCACGGCCATCATGTTGATGCCGAAGCTCGTTTCCAGAGACGTGTACTTGAACAGCTGGTTGATGATGACGTCCGCGAACACGCCTTTTTTCAGGTCCATGACGATGCGGATGCCCTTGCGGTCCGACTCGTCGCGCAGGTCCGTGATGCCTTCGAGCTTGCGCTCGTTGACCAGCAGGGCGATTTTCTCGACCAGCGTGGACTTGTTCAGGGCATAAGGAATTTCCCGGACCACGATGGATTCCAGGTCCCCTTTCCGCTTTTCCACCTCGATTCTGGACCGGATGCGCACGGAGCCGCGGCCCGTATGGTAGGCCTCGCGGATGCCTTCCCGGCCGTAAAGGAGCGCCCCGGTGGGAAAGTCCGGCGCCTTGATGCTGGTCATAAGCTCGTCGATGGAAACAAACGGGTCATCCAGCAGGCGCAGGGTGGCGTCGACCACTTCGCCCAGATTGTGCGGCGGGATATTGGTGGCCATGCCCACGGCGATGCCCGAGGAGCCGTTGACCAGCAGGTTCGGCACCCTGCTCGGCAGTACTGTCGGTTCCTGCAGGGAATTGTCGTAGTTGGGCCTGAAGTCCACGGTCTCTTTCTCGATGTCCGCCAGAAAGGACCCGGCCAGGCGGGACATGCGCACTTCGGTGTAACGCATGGCGGCGGCGGCATCGCCGTCGATGGAGCCGAAGTTGCCCTGGCCGTCCACCAGCGGATCGCGCATGTTGAAGTCCTGGGCCATGCGCACCAGTGCGTCGTACACGGCGGAGTCGCCGTGAGGATGGAACTTGCCGATGACGTCGCCCACCACGCGGGCGGACTTCTTGTACGGCCGGTTGTAGCTGTTGCCGAGCTCGTGCATGGCGAACAGGATGCGCCGATGCACGGGCTTCAGGCCGTCGCGCACGTCGGGGATGGCCCGGCCGATGATGACGCTTAAGGAGTATTCCAGATAGGATTTCTGAAGTTCTTTTTCGATGCTGATATTGGACACGTATACCTCGATAGGGCGGGCC
>JAUMXF010000009.1 GCA_030529235.1 Pseudomonadota bacterium
TCGGCGACCACGCCGGATTTTGCTCCCTGTTGAGCTTAATGGCTGCAAGGATCACTTCCAGCTTCGGCAGTGTGCCTCGTTGGAATTGCCGCCTGAATTCTCTCCAGGCTTTTTCGCGTGAGACGAACCTTGGCGGCCGAGGGTAGGCGGCCCAGACCTGCGTGAATGCCTCTTCCGCTTCTCCAGCATCAGAAAAAGAAGACGCATCCCGCGCCACAGGCGCAGGAGGAACGGCGGGAACAGGGGAGGAAGAGGGGTGTCTTTTAGGTTCTGTATTAATATTATTATATATGCCGCAAATTTTGCGGTCACCGGCGCAAAATTTATCTTTTTCATCGGAATTATTGTCCTCTTTTTGGAGCCCAAGGGCTTCCCACTCCACATGGTAGCATCCCTGGTCATCTTTCCGGATCAGTCCTGTTTCGATCAGACTCCTGATATAGTTCCGAGCACTGCTTTCGCTTATCCCAAGCTGCTCAGCAAACCATGTGGTTTTGGCGAAGCATCTGCGTCCATTCCGTCGAAATGCTGCGATAAGAGCAAAGACATTCTTTGCCCCTAAAGAGATTTTTTGCTTCGCAAGTAATTTGAATGGCACAATAGGTCCCTCAAAATTGATTCCAGCATAAAGAGTTGCTGTAGCCATTACAGACCGTCCTTACTTTTTTGCCGGAAAAAGAGTCAAAAAGCAGAGCCCAGGTCAAAATTATACTTGACGGGTTATAGCCAAATTGGCTATGAAATAACCGTCCTTAGTTAAAAGGGCGGCTTTCCGCTCTGCTTAAGCTCCGAGGTGCCCGCCAAGGAGCTTTTGCTTTTCCAGCTAGCCTATACTTCCTGTCCTGTTCTCGCGTTGTAGATACTGGCTGGCATCATCAGGCCACACCCACCACGGTGTGACGACGCCCAGGGGCGTTTCGCCTTACACATGACGAAGACCTGAGACATAATTTGCCTTTGTTCTCCAGGTGGAATTACACTTTTTACATATGATTGAACTGTAATCACTGTAAGTATAGTGGTATCCACTGAATGCAGAATTATGATGTTTATACTTTGTAATATACCACTCCCTGTCTTTTAGTTTTTTGCTTCGCTCTTCGCACTTGCAAAAAATTCCTTTTGACATAAAGATACCTCGATTTAAGATTCAATTTGGGTTCACATCATTAACGTTGCAGATATTGGCTGGCATCATCAGGCCACACCCACCACGGTGTGGCGACGCCCAGGGGGCGTTTCGCCTTGGGTTGGATGAGAGCGAAGCGGCATCCCTGGTGTCCGCTGCGTGGCCGCAGAAAAAAGAGCGCAAAAAAGCCCGCCTCGGCTGAACGCCAAAGCGGGCTTTTTTGGAGGGGGGCGAAAGGAAAAAACAAAAGCGCAACAAATATCCAGTTATTCTGGATAGTTATTGCGCCATTTTGGACTGGCGTCCCCAAGGGGATTTGAACCCCTGTTATCGGCGTGAAAGGCCGGTGTCCTGGACCTAGCTAGACGATGGGGACAAGCTGTGCAGATAGAAAAGTGGCGTCCCCAAGGGGGTTTGAACCCCTGTTAGCGGCGTGAGAGGCCGCCGTCCTAGGCCACTAGACGATGGGGACGCATTGGTGGGCCGTGAAGGGATCGAACCTTCGACTCTCTGCTTAAAAGGCAGATACTCTACCGTCTGAGTTAACGGCCCCTGCTAAGGAGAATCGTCTCTATAGAGGGTGCTTTTTCTTGTCAAGTCGGAATTCAGCGATTCCGGGCTTCGATGCGTTGCAGTCCGCCCATATAGGGGCGCAATGCTTCCGGAATGACAATGGAACCGTCTTCCTGCTGGTAGTTTTCCAGAATGGCGACCATGGTCCGGCCTACGGCCAGTCCTGAGCCGTTCAGAGTGTGCACGAACTGGCTTTTTTTGCTTCCCGCGGGCTTGAAGCGGATGCCAGCGCGCCGGGCCTGAAAATCCTCGAAGTTGGAGCAGGAAGAAATTTCCCGGTATTTTCCCTGGCCCGGCAGCCAGACTTCGATATCGTAGGTTTTGGCCGAGGAAAATCCCAGATCGCCGGAGCATAACGTGACCACGCGGTAGTGGAGCCCCAGCTTTTGCAGGATGCTTTCGGCGTGGCCGAGCAGTTTTTCCAGTTCGTCGAAGGACGATTCCGGATGGACGAAGCGGACCAGTTCCACTTTGTCGAACTGGTGCTGGCGGATCATGCCGCGCGTGTCCTTGCCGTAGGAACCGGCCTCCGATCTGAAGCAGGGCGTGAAAGCGCACAGGGCCACGGGCAGCTCCGCTTCGGACAGAGTGGCGTCCCGGTAGATGTTGGTCAGGGGCACTTCGGCCGTGGGAATAAGATAGTAATTTGTGTTTGTTATGTGGAAAAGGTCTTCCTCGAACTTCGGCAGCTGGCCGGTGCCTGTGAGGGACTCACGGTTGACGATGACCGGCGGCATGACTTCGGCATAGCCGTTTTCTCCGGTCTGCATGTCGAGCATGAAGCTGATCAGGGCACGCTCCATGTGCGCGGCCCAGCCTTTGAGAAGTACGAAACGGCTGCCTGTGATTTTGGCCGCGGTTTCAAAATCGAGTCCTCCCAAAGCTGCGCCGAGTTCGTCATGCTCCTTGGGGGTGAAGGACATGCCGGGTTTCTTACCCCAGACTTTGATTTCAAGATTGTCTTCGTCGCTTGCGCCCTCGGGCACGGAAAGATGCGGGACGTTGGGTATGGACAGCAGCCAGTCCGTGGTCTGCTGATCGATGGCCTTCAGTTCGTCGTCCAGCTCTTTGATCCGGGCGGACATGGCTCCCAGTTCGGCCATGAGCTCCTCGGAAGTCTGCCCCTCCTTCTTCATGCGGCTCACTTCCGTGGAGGCCTGATTGCGGCGGGCCTTGAGCCCTTCGGTTTCCAGAAGCAGATCGCGGCGTTTCTGATCGATGGCCAGAAACTGGTCCAGCTGCAGGGAGCTGCGGCGTTTGCGCAGGCTTTCCCGTACGGCATCGGGGTTGGAGCGGATGAATTTGATGTCCAGCATGAAAATGTCCTCGGTGTGTGCGAAGGCTTCGGGTATCTGAAAGAAGTCTTTGCATACCGAGCCTTCGGGTGAAGCTCAAGCGCGCCGGAGACGATGATTTTTTTCGGACCTTCCCTTGACTTCACTTTCCGAGGGATTATTTGCCCCTCTGTCTCAAGCCTCTGGTTGCGCGAGCGCTGTCAGGGCTGGCGCTCTTCCTTGGAGAAGAATGCTGAATTTTTTATACCGAAGGAATATCTCAACATTTTGGAGGAAAAGATGAAACTCAAACCACTGCACGACCGCATTTTGGTCAAGCGTCTTGAAGAGGAGCAGGTTACCAAAGGCGGCATCATCATCCCGGACTCCGCCAAGGAAAAGCCCATCAAGGGCGAGGTGGTCGCCGCCGGTCCCGGCAAGACCGCCGATGACGGCAAGCTCGTGCCCATGGGTGTGAAGCCCGGCGACAAGGTCATCTTCAACAAATACGCCGGTACCGAAGTGAAGATCGATGGTGAAGAGCTTCTCATCATGCGCGAGGACGACG
Organism: Pseudomonadota bacterium; assembly: GCA_030529235.1. Classification (GTDB taxonomy): domain Bacteria; phylum Desulfobacterota; class Desulfovibrionia; order Desulfovibrionales; family Desulfomicrobiaceae; genus Desulfomicrobium. The sequence goes on from JAUMXF010000009.1 coordinate 3,545, forward strand.
TTCTGGCCGTGATCGAAGGTTGCTGCAGCAGCTGCAAGAAATAACTTTAAGGAGACGAGAAGATATGGCTTCCAAAATTATCAAGTTCGACGCCAAGGCCCGTGAAAAACTGAAAAAAGGCGTGGATACCCTGGCCGATGCGGTGAAAGTGACCCTCGGACCCAAGGGCCGTAACGTGGTTATCGAGAAATCCTTCGGTTCGCCCATCATCACCAAGGACGGCGTGACCGTGGCCAAAGAGGTCGAACTGGAAGACAAGTTCGAGAACATGGGTGCGCAGATGGTCAAGGAAGTGGCCTCCAAGACTTCCGACATCGCCGGCGACGGCACCACCACCGCCACCATTCTGGCCCAGGCCATTTTCTCCGAAGGAGTGAAGCTGGTGGCTGCCGGACGCAACCCCATGGCCATCAAGCGCGGCATCGACAAAGGCGTCGAGGCCATCACCAAAAGTCTGGACAAACTGGCCAAGCCCACCCGCGATCAGAAGGAAATCGCCCAGGTCGGCACCATTTCCGCCAATAACGACGCGACTATCGGCAATATCATCGCCGAGGCCATGGGCAAGGTCGGCAAGGAAGGCGTGATCACCGTCGAAGAGGCCAAAGGGCTGGAAACCAATCTGGATGTCGTGGAAGGCATGCAGTTCGACCGCGGCTACCTGTCTCCCTATTTCGTGACCAATCCCGACAAGATGGTCTGCGAAATGGATTCCCCGCTGATCCTTATCAATGAAAAGAAGATTTCCAACATGAAGGAGCTGCTCCCGGTTCTGGAGCAGGTGGCCAAGCTGGGCAAGCCGCTGGTCATCATTGCCGAGGACATCGAGGGCGAAGCCCTGGCCACGCTGGTCGTGAACAAGCTGCGCGGCACCCTGCAGGTGGTGGCGGTGAAGGCTCCCGGCTTCGGCGAGCGCCGCAAGGCCATGCTTCAGGATATCGCCATCCTGACGGGCGGCGAAGTGGTCTCCGAGGATCTGGGCGTGAAGCTTGAGAGCATCACCCTGAATCAGCTGGGTTCGGCCAAGCGCGTGGTCATCGACAAGGAAAACACAACCATTGTGGACGGCGCCGGTGAGGCCGAGGCCATCAAGGCCCGGGTGAAGCAGATCAGAAACGAGATCGAGGAAACCACTTCCGACTATGACCGCGAGAAGCTCCAGGAGCGTCTGGCCAAGATCGTCGGCGGCGTGGCCGTGATCAATGTGGGCGCGGCTACTGAAACGGAGATGAAAGAAAAGAAGGCGCGCGTGGAAGACGCCCTGAACGCTACCCGTGCGGCCGTGGAAGAAGGCATTGTGCCCGGTGGCGGCGTGGCTCTGGTGCGCTGCCAGTCTTCTCTGGACGCCGTGAAACCTGCCGATGACGACGAAGCCGCCGGCGTGCAGGTTATCCGTCGGGCCATTGAGGAGCCCATCCGTCAGATCTGCGGCAACGCCGGTCTGGAAGGTGCGGTGGTCATCGACAAGGTGCGTGCCGGCAAGGACGACTTCGGCTACAACGCCGCTACCGGCGAATTCGAAGATCTGCTCAAGTCCGGTGTCATCGATCCCAAGAAGGTGACCCGCATCGCCCTGCAGAACGCCGCCTCCGTGGCTTCCCTGCTGCTGACCACGGAATGCGCCATTGCCGAAAAGCCCGAAGAGAAGCCCGCTCCGGCCATGCCCGGCGGCGGCATGGGTGGCATGGGCGGCATGTACTAAGTCCCGGGAACCGGGATACCGGTCCACGAATCGCGAGCCCTCGCCGACAGCTGTCGGCGGGGGCTTGTTTTTTGGGATGATCCGCCATCTTGGGCGGGCAGTTTCTTTCCGGCGAGTGGTAATGGCGGCCGGACCGCGGGAAACGCGTCAGAACTCCGGGGGCTGCGTTTCGAGCATGCGCAGAGCCTGGGCGGCGGCGCCCTGTTCCGCCTTGCGCATGCTGCGCTCCGTCCATTCCACCTGCCTGCCGTCGGGCAGAGTCAGGGTCACTGTATACTTTTTGGCGTGTTCCGGTCCGCGGCTGTCGCTCAAAGTATAGACCGGCCGGGCTTTCCAGACGCGTTGCGTGAGCTCCTGCAATTGGCTTTTGAAATCTCTCGGTCTGAAGATTTCCGGTGGCGAGGGCCACTGGCCGGCGTACATGTGCTCAACGCAGTTCTGGGCCGCCTGGAGGCCGCCATCCAGATAGACGGCGCCCAGAAGCGCTTCCAGACCGTCGCTCAGTACCGAATTTTTGTCCCGCCCGCCCTGAGCCTGTTCTCCCTTGCCCAGCAGCAGGCACGGGCCAAGGCCGATGCGCCGGGCTACTGCGGCCAGAGCCTGTTCGCTGACCAGGGCGGAACGCATGCGGGTCAGCTGTCCTTCCTGAGCTTCCGGGAACTTCTGAAACAGTTTGTGGGACACTGTCAGTTCCAGCACGGCGTCGCCCAGAAATTCCAGCCGTTCGTTGTGCTCTCCGCCGTGTTCATTGGCATGGGACGTATGGGTGAGGGCCTGGATGAAAAGCTTGACTTGGCTGAATTCATAATGAAGTTCAGCCTCTAGCGCATGGAGCGCATCCGCCGGAATTTCCTGAGACATCAAGGTACTCCATGAGAGACGTCCACCTGCACGCTCTGTTTTCTCCGAACTCCATAGTCATAGTCGGAACTGCTGGAAATGCGGGCGCTCCCGCGCGTGCCGTGCTGTCGAATCTCGAGAACTGGGGGTATCAGGGGCAAATTGTGTCCGTCAATTGGACTGGTGCCGCGGATGGCCGTCAGCTCCCGCATCCCTGTCCGGAACTGGCCGTTCTCTGCCTGGAGCCGGAAGAAACTCCCGGCGCACTGGAATGGCTGGCAGATGCGGGCGTGCAGGCCGCCATCGTCATCTCCGCCGGTTTCCGGGAAATCGGCGGCCGGGGATATTATCTGGAAGAGCGTCTCACGCGACTCGCTTCCAGCAGAAACATGACTCTTTTGGGTCCCAACTGTCTGGGCGTAGCGTCCTGGGGCGGCAACATGAACGCCTCTCTCGTCTCCCGCCTGCCGGACCGGGGCAACATCGCTTTTTTTTCTCCTTCGGGCTCCATGTGCAGCGCTGTTCTGGACTGGGCGGCCAGCGAGGAGGTCGGGCTTTCCAGATTCGCAAGCCTGGGCAACCGGGCCATCATCGACGAAGCGGCCATGCTCCAGTTTCTGGCCGACGATCCGGATACGGCCGTGATCATGGGCTATCTGGAGGGCATGAACAGCGGCCGCCGTTTTGCCCGTATCAGCCAGACCATCACCCGGGAAAAACCCGTCATCATGCTCCAGGCGGGCCTGACCGAGCATGGACAGAAAGCCATCTCTTCCCACGCGGGTGCGCTCACCGGCTCCGAACGCGCCTGGCAGACGGCCTTGAGACAAGCGGGCATCATCCGTACGGACAGTCTGGCCTCGTTTTTCAATCTGGCCCGCATGTTCGGCTCCCAGTCTCCTCCGGCTGGCCCCAATCTGGCCATCATCACCAATTCCGGCGGAGCCGGCATCCTCGCGGCCGACGCGCTCTCCGGGACGAGCATCAATCTGGCCCGGCTCGGCCCTGAAACCATGTCCCGCTTGGAGTCCTGCCTGCCCCGGTATGCCAGGGCGGCCAACCCCGTGGATGTGGATATGTCCGCCCGTCCGGCACAGTATGCTCAGGCGCTTGCCACCGTACTTGAAGACCGGCGCGTGCACATGGCGCTGGTGGTGGCTGCGCCGGGCGTGGGTCTGGACATGTCCGAAGTGGTCCACGCTCTGGCCGAAGGGCCCCGGAAAACCGGCAAGCCGGTGGCCGTCTGTCTGCTGGGCCGGGAGGGTGTGGCCGAAGAAAAGCGCTATCTTCAGGCCCGGGGGCTGCCCTGCTACGCCAACCCCAAGGACGCTCTGGCCGCGTTCGACGCCATGTTCGGCTATGCCCAGTGGAAATCGGGCCCCTATCCCGTTGAGGTCAGCTACCGCCGGGACCGGGCCAAGGCCGGGCAGTTTCTGCGGGACTGTCTGCAGGCGGGCAAGACCGAACTGTCCGGCATCGAGATGCAGACCCTGCTTCAGGCTTATGAACTTCAGTTTCCCCAGGCGGAACTGGCGCGCACCAGCAAAAGCGCGGTCAAGATAGCCAAACGGCTGGCCGGTTCCGTGGCCCTGAAAGTCGCTTCACCGCACATTGAGTACAAAAGTGACATAGGCGGCGTGGAGCTTGGCCTGCAATCTCCGGAAGACGTACGCCGGGCCTTCATGCTGCTCACGGCGCGGGTGCAGCGGCTGCACCGGGAGGCCTTCATTTCCGGGTGTGTCGTTCAGGAAATGGTGGACGGAAAATTTGCGGAGGCCCGCGTCACCGTGCAGCGCGATCCCCACTTCGGGCCACTGATCAGCCTGAGCTTTCCCGGCGACCGGGCTGGGATGCCTCATGAGTCCCTGCGGTTGGCGCCTCTTTCTCTGGAAGATGCGGGTGGCATGATGCGGGAGCTGAAGTTTTTCTCCCTGTCCGGGCGGGAGCGCGGGCGAGCCGTTCTGGACGCGAGGGCGCTGGAGGATGTACTGTTTACCGCGTCGCAGATGACCCTGGATTTTCCTGAAATCTACACTCTGGAACTGGACCCGGTGCTAGTCGCGCAGCGGGGGGCCTGGGTGGCCGGAGCGCGGATGACGCTTCTGCCGCACGCGGATTAGCCAGTCCTTTTCGGGCACATTTTTGGGAGGGATGGAGATGGTCGGAATCTACATTGGAGCCACGGCCGGGTATTCCGGAAAAAACATGGTGGCGATGGGCATCGGGCTCAGATTGCAGAAGGACGGTTACCGGGTCGGGTACATGAAGCCCGTGGGTGCGCTGCCCCAGGAGAAGGATGGCCGCCTCGGCGACGGCGACGCCTTTTTCGTTCAGGATGTTCTGGGCCTGAACGAAGACCCCTCTCTGGTCACTCCCGTGGTGGTGGATCATGATTTCAAAATGAAGGCTTTCGCGGGAAAATGTGAGGACCTCATCCCCAGAATCAGGTCCGCCTATGAGAAGCTCGGCCAGAACAAGGACGTGATGATCGTTTCCGGCTCCGGCAGCATGTTTTCCGGAAAGTATTGCAATGTGGACGGAATCAGCGTGGTCCGGGCCCTGGGCATCAAAAGCGTTGTCATTGACCGCTACGTGAAGGAGCTCAACTACGACTATCTCATGGCCATGAAGGAGGCCCTCGGCGAGCAATTGGCCGGGGTGCTCCTGAACGACATTCCTCCGGCCTTCCGGGAGGAGCTGGACACGCTGCTGCAGCCGTTTCTGGAGAACAAGGGCATCAAGGTGCTGGGAAAAATTCCCACCGATCCGCTCATGGGGGCCATCAGGGTGTCCGATCTGGCCGAACGTCTGGGCGGCAGGGTGATCACGGCTCAGGACAAGTCCGAGCGGGTGGTGGAGAATTTTCTGATCGGCACCATGCAGGTGGAAAATTTCATGACCCATTTCCGCAAGAGCAAGCGGTCGGCCATCATTGTGGGCGGGGACCGTTCGGATGTGCAGCTCGTGGCCCTGGAAGGGCAGTGTCAGTGTCTGGTGCTGACGGGCAACCTCTATCCCAACGATATCATCATGACCCGGGCCGAAGTGCTCGAAGTGCCCATTGTGGTGGTGCGCGACGACACCTTCTCCGTGGCCAAGAAGATGGAAGCCATCCTGTCCCGGCACAAGCTGCGGGACGTGATCAAAATCCAGCACGGCTCCCAGCTGGTCAGCTCCATCATCGATTTCGCCTACCTGAAGGAAACGCTGGGCATATAGGTACCCCACCCGTTTCATTTTGGCATTTGGCATGTGAGGAGCCGCCCTTTTGGGCGGCTCTTTTTGTGTGAAATTTACCGCAGCATTTCGAGAAAAGCCTCGATGCGGACTTTCAGTTGTTCCGTGTCCGCCGGGGAATAATCCGTGACGATCTGCAGGAAGGGCAGGTCCAACTCGTCACGGACAAATTTTTTGATGGACCACGATTCCACATCGTAGGTCTGGCATCCCTGCCAGGTCAGATCGACCACGGCGTCCGCCTGGAAATCCGCCGCCAGTTCCCTGAGCGTGTCATAGCGGTTGGGGTTCGGGGACATGACCGAGCAGGGCGTATCCAGATAGCGTCTGGCCAGGGCGGTCAGCGGGTCGTCCGTTTCGTCGATCATCTGGCGGACTTTTTTGTAGCAGGTACAGTTGTCGATGCAGACGACGCTGGCGCCGCATTCTTCGAGCAGTTCGATGACCTTGTGGGAACCGAGCCCCGCCGGAACGCCCGTGAGCAGGATGCGGGGCGCGTGATCCGCCGCCCGTGCTTCTCCCGACTCGCGTATTTCGGCGGCAATACCCCACAGAAGCGCGATGGCCCGTTCGTAGTCGGACATGAAGGAGACGCGAAAGGAGATGTCCAGCAGGTCCATGCCCTTCAAGGGAGAGGGCCTCAGTTTGGCGAGGTCGAGGACATCCTTCAGGGCCACGCGCAGACGGTTGGTCAGGCGGATGGCGGCGCGCAGTTTTTCCTCGGTGATGGACACGCCGAAATCCCGCTCCAGCCTGGCGACAAGCCCGGCGTACTGCGCCCGCCAGTAGGTGTGGGCCTCCTCGTCCTGAGTCTGCGGGAGTTGCAGCAGCACGATCGGTTTGTACTCGGCCAGCAGTTCGTACATTTTCTTCTTGCCGTCGCAGGTGGTGTCCGCCACCACGATGTCCGAGGCCGCCAGATAGGGACAGCTGTCCTGAAGGGCGAAGCCGAAGCTGCTTTTGATCAGCGGGCAGAGAGACCGGGGCAGCATGGTTTCCGCCGCCGGGATGGAGTCGTTTTTCGTGCCGCACAGGGACACGGGAATGGCGTCGGCGGCCAGGGCAATTTCAAGGGGCGAGTAGATGCAGTACTGTCCCACGACCTTTTTGCCGCTGGCCTTGGCTTCCTGAAGGGCCAGCACGTTGCGCCCGGTGATGTCGCGGAAGTGTTCGAGAGTCGGATAGGGCATGATTTCTCCTTGGGTTGACGTGAAAGAGGGACGGGTATCTGAACGTTTTTCAGAGCCGGGCGGCGACGAGAGCGGCTCCCAGCGCCCCGGCGATCTGCGGCTGATCGGGGATGTTCACCGGAATGCCGAGCTCCGCCGAAAGGAGCCTGCCGAACGACGGGCTTATGCCCAGGCCGCCCGTGAAGGTGCATTCGCCCGTCATGGGGATGCGCGAGGCCAGGGCGGCCATGCGCCGGGCGATGGAACGGAAGACTCCCGCGGCGATGTTTTCGGGCGGCGTGCCCTGAGCCAGCAGGCCGATGATCTCCGTTTCCGCGAACACGGCGCACATGCTGGAGATGGCGGCCGGGGTCCCGCGTCCGGCGGCTTCGCCAAGCTCCGTAAGCTCCATGCCGAGGATGCCCGACAGCACCTGCAGAAACCGGCCGGTGCCCGCGGCGCATTTGTCGTTCATCATGAAATCCCGCACCGAGCCGTCGGCTTCCGTGCTGATGACCTTGCTGTCCTGCCCGCCGATATCGAGCACGACGCCGGTGCGCGGAAAAAGATGCACCGCGCCGAGGGCGTGACAGGTGATCTCCGTGACTGTTTTGGCCGCGAAGGGCAGGGACACGCGCCCGTACCCGGTGCCCACGACGCAAGACGGCGTGGACACGCCTGCGGCGGCGCAGGCGGCGGCAAGGACCTTTTCTCCGGCCTCCCTGGAGTTCCAGCCTGTGGGCAGGACTGCGGAACCGAGGATGGCGCGGGATTCGGGATCAAAGACAACGGCTTTCGCGGCTACCGAGCCGACATCGACACCGGCGACGGGCATGAATCTCTCCTGGCGGTTGGGGGTTGAGCCGGAGCCCCGTTGTTTGCGGAGTCCAGCATGTCGAGGATGGACGCGGTCAGCCGGGCGTAGGCCGGTTCGGCCCTGTTCCGGGGGTGGGGAAGATCAACGGGTATGACGGCCTGGATGCGGCCGGGTCGGGCGGTCATGACCACTATCTTGTCGGCGAGGTACACGGCCTCGTCCACGCAGTGGGTCACGAACAGGATGGTGGTCTTGTGCTGCCGCCAGATGCGCAGCAGCTCCTTTTGCAGCAGGATGCGGGTGTGGGCGTCCAGCGCGCCGAAGGGCTCGTCCATGAGCAGCACGTCGGGTTCGTTGGCCAGAGCCCTGGCGATGGCCACCCGCTGGCGCATGCCGCCCGAGAGTTCGTGGGGCATGACATGGGCGAAGTCTTCCAGGGCCACCAGTTCGAGATATTTCCGCGCGGCGGCGTTTCGCTCGGCGCGGGATTTTCCGGAAAATTCAGGCCCGAGGGCCACGTTGTCTTGCACGGTGCGCCACGGAAGCAGCGAATATTCCTGAAAAACCATGCCCACTTCGCGGCGCGGGACGTGCACGGTCTGCCCACGATAGAGAATTTCCCCCTCGCTGACGGGCTCCAGTCCGGCGGCCATGCGCAGGAATGTGGATTTCCCGCAGCCGCTCGGGCCGACGATGCAGACAAAGCCGTTTTCGGAGATTTCGAGATCCAGGGTTTCCAAGGCCTGGATGGTCTCGCCGTTGCGGGCGGAAAACCGTTTTTGCACCTGGCGGGCCGAAAGAACCGGAGTTGTCATGTTTTTGCCTATCGGGAAAGTTGTTTCCAGGAGTAGTGCCGCTTCTCGAATCACTGGAAGGCGAGGTCGAGCAGCGCTCCGACGGCGCTGATGCAGGTCATGCCCGCGATGACGACGTCCGTTCGGCCCACGGTGTAGGCGTGGGTGATGAGGTAACCCACGCCCGAAAGGCTGCCGGGCAGCATCTCCGCCGAGACGAGGCACATCCAGGCCACGCCGAGGCCGATCCGCAGACCGTTGACGATGGAAGGCGCGGCCGCGGGCAGGAGAATTTTCAGAAAAATGCCGGACTCCGAAGCCCCGAGGACGCGGGCGGAGTCGATGAGGGTGCGGCTTGCGGTCTGTACCCCGTGCACGGCGCTGGTCAGCACCGGGAAGAACGCGCCGACGAAGATGATGAAGAGCATCGAGAGCTTGAGGTTGTTGAAATAGAAGTACAGCTGTCCGCGGGGCAACCTGGCCAGGGTGGCCAGGCTTTCCACGCCGAACCAGGCCAGTACCAGCGGCACCCAGGCCAGGGGCGGAATGGGCCTGAACATGCCGAGAAACGCGTTCAGCAGACGGTGGAGGCTCGCATAGTACCCCATGGCCACGCCGAGAGGCACGCCGATCAGCACCGCCACGGCGTAGCCGCACAGGACGCGGACCAGGCTGATGCCGATGTTGCCCGCGAGGCTCCCCATGCTGATGACGTTTTCGGTGGGATGGGCGAGCAGACCCGCCACCTGGGAAAGGGGCGGGAGAATCAGCTCGTTGCCTGTGGAGCGCGCCGCCCATTCCCAGACGGCGAAGAAGAAGAGCGGCACAAGAAGCGGCGCACACAGCGCGGAGAGGAATTTCGGCATGACGTTCCCTGACGGTTCCGGGCGGTATTTCCGGAAAGGGGAGCGGGCTCCCCTTCCGTCTACAGTTTGGTTGCTCCGCCGGATTCGATGAGCAGCGGTCTGGCCTGTTCGATGGACTTGTCCTTCAGCGCGCCGTTGAATTTGTGCATCCGGTTGAGCATATCCAGATAGGTCCCCGCGCCGCGCATCCAGTTTTCATTGAAGTCGTTCATGAACACGAGGGTGGACATGCGCCCGGCCTCCGGCGGCAGGCCGATCCATTTGGCCGCGATCTCTCCGGCTTCCTGCGGGTGCGCGTTGCACCACGTGTTGGCGTGTCTGATCAGGTCCACATAGGCGGAGACCACTTCGGGGTGGTTTTGCAGCATGTCTTCGGAGGCCACGGCCACGCAGCAGGGGAAATTGGACCACTGTCCGGCGGGGGGCAGATCCGCCAGATTGATGACCACCTTGCCGGAACCCGTGGTCTGGGCCACTTCCGGAAACGGCGAGGGGCCGACCACGGCGTCCACCTGGCCGGAAGTGAGGGAGGCGAGGAGATTGCCCGTGTCCTTGAGGTCCACGAGAAGAATATCGGCTTCCATGTCCGACGGGTCGAGCGTCACCCGCAGTCCGGCCTGGACCAGCGCGCCTTCGAGCACGATTTTCGGAGCGCTCGTCGGCGAATGAAAGCCGATCCGGAAAGGCTCTCCGGCGTCTTTCACGCGTTCCATGAGGCTGTCCCAGCCGGTGAGCGGAGAATTTCTGGGCGCGACAAGAGCCATGCCTTCGGTCTGGAGAGGGCAGACGATTTTCATGGGGATGCCCTTGTCGATGCCGGCCATGATGGCGGTGATGGAGGCGATGCCCATGTCCAGATGCTTCTGGGCGAACAGGGTGGCGGTTTCGGAGCCGCTCTTCGCGACGACGAGATCGAGGATGGCTATGGGCTTGCCGTTTTTGACCAGCTCGTAGCTTTCGCGGTCCACAAGGGGATTGAGGCGGACATTTTTGTCCTTGAAGATTTCGCTGTTGGACGCCGCCACGAGAAAGGGGGAGTGGTGCGTGGTGAAGATGTAGCCGACCTTGAAGGCCGGAAGTTCGGCCAGGGCCATGACCGGCAGGCAGAGGAGCAGGACGGCCGAGGCCGCCGCGCGGCGAACAAAGGTGGTGAACATGCGGACTTCTCCCGGGTTGAGGTGAACGAGCGCTCCGAAGCGGGTTCGGAAGCTTCCGGCATGGCGGCAGCCCATTGCCGACCGCCGTGCCGGCACAAAAAATCCCGCACGGAACCGTACGGGAGAAGCGATGGGAGAATGTCCGTCAGTGAAGGGCGGAAGGGGAAGCCGCTGTTTTCAGCGCACCGCCCGCAGCGACGGGGACATCCAGTCCCACCGCGGGTGGCGTCAGGTCATGCCTGAAGGAAAATAGCGGAAATGCGGCATAAAACCTCTGCTTGCGCCGGGGCGCTTGGCGCAATGAACGTGCGGAATATAAAAAAACGGCCCGTCCATGTAAAGGGCCTGTCCGGTTTTTTGTGCCGGAAACGGCCTTTTCCGGCCGGGCGCAGGGCTTCGTAAACGGCCGCGCGGCGTCAGATGTCCCGGATGGCCTGGGTCAGCTTCTTCTGGTCGTCCTTGAACAGTTTGTAGTTGATGGAGTCTTCCAGAGCCTGGCGACTGGCTTCGATGATGTTGTAGGATACGCCCACGGTGGTCCACCTGCTCTGGCTGTCCCCCGATTCGATGAGCACCCGCACTTCCGAGGCCGTGCCGCCGCTTTCACGGGTCATGCCGGACAGCACGCGGACCTTGAAGTCCATGAGGCGCATCTCTCTCAGATTTGGGTAGAAGCGCTCCAGAGCCTTGCGCAGGGCGCAGTCCATGGCGTTGACCGGGCCCTTGCCCGTGGCCGCCGTGTGCTCGACGACGCCGCCCACGCGCAGCATGACCGTGGCTTCGGTGAAGGGTTCCGCGTCGGCGGTCAGCACGGAGTCCATGATCCGGACGCTGATCAGCCGGAAATAGCTCCGCGCCCGGCCCAGCACCCGGTTCACCAGCAGCTCGTAGGACGCCTCGGCGGCGGAGTACTCGTACCCTTTCTCCTCGCGCGTCTTCAGCTCCGTCAGAAGCTCCAGGACAAAGGGGTCGTCCTTGTCCAGATCGAAGCCGTACTGCCTGGCCTTGAGCAGGATATTGGCCTGCCCGGCCAGATCCGAGAGCAGAACGCGCCGTTTGTTGCCCACCAGCTCCGGTTCGATGTGCTCGTAGGTGCGTGGGTTGCGGCGCACGGCGGAAACGTGGACCCCCCCCTTGTGCGTGAAAGCGGACTGCCCGATGTAGGGCTGGCGCTTGAAGGCGCGCAGGTTGGCCACTTCGCTGACAAAGGCCGACGCGTCGCTCAGGCGGCGCAGGTGGCCGTCAGGCAGACAGGACAGGCCCATCTTCAGTTCCAGATTGGGGATGATGGAGCAGAGGTTGGCGTTGCCGCACCGTTCGCCGTAGCCGTTGATGGTGCCCTGGACGTGGACGGCCCCGTGTTCGACGGCGGCCAGGGAGTTGGCCACTGCCAGCTCGCAGTCGTTGTGGGCGTGGATGCCGAGCCGGGCCTCGGGCAGGTCGCGGCGCACGGCGTCCATGATGGGCGCGATCTCTCCGGGCAGGGTGCCGCCGTTGGTGTCGCAGAGCACCAGTAGGTCCGCGCCCGCTTCCAGAGCCTTGCACAGACAGGCCGTGGCGTAGGCCGGGTCGGCCTTGTAGCCGTCGAAGAAGTGCTCGGCGTCGTAGAAGAGTTCTCCGGCGTGGGAGCGCAGAAACGCCAGAGAATCGCGGATGAGTTCCAGATTGCGTTCCAGCGGGATTTGCAGGGCTTCGGTGACGTGAATGTCCCAGGTCTTGCCGAAGATGGTCAGAACCGGCGCTCCGGCTTCCACCAGCGCCAGCAGGTTTTCGTCCGCGTGGGCCGTGGTTCTGGCGGCGTGGGTGGAGCCGAAGGCCGCCAGTTTGGCCGTGCGGGGCCCGTGCTGGCGCATTTCCGCGAAGAATCGCTTGTCCCGCGGGTTGGAGCCCGGCCAGCCGCCTTCGATATAGGCCACGCCCAGATGGTCGAGTCTGGCGGCGATGCGCTGCTTGTCCTCGGTGGAGAGGGTCAGCTCTTCGGACTGGGTGCCGTCGCGCAGGGTGGTGTCGTAAATCTGGACGGTTTGCATGTGGTTTCCCCTTGCCGGATGAAGTCACGAAAAAAGCCCCCGGCCTGCTGCCTGGGGGCTTCTGGTGCGTGAAACACGGATGCCGTCAGCTCCCCGAGGCCGTATCGCGGTCCATGATCAGAATGATGATGGCGGGAGTGGCGTTCATATCGTTTTCGAAACTGAAGGGCTGGCCGTGATTTGTCAAGGCCGCTCACTGGGCGATCTTGATTTCCTGCGCGTCGATGACATCCATGCCGTTGTCCATCTCCCGCGAGCCGAGAACAATGGCCCGGCACCCGCCCAGGCCAGAGGCGTCGATGCCGCGCACGACGTAGTTGGTGGCGGTGGTGACCAGAATGACGCCCGAAGCGGTTTCCCTGAGGACGCCGTGTATTTCCACCGTTTCTCCGGCCAGGATCGGGGCCGGAGTCAGAGTCAGCAGGGCGATGATCAAAGTATCGCGGATATGGCCGACAATGCGATTCATGAATACCTTCTTTCTTTTATTTTCAACAGGTTGAATGCCTGAGGTGAACAAAAATTGAAGCGAAACTATGCGCGAACATGGCTTCTGTCAAACGCCGTCTGTTGGACGGTCGGATCGCAGCAGCGTCTTTTCGTGTCTCTGACGGATGGGGAGTCGGCGCATGTTGTCCGCTTCCGGCCCGGATGATGGTTACCTCACGGAAACGCCTGCGCCGAGAAGGGTCAGGCCGCAGATGCGTTCCAGAAAGGCCCCCCGCCGTATGTCCGGCCGGTCCTCGCCCGGGCGCAGTGTGGATATGGATAGTTTGCCGGCCACGGCCCGGCCTTCCCCGCCATCCGGAAGAGCGGTGCGCAGGCCCCACAGATTGTGCAGCATGAGCGGTTCACTATGTCCATCGACACCCAGATACAGGCCGATGTGGCCCGGCATCCAGACAAGCGATGCGAAAGGAACGCCCCGCGTCCGGATGGTTTCGAGCTTGGCGTCCGGAGCCAGGCCGTCCAGAGAGATGAACTGGCCGCCCTGTCTGGCCTGTTGGGCCGAATTGCGCGGCAGCCAGACGCCGAAAGGCAGGAAGAGGTCGCGCAGGGTGGAAGAGCAGTCCCGGTTTTCAAACATTCCGCCCCAGCCGTAGAGCTGCCCGGCCATGGCGTCGGCCAGTCCGGCCACGGCCCGCGCTGTCAGGGGCAGGGGCATGGGCGCGGCCTGTTGCGCGTTCAGTTCGGCTTCGCCCGCTTCGGCCCAGTTGCTCACACCCCGCACGGGGATCTTCACCCGCAAGCCCGTGGCCGTCTGCCCGTGTATGGGAAAAATGGCTCCGATATGGGTCTGGCCGAGAAAGCGCACCCCATCCATGAGCGGCGTGTCGTCCGCGATCAGGGCCGCCATATGCCGGGATTCATATGCGGCGCGGAAATCCTTTCCGGCCAGGGCCACGTCCTCGGCGCGGGCCCAGCCGTGAGCGAAGGCCGTCTCCACGAGATACCAGGCCCGGTCGGCGGAAACATGGGTCACGAACACGGGCGTGCCGAGCCACAGGGCGCTGTTCTGGAAATAATCGAAGGGAAAACCCTCGCCCGGACGGGCCGGATCCAGAAAGAAGGGCCGCAGGGTCGGCAGGAGTCGCAGGGCGGTGTTCCGGGTGACAATGCCCGGACTGTGCATGGACGGATAGGCGGACATGTTCTGCAGGGCCACCAGACGGTCCCATCGGTCCCGCGGGTAGGGCTGCAGATTTTCCGCGTAACCCTGCTTGCCGCCGTAGGCGCGTACACCCCAGAAGGCCTGCTCCGGGGACAGGGACGACTTCTGCAGATGCCAGGGCGCGAAGAACCGCTCCAGCGCTCTGTCGTGCAGTACCGCCCGTTCGGCCTCCGGCAGCAGTGGCGCGTCCGAAAGCGGTACGGCCTCGGAGGCCAGTTGCGGCACATCGAAAACCACTTCGGGGAGAGGCTCGACGCGAGGTTCCTGAACAATGGCCGGTTCCCTGACGGGAGGCGCTTCGGGCGACGGCGCGGGTTTGGAAGCGCAGGCGCCCGTAAACAGCAGCAGAAGCAGCAGGCAGAGTGTAAGGCGTGGTTTCATGGGCGGCTCGCTGGAAGACGGGCAACGCGCTTACGCCTGTTCCGGCCAGCAAAGGGAACCTGCCGGAAACATGGCGCGGCGTGCGGCCGTCAGTACACCTTCCATTTGGAGAAGCCCTTGCCGATGACGTTGAAGGTGTTCTCAAAAATGACGAAGGCGTCCGGGTCCAGGGTGAAGATCATCTCCTCTAGCTTTTTCTGCTGCAGGTTGTTGACCACCGTCATGACCACCTGCTTGGGCTGGTCCGTGTAGCCGCCCCGTCCTTCCAGAATGGTCACCCCGCGCTGGGCCCCCTCGATGATGGCCCGGGAAATGGCCTGGGCCTGGTTGGAGATGATGAAGACCAGTTTGCGCTGGTTGAACATGCTCAGCACATGGTCCGTGACCTGGCCGCTGACAAATACCGATATCAGGGAGTACATGACCACGTCCGTGTCCATGAGCCAGAAGCCCACGCCGAACACGCACATATTGAACAGAAAGCCGATCTGCCCGATTCTGAACCCGAAGCGCTGGTGCAGGATCACGGCGATGATATCGAGGCCGCCCGTGGAGCCGAAAGAGCGCAGGGCCGTGCCGACGCCTCCGCCGAGCAGGGCTCCCGCGGCGATGGCCGCCAGCAGGTTGTCCTCTATGGGCAGGACCACGGAGGACAGCAGCTCCATCCAGATGGAGACGGCCGCCATGCCGTAGGCCGTATACAGCACGAATCTGCGGCTGACCAGGAACCAGCCGCCTATGGCTATGGGTATGTTCAGAAAGAGCAGCCACAGGCCCGGACTCAGGGTGCTCGTGAAGTAGTAGAAGAGCAGACTGATGCCCGAAACGCCGCCGGACAGAAATCCGTGCGGCACAGCCACGCTCTGGATGCTCAGGGCCACCAGCGAGCTGCCCAGGGTCAGCAGGAACAGGTTCCACGGAATGGAAAAAGCGTAGATGCGTAGTTTTGAATTCATGCGGCCTTCCATGCCCCGTGTGTGAAGGCTATGTCCAGTCTTTCGGGAGAGGTTTTTCCGGCGGATGCCCATGTTTTCCACCCTGTTGTTTTTACGCTGCCGCAGCCAGGCTCCAGGCCCAGCAGGACAGGGCCGCCCCGGATCCTCCCGCCGCGAGATTGAGACCGCGCCATCCGTCCGCTTTCCGCCGCCCGGGCACCAGGCCGACAGGAAGGCCGCACAGCAGCCCGAACAGATGAGCCCCCACATCCACTCTCTCTTCTCCCGCTCCCAGCATGGCCAACAGGCTCAGGGCGAAGCCGAGAGACAGAAAGAGAATCCGCATGCGCCCCCCGGGTTTCAGGGCTCCGGCTCCACCCGCCAGCACGCCGACAAGGCCGAAGACGCCCGTGGACGCGCCCACGCTCAGATGCCCCGGCCCCTGTATCCAGGCGTTGACGGCATTACCCAGGGTCCCCGTGAGCACGAAAAGGCCCCATGTCAGCCCGGAGCCCAGACGCCTGCTCAGCAGGATGCCGAGCAGGGACAGGGCCGCGGCGTTGGAAAGCAGATGTCCGGCGTCGGCGTGCAGAAAGAGGGCGGTCACGCAGCGCCACCATTCCCCGTGCAGAATCCGCCCTGAGTCGGCCCGGCCGTTCAGGTACCAGTCCGGGCGCGGGCCGGATTGCGGGTCCAGCCAGAGGGTCAGGAGCACGCATCCGCCCACGATCAGCAGGGAAACCCAGGAATTGTCGGGCAGGGGCTCGGGGCGCGGCAGGGGCCGGTTCTCGCGCTCGTAGGCCATGATTTCCGCACAGGCCGCCTGGGCCATGGCCGGGGAAACCAGAAGACGCGGCCCGGCTTCCGTCCGGCACAGAATGCCCTGAGATTGCAGAACCAGCATCCAGGTCCGCATGGTTTTCCTGTCAGGGAGGCTCTCCCCGCCGCCGGGGACCAGCATGGGCAGAATGTCGATCACGGGGAATCGTCGAAGGAAATCTGTCCGCGCAGGAAGGACCAGGCAAGGCCCAGGTATTCATGCACGGCCAGATGGCAGGTCTCTATGTTCACCGCGCGGGGCAGCAGGTACTCGGACTCGCCCCGGCACCGGTAATACGCGGGCGCGGGCAGGGGGCGCAGCCCCTCGTGACGGAACAGCTTCACGGACCGGGGCATGTGCGAGGCCGATGTGACCAATACGAAGGGTTCGTCGCCCACGATGTCTTTGATCTGCACGGCCTCGTCATGGGTGTCCATGGTTTTGTCCGCAAGGATGATGCGCCCCGGATCGAATCCCAGGCCGAGGGCGGCCTTGGCCATGACCTGGGCATTGGGTTGTTCGTCCCGGAGCGCCCCGCCACTTAGAACCAGCACCGAGTCCTGAAAATGTCCGGCCACGCGCAGACCCTCGGCCAGACGGAACAGGGCCGCTTCCTCCAGCATGGCCGCCGGGGGCAGCAGGGGATTGGTGTGATGCCCCGAGCCCAGCACCACCACCCATTTCACCGGAGTTCCGGCCACGGCCGGGTCGGACAGGTTCAGGGCCGGATGACGCTGTTCCAGCGGCTCCATCAGCCATGCGGCGACGGTATTCAGGGAAAAGGCGTACAGCAGGGCCGTGCCGATGGCAAAAGGAGCCACCGCGTCCCGGAGACGGCGCAGAAAAATATGCAGAAAACCGAGAGCGAAAAAAAGCAGGCAGATTGACAGCGGCATGAGCAGAGCGCCGATGATTTTCTTGAGTATGAAGCCGATGGAAAGGTTCATTGCCCGCCCTCCATGCGCCGTTGCAGCAGCACGGCGTCGGCCAGCACCAGCCGGACCATGGCCGCAAGCACGGGCACGATGCGCGGGATGGCGCAGACATCATGCCTGCCGCCCACGCGCACATATGTCTCCCGGCCGGAGCGGTCCACGGTCGGCTGCTCTCTGGCAATGGAAGCGATGGGCTTGACGGCGGCCCGGAGCACGATGTCCTGACCCGTGGATATACCCGCCAGAATGCCTCCGGCGTTGTTGGACAGGAAACCTTCCGCGTGTATGGGGTCGTTGTTTTCGCTGCCCGAAGCGCGCGCCGCCGCGAATCCGGAGCCGATCTCCACGCCCTTGACCGCGCCCACGCTCATGACGGCGGCGGCCAGACGGGCGTCGAGCTTGTCGAAGACCGGCTCGCCAAGTCCCGCGGGCACGCCTGTGGCCCGCACTTCGACAATGCCGCCCACGGTGTCTCCGTGGGAAACGGCTTCCCGGATCACTTGTTCCCACTTTGGCGCCGCATCGGGGGCGGCCGCGAAAAAAGGACGGTCCTGAGCGCCGTCCAGGTCCGTTTCCCCGGCAGGCACGCCGCCCAGTTCCACGGCGGCGGCCCGGACAGCCACTCCGATGGTGTCCAGAAAGGCTCCGGCCACGGCTCCGCCCGCCACGCGGGAGACGGTTTCCCGGCCCGAAGACCGTCCGCCGCCCCGGTAATCCCGCAGGCCGTACTTGGCCTCGTAACTCATGTCGCCGTGACCGGGGCGGAATATATTTTTGATGGCCTCGTAATCGCGGGAGCGCTGGTCCGTGTTTTCCACGGCAAAGCCGATGCTCGTGCCCGTGGTCCGGCCCTCGAAAACCCCGGACAGCAGCCGGATCCGGTCTGCTTCCGCGCGCGCGGTGACGGCCGTCCCGCCCTGGCCCGGACGGCGTCTGTCCAGTTCGGCCTGAATCATGGCCTCGCTCAGTCCGATTCCGGCCGGGCAGCCGTCCACAACGCCGCCCAGCGCCGGACCATGGGATTCCCCGAATGTGGTCAGCCGGAAAAGTACGCCGAAAGTATTGCCCGCCACCTGTCCTCCCGTCTGTCTTCCGTACCCGCTGAAACAGGACGTCAGTACGCCTTGCCCCGCTTGCACCAGTCCGCGTACAGCGCCTCGCGCTCTCCGGCGGACCAGGCGCACCTGTCATACATGCCCGCCGCGCGGCGCTGGCGCATGGCCTCATACAGGATGGCCGCCGCGGCCACCGAAACATTCAGGCTCTGCACCATGCCGAACATGGGGATATATATTTCATCGGGCACGTGCCGCCGCACATCCGGATCCATGCCCCGGTGTTCGTTGCCCAACACCACGGCCGTGGGTCGGGTGAAATCCACCTCCATCACCGGCCGCGCCGAAGCCCCGAAGCCCGTGCCCACGATCTGCATGCCCTGTCCGCGCAGAGAGGCGATCATGGCTTCGGCGTCGCGGTGCCGGGTCTGTTCCACCCATTTCTTGGCCGAACCCGAAGAGCTGTTGGCCAGAGCGGGGAAGCTTTCCCTGGTGTAATAGAGATGCACGCCGAACACGCCGAAGGCGTCGCAGCTGCGCAGAATGGCCGAGACGTTGTGGGGATCGTGGATGTTGTTCAGCACCAGGGTCAGATCCGGCTGGCGTTTTTCCAGTACGCTTTGCAGCCGGACCTTGCGGGCGTCGGTCAGATATCTGTCGGGCATGTTTGCGGATGAGCGGCCGTCGGCCGGGAAGATGTCGAAATTTTCATGTTTTCGCCGGACCGCGCGAGGCGCAGCACATATTCCTGATTTCCCTTGGGACCCTTCACTCCGGCGGGCAGCGCGCCCAGATCCGTCAGGCCGAGTTCCGTGCGGGCGAATTCCCGGATTTCCTCCACGGCCCGCCGTTGCAACTCTTCCGAGCGGACGACGCCCTTGACCGCATGTTCCGGCCCCAGCTCGAACTGCGGCTTGACCAGGGCCAGTACCTGGCCACTCTCTTTCAGAAACCGGACGCAGGGCGGCAGAATGAGTTTCAGGGAGATGAAAGAGCAGTCCGCCACGACCAGATCCACCTGTTCGGGGAGCAGATCGGGCGTGGCGTGGCGCAGATTGACGCGCTCCAGATTGATCACCCGTTCGTCCTGCACCAGCTTCCAGTGCAGCTGGCCGTGACCCACGTCCACGGCGTAGACCCGCTTCGCTCCGGCCTGCAACAGGCAGTCCGTGAATCCGCCCGTGGACGCGCCCGCGTCAAGAGCGGTCAGACCGGCGACATCCAGGCCGAAACCCTCCAGCGCCGAGAGCAGCTTGTACCCGCCGCGCGAGACGAAGCGTTCACCCTGCCGGACATCCAGCTCCGCCGTGCGCGGCACCTGCTGCCCCGGCTTGGCCACCGGCGTTCTGCGGCCGTTTCGCGTCAGAAACACCTGCCCGGCCATGATCAGTCGTTTGGCCTTTTCCCGGCTTTCGGCCAGCCCCTGCTCGGCCATGACCACGTCGGCGCGGTCCAGGTTCCCGGCCATGCCCTACCCCTGCACGGCTTCATCGGCCCAGAAGATGAGTCCCAGACTGTGCGGGTCGCGCAGAAGCGGATGACAGGGCAGAATCCGCACCGTGAACCCGAATTTGCCCGCAGACAGCGGCTTGGCCGAGCCCCGGTAGATGTGCCAGCCGTCCTCGGTTTGCCCTTCGGGATGCATGATGAACGTGGACCGGCTCGAAAAGCTCCCGGTGTAGTCAAGAGGGCCGGTGTATATTTCCACCTGAATGTCCGCGATATCCAGATCCCGCACCAAAATTTCGGCGCTGACTTCCAGATCTTCGCCCACGAACATTTCCCCGTTCGAGCCGCTGCGGATGTTGCGGATACCCAGCTCTCCCCAGCTGGTCAGAAGCTTCATGCGCCACTCGGCCAGTTCTCTGGCCGGGCGGTGCCCGTCGGCCGACAGGCGGGCGTAGCTGTCGCTGGACGGCAGATAGGCCCGCCGGGCGTATTCCTCCACCATGCGGTGCCCGTTGAACACCGGTCCCAGAAGCTTCAGGGCCTGCTTCATGCGCTGCGCCCAGCGCCGGGGGAAGGAACTCTGTCCGCGTTCATAGAAAAGCGGAATGACGTCATTCTCCAGAATGTTGTACAGAATCTGGCTCTCCACGAAATCCTGGTATTCCAGGTCGTCGTACTTCTCGGCGTTGCCGATGGCCCAGCCCACGCTGTTGTCGGGCATCCAGGCCTCGTCCCACCAGCCGTCCAGAGTGCTCAGGTTCAGCACGCCGTTGGCCATGGCCTTCATGCCGCTGGTGCCGCAGGCTTCCAGAGGACGGCGGGGGTTGTTCAGCCATACATCGCAGCCCTGCACCAGATGCCGGGCCACCTGTATGTCGTAGTCCTCCAGAAAGACCATCTTGGCCTGCGTGTCCTTGGCCTGACACAGGGCTATCAGTTCCTGGATGATCTTCTTCCCTTCGTTGTCCCTGGGATGGGCCTTGCCCGCGAAAATGAACTGGATGGGCCGGGCCGGATTGGACATGAGCCGTTTCAGGCGGTCGTCGTCCTTGAGCAGCAGGTAGGCCCGCTTGTACGAGGCGAAGCGGCGGGCGAAGCCGATGGTCAGGGCTTCGGGATCGAGCACGTTCTCCGCGATTTCCAGCTCCCAGCTGCGGCCGCCCCGGGAAATGATCTGCTTCTGCATCCGGCGCCGCACGAAATCCACCAGCCGCTCCCGCAGCCGTTCGTGAGTGCGCCACAGCTCGATGTCCGGAATGGTGCCGAATTTTTCCCCCACCCGCTCGCAGTCCGGATCCTCTCTCCAGGACTGTCCCAGAAAGCGGTCGTAGAGCATGGACATTTCCGGCGCCACCCAGGAGGGGAAGTGAATCCCGTTGGTCACGGAGGTGATGGGCACGTCCTTTTCCGGGTACTGGGGCCAGACTCTGGCCCACATTTTCCGGGAAACCTCGCCGTGCAGGCGGCTTACGCCGTTATTGAACCTCGACAGGCGCAGGGCCAGCACCGTCATGCAGAAGGTTTCGCTGTCATCGCGGGTATTTTCCCGCCCCAGGGCCAGAAAGACCTTCCAGGAAAGGCCCAGATCGGCGGCGTATTCCTGAAAATAGCGCTCCATGAGCTCCACCGGGAAGCGGTCGTTGCCCGCCGGGACCGGGGTGTGCGTGGTGAACACGGAACTCTGGGCCACCAGTTCCATGGCGGCCTCGAAACTCAGACCCCGCTCGTGCATGAGCGCCCGGATGCGCTCCAGACCGGCGAAGGCGGAATGTCCCTCGTTCATGTGGATGACCCGGGGCGACATGCCCATGGCTTCCAGAGCCTTGACCCCGCCGATGCCCAGCAGAAATTCCTGCATGATCCGCATTTCCAGATCGCCGCCGTAGAGCTGGGCCGTTATTTCCCTGCGGTCCGGCGTGTTTTCGGCGACATTGGTATCCATGAGGAACAGGGGAATCCGGCCCACGTCGGCCCGCCAGATGCGGAAGAAAAGCGGCCGCCCCTGCATGACGATGCGCACTCTGAGCGGCTCGGCGTTGGCGTCCAGTACGGGAGAAAGGGGCATCTCCTCGAAATCGTTGACCTGGTAGCGTTCCTGCTGCCAGCCGTCATGGGTCAGATACTGCCGGAAAAAACCGCGCTGGTAGCAGAGTCCCACGCCCACCAGGGGGATGTTCAGGTCGCTGGCGGACTTGAGATGGTCTCCCGCCAGAATGCCCAGTCCTCCGGAATACACGGGCAGACACTGGGCGATGCCGTACTCGGCGCTGAAATAGGCCACCACCGGCCCCTGCCCCAGGCTGTCGAAACCGGCGGAACCGAGTTTCTCCATATATTTCCGGAAGTTCGCGGCAACGGTTGACAGGCGGTCCAGGAAAAATTCATCCTCCGCCAGTTCTTCCAGCATGCCCTGGGGCAGGTGGTTCAGGAACCGGACGGGGTTGTGTTCGCTCTTTTCCCACAGCTCCCTGTCCATCTGGGCGAAAAAGTCTTCCACCTCGTGGTGCCAGGAGAAATACAGATTATGCGCCAGGTCCTTCAGCGGTTGCAGCCTTTCCGGCAGTTTGGGCACAACGGTATAGGTGTGGAGCGGTTGCATGGGTTTCTCCCCGGGGTGCTGGAGGTTGCGGATGGTGCAGGGCCTTTTTCCGGAGGGGCGTCTCCGCCCGGAAGCGGCGCGTGCGCCGGAACATATGGCTCCTGAACGATATTTGAACTTTTTGGGGCGTGAGCGCCAGAGAAAATTTTACGGAGGACGCATGACCTTCTGTTCCGAGGAAACCACCGTTCGGGTCAAGGTCCGGTTCCTGTCCCCGGTATGTTCCGGGGAGACCTTCACATACGCCACTCCGGGTTCGGCCGGTATCGACCTGCGGGCCTGCATGGAAGAGGCGGAGGTACGCATCGGGCCGGGCGGCCGACATGCCTTTCCCACAGGAGTGGCTCTGGAATGCACGATGCCGGGAGTGGCCGGATTTGTCTATTCCAGGAGCGGCCTCGGGACCAAAGACGGGCTGGTGGTGGCTCAGGGCGTGGGCGTCATCGATCCGGACTACAGGGGCGAGATCATCGTCTGCCTGCTCAACACCTCGGACCGGGAACGTATCGTGGTCCGGGGCCAGCGCATTGCCCAGCTGGTCTTTCAGCCCGTCTTCAGGGCCTGCCTGGAACCCGTGGCCGAACTTTCGGAAACCCTTCGCGGCGCGGGCGGCTTCGGCCACACGGGAAAATCCTGATTTCCAGCCCGCAGGGAAATTTTTCCGGCGGTCCGGGCAAGCCGCGTAAAACCGGTTATTCCACGGCGGGTACTGCGCCTCTGGCGGCAGCGGGCCGCAGGGGCCGGGATTCAGCCGTCCGGCGGAGGCGTCTCTTCTACCCGCGTCCGATTTTTTTGAGGTGAATTTCCAGGCAGGAGACCGCCGCGGGCGTGATGCCCGAGATGCGGCCCGCCTGCCCCAGGGTCCGGGGCCGGATCCTGTCCAGCTTTTCCACCGCCTCGCGGGACAGCCCCGCTACCCGGGCATAATCCACGTCTGCGGGCAGAACGGTCTGCTCCTGCTGTTCGGAACGGGCCGCCAGCTCTCTTTGGCGGTCCAGATAACCCTCGTACTTGACCTGAATTTCCGCCTCTTCTAGTGCCTCGGCCCCGAAGTCCAAAAGTTCCGGCCAAAGCGGTGCAAGGTTCCCGATGCCGAGCTCCGGCTGGCGCAGCAGTTCCTTCAGACTGACGGCCTTCTGCGGCAGCCTGCCGCCCAGAGAGTCTACCAGTTCCCTGGTTGCGGCATCGGGCCGGACGCGGATGGACCGCAGGCCGTCCATGATGGCGGCAAGTTCCGCCTGCTTGCGGGTAAAGCGTTCCCACCGGCTGTCGTCCACCAGACCGAGGCGGCGGCCGACGGGGGTCAGGCGTTCGTCGGCGTTGTCTTCGCGCAGCATCAGGCGGTGCTCGGCCCGGGAGGTGAACATGCGGTAGGGTTCGAGGGTGCCCTTGGTGACCAGATCGTCCACCAGCACGGCCACATACGCCTGGGCGCGGGTCAGTATCAGTTCCGGCTCGCCGGACAGGGCCAGAGCCGCGTTGATGGCCGCCCACAGCCCCTGCCCGGCGGCTTCTTCGTATCCGGAGGTGCCGTTGATCTGCCCGGCCAGATACAGCCCGGCCACGGCTTTGGTTTCCAGGGTGGGCTTGAGCTGCACGGGCGGGACGAAATCGTACTCGATGGCGTAGCCCGGACGCACGATCTGGGCCTTCTCCAGACCGGGAATGGAGGCCACCAGAGCTTTCTGCACATCCAGAGGCAGGCTGGTAGGGATGCCGTTGGGATAGACCTCGAAGCTGTCCAGTCCTTCGGGCTCGATGAAAATCTGGTGCCGGCCCTTGTCCGGAAAGCGGGCGATCTTGTCCTCGATGGACGGGCAATAGCGCGCGCCCGTGCCTTTGATCACCCCGGTGAACATAGGTGAGCGGTCGAAGCCGGAACGGATGATGTCGTGGGTGCGTTCCGTGGTCCAGGTCATGTGGCAGGAAACCTGGGGCAGGGAGACGCCCGGGCTGTCGAAGCTGAAGGGCCGGGGCGGGTCGTCGCCGGGCTGCTCCTCCATGACGCTGTAGTCCACCGAGGATTTGAGCAGCCTGGGCACGGTGCCGGTCTTGAGCCTGCCCAGCTCCAGCCCCAGTTCGCGCAGGCAGGCGGAGAGTCCGTGGCTGGCCGGATCGCCGTAGCGTCCGCCGCTGAAGTGATGCAGCCCCACATGGATGAGTCCCTGCAGGAACGTGCCCGTGGTCAGCAGGGCGGCCCGGCAGGGGATGGTTTCGCCGAGAGTGGTGACCACGCCGGTGATTCGTCCCCGCTCCACAGCCAGGGAGGCGGCGGTTTCCTGGCGGACAAAGAGCCCGTGCGTGTTGAAAATGTCCTTCTGCACGGCCCTGATGTATGCGGCGCGGTCGATCTGCGCCCGTGTGGAGCGCACGGCCGGGCCCTTGCGGGTGTTCAGGACGCGGAACTGGATGCCCGCCTGGTCCGCCCATTTGCCCATCATGCCGCCCAGCGCGTCGATTTCGCGGACCATGTGCCCCTTGGCCAGTCCGCCGATGGCCGGATTGCACGAAAGATGGCCGATACGGTCGGCGTTTATGGTCAGCAGCAGCGTCCGCATGCCCATGCGCGCCGCGGCCATGGCCGCCTCGCACCCGGCGTGGCCGGCTCCGACCACGACCAGATCGAAGCGTTCGGGCATGGCGGGAATGCTCATCTGTCCTCCGGAGAATCGAAAAGCAGGCGGGCGAAGACACGCGCGTCGGCCAGGGTGGCCCGGATGGAGGAATGTTCGTTGGGCTGGTGGGCCGTGTGCATGAGGGTGCTCCAGCACACGGCGGGCAGTCCGCGCCTTCTGAAGCATGCGGCCACGGTGCCCCCGCCGATGCCCATGACGCGGGGTTCGATTCCGCGTTCCAGACGCAGGGCGTCGGTCAGGCGGGTGACCACGGGGCTGTTCCCGGGAGTGAACGGCGCGGCCTGCTCGCGGGTTACGGCTGTAAAGGAGATGGACACGCCCCGCTTGGCCTCCACCGCGTCGCAGAGGGCGCGGATTTCGGTCTCGATCTGTTCCAGCGTATATTCGGGCAGCACCCGGCAATCGAGGTAAAAGACATCCTGGCCGGGGATGGTGTTCACGTTGGGCACGTTGGCTTCTTTCCTGGTCGGAGCGAAGGTGGAGCAAGGCGGGCGGAAGAGCGGGTTCTCCAGAGGGAAAACGCCGCCCAGGCGCTCCAGATCCAGAATCAGGGCCGAGGCCGCCGTCAGGGTGTTGATGCCTTGTTCCGGCGTGGAGGCGTGGCACTGCCTGCCGCATACCGTAAACCGGAACCAGAAGACGCTTTTTTCGGCGATTTCGATGCTGCCGCCGTCTGCGGCCCCGAAGTCCGGGATGAGAATCAGGTCATCCGGGCGGAAAAGTTCAGGGCAGTGGTTCAGAATGTATTCAACGCCCAGCTCACTCCCCGTTTCTTCGTCTGCGGCCAGCAGAATGCCGAGGGACAGCCTGGTCCTGGCTCCTGTGGTTTCCAAAGCCCGCAAAAGGAGCAGGGAACTGACCAGCCCCTGGTGGTTATCCTCCACGCCCCGGCCGTAAATGAGGTCGCCGTCCCGGTGCAGCGTGAACGGGTCTGTTTCCCACAGCGCCCGATCGCCCGGAGGAACGACGTCCGTGTGGGCGACAAGCCACAGGGTGCGGGCGCTTTCGCCCTCCCTGCGGACCACGATGCTCGGGCGGAAGCCGCAGGGCACGCGCTCGTCGGGAGCCTGGATCTGTTCTCGGGCCGCTCCCGGGAACTGTTCCAGATACGTGTACAGCCAGGCTGCCTTGGCCTCCTCCCCGGAGCCGCCATTGGTCGGGCCGAGGGCTGGAAGGGCGACCAGATTTCGCTGGAGCGCGAGCAGCTCGTTTTCACTTCTGTCGATACATTCCAAAACGGCGTGGGGCATGGCGTTTGTTCCGCAGTCAATCGGCTGGCGGTGAAAAAAAAGGCAGGAAATCTCTCTCCTGCCTCGTAAACCGCGCGAATGGATGGGGAAACTATTTTCCCTTGGCGGCGCGCTTGGACGCCTTGAGGGGGTTGACCTTGGCTTTGGCCTTGGCCGCGGCTTTCACGTGCGTCGAGAAATTACAGTTGCCAAGTCTCCATTTCACGGCGGGCTGAGGATACGATCCACAGTACTTGGCGCCTTCAAATTCCTTGATCCGTTCACAGCCTTCACACTGTTCCACGATCTGGTTCATGATCATGCCGTTGACCTGTACTCCCTGCTCGGTTTTGACGGCATTGCCGAAATCTACTGCCATAAGGCTCCTCCATGATGTTGGCCTGTTATGCCGCGCCTGCAAGCCGGTGGGTAGCGGCATTTTGGGTGAGCCACCGGAAATCTGGCTTCCTTTTCCAATCCGCGGGAAAAGTCAAGCCGTCTGCCGAGCCGGGGTCCGAGCGCCAAAAGTGTACTGCCGCCAAGGCCTGCGGCATCACTTTTCCGGGGAATCCGGCGCGGGCAGGTTGCTGAAGTCGAGCTGGATGTCGTCCTCGTTTTCAGGAGCGGGCTGAGGCCTCTTATGATTTTCCACCGGGGAGAGCATCGCTTCCAGATCGGGAATGGACAAATCTTCCTGTTTGGCGGCTGCGGACGGTTGCGGGATGTCGCTGACCAGATCGCTGAAGTCGAGCTCCATGACGTCGTCGTCCGGAGGGGTGACCGGCGGCGGGGAGGCCGGACCCGTGCCTGCCTTGGTCGCATCCAGAGAGAAGTCGATTTCCGGTACCGCGCCCGTCCCGTCATGGGCTGGTTTCTGGACCGGAGAAGATGGCGGAGCCTGCGGAGGCTGCAGAAAATCGTCGGAAAAGTCGTCCAGATCGTCCATGGCGGCCGCGGCGGATTGTCCCACCGGGGACATCTCCGGCGCATTCTGCGGTTTCGGCGTTTCCGGAGCGGAAGGTTCCCAGTGGCGGCTGCCGGTCAGCCAGCTCAGGGAGAGAGCTTTTCTTGTCTCCTCCCAGTTCGCTCCGCATTTCGGGCAGGTGCTCACGCTGTCTGAGGCATGGAATTTACATTTTTTGCAATACATGGAGAGGTCCTGTTGAAGGCGGTCGTTTGTGTTTTTGTCCTGATACCGGATGGGAAGAGCTTATGCAATCCGGCGGGAGGCCGGAAGTCTTTACCGGGACAGGCCGGTCTGGATTGCGGGGCTATTCCGGAGGCCTTCTGCGCAGCCTGTCGGCGAATATCCTGGTGACGGCGGCGAAGATGCCGCAGCTTATGCCCATGAAAAAGGCCTTCACCGGTTCGTATCCGAACCAGCTGGCGATCATGCCGATGGAGCCGCCCACCAGAACTCCGCGCAAAACGGCGTGGCTCGGGGAATTTTCGGATGGTCTTTCGTTCATTGCGTACCTGCCGGTTGTTGAGGCTGAGCGCCCATGATTGCGTGCAACTGGCCGAGAATGCGGTTTTTGTAGAACAGCACGGCGTCTTCGTTGGACATGATCATGTCCAGCTGCCTGGTGTGGATGAGCAGATGTCCGAGGATTTCCAGGCGTTTTTCCACAAAATTCTGCTCACAGTCGTCGATGCGGGCGAAAAGGGCGTCTTCCCGCGTTCTGGTCTGAAAACCGAATTCGTCGAGCAGTTCTCCCACGAAGCGCGTCCGGCGTTCCCTGCGGTGGTAGTCGGCCGCGCCGCCCTTGAACTGGAAGCGGATGTAGTTTTCCCTCGGCCTTGGACCGGCCAGGGCTTCGACGGAAGTGAAGTGGTAGCCGAACCGGGACTGCAGGTTGCAGAACTGCCTGGAGATCATGAAGTAGTTTTTTTCGGAGTAGCTCGAAGCCATGGCCGGTTCGAGATTCGTATTGGTTGCGGACTGAAACAGAACCGACAGAAAGCCCTTCCCGTCGAGGCTCGGCGGACCATCCCAGGGAAAGGCCACGATGCCGCGCCAGATGGCCAGCATGGGGATGGAGGCGATGTTGTCCAGAGGGACCGTCTTGCCCCCGGTTTCCTTTATGAAGCCGTCGTCGAGATTGATGATCCACCACTGCATCGGGGTTATGGTCTTCAGCTGCTTGCTGGACCGGGGAGAAAAATTGTGATCCCGCCCGAAGCTGAACATCTCCTGTACGGATTTTTCGTGGCAGAACCGGGTAATGTCGTGCAGGGTCCGGCAATTGGCGGGTTTGAAATCAAGAGCGTCCGGGTTGAGAAGATTCAGGGGCGTGATGAAGCGGTTCACGCGCAGCAGCGTCTGGAAGACGGGGCTTCCTTCCATCATGCCGGGCTTTCCGGGCTTTCCGTCCAGAAGTTTCTGCTGTCGTCCCGCGTACACGGCCGTATTGTCCGCATCCAGAGTGATTTCCTGTCCGGCGGTGAAGCGGGCCGGGGCCTCCCGTACTCCGAAAAGAGCGGGCACGCCGAATTCGCGGGCCACGTTGGCCAGGTGCCCGGCCACGCTGCCCTGCTCGGTGATAATGCCCGCGCATCTGTTCAGGACGGCGGCCCATTTGGGAGAGGCCTCCACGCAGACCAGAATGGGGTTCTCGGGCAGCGTCAGGATGTCCACGTCTTTTCTGACGATATGGATCACGCCGCAGGCCACGCCGGGGCTGGCCGTGTTGCCCTCCCGGAACAGCGGCGGCGTGTCCGGTGCCGGAGTTTTGGCGCTTTGGCGCACCTCCAGGGGACGCGCTTGCAGCAGGACAAGCCGCACCTGAGGCGTGAAGGTCCATTCGATATCCTGCGGGCAGCCGTAGTGGGATTCGATACGCGCCGCCGCTTCGGCCAGCTGCAGTATCTGCGCGTCGTTCAGGGAGGCTTCGGCCTGCTGCCGTTCATCCACGGATACCCGGCGGACTCCTTCGGCGGCGGCACAGACCAGGGCCATGTTTTTGAGGGGCACGCTGCGCGCCACGATCTCCGGCGGATTCTTCTTTTCCACCGTGAACTGGTCGCAGGTGGCGGTACCGTCCACCACGCCCTTGGCCACGCCCCAGGCGGAGACGATATGAATGCGCGTATCTTCCCGGTCCAGAGGGTTGACCGTATAGGCCACGCCTCCGGCCAGGGATTCGGCCATGCTCAGGCAGCCCACGGCCATGCTGGTTTCGTCGTCGCGGATGCCCCGCATGTAGCGATAGCTCACGGCATGGGGGGAATATTTGCTGGCGACGATCTCCTTGTATCCGTCGATGAGGCTGTCCCGTCCCAGATTGAGCAGCGACCGGTGCTGCCCGGCAAAAGATGCCCCGGCGCTGTCTTCGCCCAGAGCGCTGGAGCGCAGCGCCACGCGCACCTCCCGCCCTTCCCGCCCGCACAGGCGGTCGTAGGCCGAAAGAATCTCCTCTTCCAGCCCGGCGGGCACCGGCGCGGCGAGAATCATGTTCTGGATTTTGGCGCACAGCTCGAGCAGGGAGGAGTTCCGCTCCTTTGCGTTCTCGTCTTCGGCACGCCGTCTGGCATCTCCGATGAAATAGCCGGCCATGGAATGTCCCAGAACCAGACAGTTGATCTCTTCCCAGAGATCGGACTGGCGCATGAACTCCGCATAGGCCCGCGCGGTGATGGCGAAGCCGTCGGGAACCGTCATGTGGAGGACATTTCTGAGCTCTCCCAGATTGGCCATCTTGCCGCCCACATCCGCCGTGTCGGCGGCGGTGATTCGCGACAGTTCCAGTATTCGTCCGGGTTGGCCGCCGGATGTCTTCACCTGCAGTTCCGCCTGTATTTCCGTCTGGATCGAGCGCATGACCCCGGGCAGGTCTTCGTATTTTTCCGGAGCCAGCAGACGCATGTTTTCCACGATGGAATAGACCTTGGCCGTCGCGGCCGTGGCGCGGGATCGCAGGAAATGCATGCCGAAATGACGGTGCCCGCGGGCGGCTTCTTCCAGTTCGGTCATGATGTCGAGGGCGGCGTTGTTGGCCGAGAGCAGCCGTCGGAAGGTCTGGTATCTGATCTTGAACTGGGCCTCCTCCCGCGCGCTGTCTTCCGGCGGGAGAGGAGACGGAGGGGAGAAGATGTTTTTGATCCGCTGTATCAGGCGCATGGGTGCTCCGGGGAAAATGGCCGCCGGGAGAATTCTGCCGGTCCGCGCGGAATGTGCCACAAAAGGCCGGGGCATAGCAACGGCGGGGGGCTCTGTTCCGCACGGGCGTGCGGCCGGGTTTATTTCCCGGCGTTTTCCATGTGGAAGAATCCGTCTACATGCATGGCGATCATGCCGTCGTTGTCGAGTTTCCAGTCCAGGTCGCGGACAGAGGCCAGCAGCCGGCCCAGAGTCCGCAGCCGCCGCTGGAAGCGCTCCTCGTCGTATTTGCGCATCTCGGCCTTGAGGGAGTCGCCGTTCTGGTCGACCCTGAATCCCAGCCGACGCAGGATTCCGGCCAGCACCATGGCCCTGCGCACGCGCTGTTCGTAGGCGGCGGCTCCGCCCTTGAAGGAAAAGGTGACGTAATTGTCGTTGATGACCGGGCCGCAGTAGGAGTCCACCGTGGCGAAGTGGTGCCCCAGACGGCCGCTGAAATTCATGTATTTACTGGAAATGACGGCGTAGCTCGCGGCGCCGGCCACGGAGGGAGTGTCCGCGAGGTCCGTCATTCCTTCCAGCAGGGCTTTGAGGGGCACACAGCGCAGATTTTCGGGCTTCACCCGCGCCGTGTCCTTTCCGGACGAAATGCCTCCGCCCAGATCAAGGAGCAGGATCCTGAACGGCAGGCGGGCGTGCAGCCTCCGCGCGGCGCTGTCCGTCGCGGAAAGGCTTTCTCCGAGGCCGAACATCTCCTGCATGGCCGTTTCATGGCAGAAGCGGATCACGTCATGCAGAGTCCGGCAGCCGTCCTCGTTGAATTCGGGCGCGAGAGGATCCACCAGATTCAGCGGGTCCAGATATTTCATCGCTTCCTGAAGGGTCTTGTAGACCGGGCTGCCCTGCATCAGCTTGACGGGTTTGCGCTCGGAGAGGAGTTCCCGCACCCGGCCCGCGTAGACTGTCCCGCTGTTGGCATCCAGAGTGATTTCCGTGCCGTGGGGCAGAAGGCGGGTGCCCTTGCCCACGCCGACCAGCGTGGGAATACCGAACTCCCGGGCCACGGAGGCCATGTGTCCCGTGACGGTGCCCACGTCCGTGACGATGCCGGCCACCTTACCCATGGCCGCCACATAGGCCGGGGAAGTCTGCCGGGCCACCAGGATGGCTCCCTTGGGCACATCGGCCAGAGGATGTTCTTCCCCGACCACGTATGCCGGTCCCGAAGCCACGCCCAGAGCCGCGGACTGGCCTCCGTGGATGAGCGGCGGATGGCCGGGAATTTCCCGCCGCACGGCTTGCTCCGTTTCCCGCACCCGTCCCAGCGGCCGGGCCTGGAGGATGAAAATCCGGTCATTTTCGTCCACAGCCCATTCCATGTCCATCGGGATGCCGTAATGCTCTTCCAGGCGCAGGCCGTATCCGGCGATGTCGGCGATCTGTCCGGGCGTCAGGCTGGGCTTTTCACGCAACGCTTCGGGTACGGGCGTGGACACAATGCCGCCGTGCTCCAGCAGGGAGAACCCGGCGGCCTTGTGCGCGATGTCCTCCGAGAGGATGCGCAGGCCCTCCCGGCCGATGCGCCAGGAGTCCACATCGGCGGAACCATCCACTACGCTGACTCCGAGCCCCCAGGCCGAGGCCAGCAGCAGGTCGTCGCCGCTGGCGGTGTTGGGGTCCGCAGTGTACAGCACGCCGCTGGATTTGGCCTGAATCATGGGCAGCACCAGAACGCTCATCATCACGTCCTGTTCGGAATATCCCTTGCTGCGGCGGTAGAACACGGCCCGGGCGGTGAAGGCGCTGGCCACCACCGCGCACCAGGCCCGGGGCAGGGATTCGGGCGGCGCACCGAGCACCGTCGCGTGCTGTCCGGCAAAGGACGCGGACGAATCCTCGCAGACCGCCGATGAACGCACGGCCAGCCGCACGCCGGGACCGCACAGAGAGCGCATTTCTCCCGCCTTTTCCCGCAGGGCCGCCTCCAGGCGCGGAGGCAGAGGCGCGGTCATGACGCGTTCGCTCATTTTGGCGCAGATTTGTTCGAGGCCCGCGATGTCGGAAATGTCCACCTCGGTCAGCTGCCGGAGAAAGTTATCCAGGAGACCCGCCTCGTTCAGAAAAAGGGCCGCCGCCGAGGCCGTCACGGCAAAGCCGGGAGGCGTGGGCAGTCCGGCTCTGGCGCGGATTTCTCCCAGATTGGCGGCCTTGCCGCCGACTTCCTCCACGTCTTCCAGGCTGACGGCGTCCAGAGGCAGGAGCAGCGTGGGGCTGTCGAAGGTCCGTTTCCGGGAAAGAACCTCCAGGGCGCTATGGCAGATGGACTCCACTTTTTCGAACAGGCCGCAGAAACGCCCCGCGCACATGGCGTTCAGGTCCTCGACCAGCGCACAGCTTTGCTCCGCGAGCGCGCGGGTCAGGGTGCGGGCGTCATCCAGGGTGAAAGAGCGGCCTTCGTACAGCATGCGTTCCAGAACGGTCATCTTTTCCAGGATGGCATTGTTCTCGGCCAGCAGGCTTTTGAAGAACAGATACTTGCGCCGCAATTGGGGATGGATCGCGGGCAGCCGCCGCACGCCTTCCGGGCTCATGACCCGTCCTCCGCGTCTTTGCTGGGCTGTGCTTCCCGGGGGAGGACGACCGTAACGGTGGTGCCCTGCCCCGCTTTGCTGTCCACGCGGATGCTTCCTCCGAGCCGCTGGAGGATGCCGTGACAGATGGACAGGCCGAGTCCGGCCCCCTTGCCGGGGTCTTTGGTGGTGAAGAAGGGATCGAATATTTTGGAGAGATTTTCTTCGGGAATGCCGAAACCGGTGTCCTGGATGCGGAAGAATGCGCTGCCGTCCTCGGCCGGACCGGAGGATATGGTCAACCGGCCGCCCTGGGGCATGGCGTCCAGGGCGTTGCCCATGAGATGCAGCAGAACCTGTCTGAGCAGGGACGGTTCGGTGTGGATACGGGGCATGGGTGCTGTTTCCTCTTCTACCTCCACGTTTTTCTGGGCGGCGTCCCTGCGGCGCAGGGTGAGGGTATCCGCTATCAGGGCGCTCAGATCCACATCGCGAACGGTGCCTTCGGTCCTGCCGCCAAAGATCAGCAGCTTGTGGGTGACTTCCCTGCATCTGGCGGTCTGGAGCGTGATCTGGCGCAGGACGTTGCGCAGGTCTGCGGCGTCGGGCGTGTCGCGGATGGACTCGCGTTTCAGAACATCCTGCATCCACCCGGCCTCTTCCCCGATGATGGCCAGAGGATTGTTGATTTCATGGGCGATGCCCGTGCCCAGCTGGCCGATGGAATCCAGCTTCCGGACCAGCATACGCTGTTCTTCCGACTGCTTTTGCCGCTCGGCGGATTTTCGCCGGGATTTTTCGATTTTGGCGATGGTCAGGCTGAAGGCGCAGACCAGCATCAGAAAAACGGCCAGCCCGCCTCCGGCCAGAGGAATGAGCCGGGCGTCGGCCGATTGCGTCATCTCCCGCTCGTCCCACTGGGCCGCGATCCGCCATCCGGAATGGGCAGTCACGGGCAGGACGGAGGACCACAGCCGGGTGCCGCCCCAGGTTCTGGCGTACACTTTGCCGGGTGATTGCCCGGCAAGCCCGTCCACCCGGTTCAAAGGCGCGCCATGCAGGACGGAGCGGGATTGCAGAACGCCTTCCGCGTTGATCAGAAAAACTTCGCCGGTGCGTCCGAGCCGGAATTCTTCCAGAAAAGCGTTGAACAGGGGGGCGTTGACTGCCAGGCAGAGAACACGATCCCGGTCGAGGGCCGTAACGATGTAAAAGCGGGGCAGACCGTCGGGGCCGGTGTGCACATCCGTGATATGAAAGGCCGCGTCTGGAAGGGCGGAAATGGCCGTGTCCGGACCGGGGACATCGGCGGGAAAGCGTCCGGCCGTGATCCACCGGTCGGCGGTCCGCAGTCCCAGTCCTTCGGCCCAGCCATACGTCGCGTGCAGGCTCTCCCAGAAGGCGGCCATGCGTTGCCCGGCGTGCTGCTCCGGCTCCCCATGCATTTCCGAGCCAAGAAGAGACAGGGCGGCGTGAGCGGCGTTTATTTTTTCATGGAGCAGATCCTGATTTCGCCGGGCGACAAGCGAGATGTCTTCTTTATTTCCATCCAGGTATTCCTGCCGGATACAGAATCCGGCATAGACGAGGATCCCGGCCACGGCCAGCAGCACGGGGATGCCGAGCCAGACGAGCAGGATGCGGAGAAGCTCCCTGTGTGGGGGAGTTGTTTCGCAGCGGTGGAACATAGGGGCCCCGGTGGTGCGACTGTTGAATTGGAAGAGGAAATCCTGCCGCCACAATAGAGGATGCGAGGGGGACTGGCAAACGTATCCGCAGTGGATTCTTTTGCGGACGCGAAGAAAATTCTCTTGTGAACGGGAGCCGGGAAGAGTATGAACGTTTTCTTTATGGGACGGGAGTCTGCCGCTGGATTTAAGCCGGTGCGCATGGTCTGGAGAGGAGAAAATGTTTACGAATTTCGGGAAAAGATTGTTGATTGGTCTGGCGGTGGCTGCCTTGCTGGTGGGAGTTCATGCAGCGGTGGTGTACTCCACCGTGGGATAGCCGACCGCCCTTTAGGCGTCGCAAAAAAGCTCCGTGCATTGGCGCGGAGCTTTTTTCGTTGTGAAAATGAAGGACGACAAGCAGATGCCTGCCGTCCTTCTGGAGGTGAGGATGGCGCTATGAGGGCAGATTGGCGAGATTGTCGGCAATCCGTTCGTAAAGCCAGTTTCCGTGGCCGATGTGCCTGCCGACAATACGCAGGCTGATGCCGAGGCATCTTCTGGCCCGGTCGTTGCGCTGCTGCTGGGCGTAAACAAGGGCCAGACTGTTCAGAATTTTCGCCTTCACCATGGGCAGCGGCTTCCGGCGCAGCCCTCCCAGAGCGTTCATGAGCAAGGCTTCAGCCCGGTCATGCTGGCGCATGTTGGAAAGCTCCATGGCCTTTTTGCACTGTCTGGCCGCCTTGATGGCGGGATGGGAGCATCTGGGAGGGTTGAGCGGTATCATCTGGCTGTCTCGCTTTGGTTACACGTTCCGGTTTCACCGGCCGCCGTGTGCGGTTTTTGAATCGGACTCCTATGCGAAGCTGGTGCCGGCCTGATGGATGATCACGGCCACCGTGTAGGCCAGCGCCGTGTTGAAGACCACCGAGAATCCGGCCCATTTCCATCCGAGCTCCCGGCCGATGACCGCCACGGTGACAAAGCAGGGCGCGTACAGGAGCACGAAAGCGATGAGACTCAGGGCCACCCAGACATTCCAGGCCGGATCGCCGCGCAGGCGGTCCGACAGGGAAGCGCTTTCTTCCGGATCCACTTCGCCCAGAGAATACGCCGTGCCCAGAGTGGAAACGATGACTTCCTTGGCGGCGAATCCCCCAAGCAGGGCGATGTTGGTCCGCCAGTCGAATCCGGCCAGACGGGATACGGGCTCCAGTGCCGTCCCCACCTTTCCGGCCAGGGAATGCCGCAGAGCTTCCTGATTCCGGGCGTTATCCACCGTGGCCAGAGCTTCGGCCTTTTCCTCGTCGCTGGGCCATTGTCCGGCTTCGACGCCCGCTTTTTGCGCTTCAAAGGCGGCGTCCCGTTCTTCGGGCAGGCCGGGGAAGGTCATGGCCGCCCAGAGCAGCACGGAAATGGCCAGAATGATGGTGCCGGCTTTCTTGATATACTGCCAGGCCCGTTCCCAGGTGTGCAGGCACAGCCCGCGCAGGGTGGGCATGCGGTAGGGCGGCAGCTCCATGACAAAGGGAGTGGCCTGGCCCTTGATGACGGTGGAACGCAGCAGGCGGGCCGTCAGCAGGGCCATGCTCCATCCGGCCAGAGTGATCCAGAACAGGGCCTTGGCCCCCGCGCCGGGGAAAAACGCCGCGGCCAGCAGGAGAAAAACGGGAACCTTGGCGCCACAGCTCAGAAAAGGAGCTGTCAGCACCGTGGCGATTTTTTCCCTGGGGCTGCGCAGTGTGCGCGCGGCCATGACGCCGGGCACGGCGCATCCGCCGGGTATGCCACCGGAAATGATGAACGGCATGACGGAGCAGCCGTGCAGTCCGAAAGCCCTGAAGACCCGGTCCAGCATGTAGGCCATGCGGGCCATGTATCCCGAATCCTCAAGGATGGAGAGAAAGAAAAACATGATGGTGATGAGCGGGACAAACCCGAGCACGCCGCCCACGCCGTCGATGATGCCGGAAACCAGCAGGGAGCTGAGCAGCCCTTCCGGCAGATTGGCGGAAACGGTTTCCCCGAGCCATCCGAAAAAGCCTTCCACCCAGCCCATGGGGATTTCCCCCACGGCGAATGTCACCTCGAACATGAGATAGATGATGGCGAACATGAGGATGGGGCCGAGCAGCCTGTGGGTCAGGAACGCATCCAGCCTGTCCGTCAGGTCGAATCGCTGCTGCGTGGAAGGCCTGGTGATGACTCCGTCCTTGAGCAGTGCCGAGATGAACCCGTAACGGTAATCCGCCACAAGGGCTTCCGGGTCCATATTCAGGGTCTTCTGACAGTGCTCGCTCAGAGTCTTGGTGATTTCCTGAAGTCTGGAGTGTACATCCGGATTGGCCGCCTGCCCCCGGGACATGATTTCCGGATCGCTTTCCAGATATTTGACGGCTACCCAGCGGGCCGGACAGTGCCCGTCCAGAAAACCGGACGACTGGATCAGTCCCTGCATTTCTTCCAGAGCCTTGTCCAGGTCCGCCCCGTAGGAAATATACAGCGGTTCCGGCCGTGCTTTGCCACGTATGGCGTCGCGGGCTGTTTCCAGCAGGCCTTCCTTTCCCTCTCCGCTGCGCGCGACCATTTCCAGCACCGGCAGGCCGAGCAGGGAAGCCAGACGCCTGGTATCGATGGTCACGCCCTTGCGGCGGACCTCGTCCATCATGTTCAGAACCACGATGACGGGCATGCCGAGTTCCAGAATCTGAAGCACAAGATACAGGGAACGCTCCAGATTGGTGGCGTCGAGCACGGTCACCACCGCGTCGGGATCGTTTTCCATCAGAAAATTGCGCGCCACCACCTCATCCTGAGTGTAGGCGGTCAGCGAATAGGTGCCGGGCAGATCCACCACGGTTACGTCGAGTTCATTGATTTTCAGGCGGCCTTCGCGTTTTTCCACCGTGATGCCGGGGTAGTTGCCCACATGCTGTCTTGAGCCGGTCAGACTGTTGAACAAGGTGGTCTTTCCGGAATTGGGGTTGCCCATCAGGGCCATGGTCGCGTTCATGAACAGACCCCGGCGGCCCGCAGAGTTTCGACCATGATCAGGTCGGCCTCACTGTTGCGCAGGGTCAGGGTGCAGCCTTTCAGCCGCAGGGCCACTGGATCTTTCAGCGGGGCGCGGCCGACCACGGTGATCTGGGCGCCGGGAACCAGTCCCATGTCCCTTATCCGCCGGCCGAGTTCTCCCGATGCGGTAACGGCGGTAATCGTGCCTGATTCGTTTATGAGCATGAAGCGCAGGGAAGTGCTTTCCGCCATGTGGTCTCCGTCGTCAGCAGGTTGTGTTTACGTTTCGCCTGTTGAATGAGGCCGCTTCTGAAGCGGGCCGCCCGGCCGTTACTGCAAAGATTAAAGATCGGATGTGTTTTTCCGGGAAGAATCGCAGTCACATGGCGCATCCTGAACGGAATGGCTGCAGGTGGACCGTGAGCTTTCCGTTGATCCGCAGGAGCACCCGCACCCGCATCCTTTTCTTCTGCCCAGCCGCACAACCACATAAACGATGGCCGCCAGAACAATACCCAGTGTGATGAGAAGGTCGAGACTCATAGCTGACTCCAAAAAGGTTATCATTCGCCTTGATTAACTTTTTAGGAGCTTTTCCCGCATAGGGTCAAGGAGAAAGTTAGGAGATATGAATTCAGCTTCAGGAAAGAAACCACGGCGTACTACTGGTCTTTTGTCCACGCCATCAGACACTTCGCGTCCACTCCTTCAGCAAACCGGCAGACCTGTGCACGGCCAGAAACCTTGTCCGCGTCCGCCATAGCAGCTGTCTGAATCGGCATGTCAAAAGGTATCCATGACTGAGTTTTACGCGATATCGTCAGGCAGTCG
>JAUMXF010000112.1 GCA_030529235.1 Pseudomonadota bacterium
TTCCGGCATCACACTACACGTATCGCCGGAAAAAAGATGTCTCAATGCACAAACTGCAGCTGATCGAGCTTCTGAATCCTCATCTTTCAGCATATCCACCAGAAGCGGCACAGGTTCTCCTCGGAATGGCTCTTCCGGAGTGCCAAGCTGGCCCAGTATAATAAAAGCGACAGCAAAAAGTCAGTAGGCAGATCCTTCAGGGCAAGAAAAACAAGTAAATGGATGGTGAATTTTGTCTTCAGTCATGAGCTAGCCGCTTGTCGCTTTCCGTCAGGACCATAACTTTGCCAGCCCCAAGGCCCACAACATGCAGGAAAACTCCCGGAGATCAAATATCCGCCGGGAGCTTCCCGCATGGACTCCTACTTCGCCAGCTTGGCTTTCTGTTCCTTATAGAGGTCCTTGTAGACACGCTTGAAGAAGTGTGCTGTAGAACGGCAGGCCTCTCCGACAACCACGTCTATATGCCTGCCTTGGGCGCGTTCGGCCAGATTGTCGGTCTTGGCGCGTGAAGTCTCGATGTGCCAGGTCTGAACGGCCTTCCCGTCAAAATCGTCGATGACAATGGTGAACTGTCCTTCAGGTCCCGTATACTTGTTGTTCTTGGCATCCAGGACGATCTTCTCGGCATTTTCCAGCACGACCTCGTGCGGATAGGTGCACGTCGCTCAGGTCTCCGGAATGGCGAGAAATCTGGGGTCTGCCGCCCAAGCCGCAGAATTGCGAAGCCCCATGACGCCGGAATACGCTACAAGGCTGGCCTTTCCCGCCTTTATAGGGCCGCCGTCCTTGAACACGTTCATATGCACAGCCACATCTTCGCCCTTGGACAGTGCCCAGAAGGGCGCGCAGGCCGGAGTGGAAAGCGGAACCCATTTCATGCTTTCCCTGTTGTAGGGGCCAAGTACCTTTTCAACACTGCCCCGTGCGTCCTTCAGGCGGATTTTCACGCTGTCCGTAGTCACGTCCAGCACATCCACCACGCCCCCCGCAATGGTGAAACTGTCACCTTTGACGACATCCTTGACCTGCGGCCTGTCCGGACTGACATACAGGCAGACGCTGTTGTCAGTGGCCAGCTCCAGAACCTTCACTTCATCAGCGGTGATCGATTCAACGACCACATAGCTGCGGCCCACCCCGCTGAAACTGGAGGCATACAGAGCCTCGCCGATCCCGTTCTCGGCTGTGGGCGCAGTAATGCCTTCTTTTTCCTTTGTGCCTTTAGACCAGTTGCTGTCCGCCACATTGGT
The DNA here is from genome assembly GCA_030529235.1 of Pseudomonadota bacterium. Taxonomy (GTDB): domain Bacteria; phylum Desulfobacterota; class Desulfovibrionia; order Desulfovibrionales; family Desulfomicrobiaceae; genus Desulfomicrobium. The sequence continues at coordinate 1,254 of JAUMXF010000112.1, forward strand.
GATCAGATCGCCGGCATAGGCGGGAAACTCGGCGCCGTAATAGTTGCCCGTGGCTTTGAGCAGCTTGAAGGTGGCCATGCCCTGACCGGGCAGATAATACGGCAGGGGATCGATGCCGGTGAGCTCAAAACCTCGCGTCCTGTTTTTGTCCACGGGTATGACCTGGTTCTTCTTGAAGGTCACGTTCCGGATCACCGTACGCTCGGAAATGTTGTTGATGGCCACGTATTCCTTGCCGGCAATGGTCAGGGGCTTGCCCGCGAACGGCTCCCAGTTTCCCGAACGGCTCGTCACATAAAGTCCTCCCGGTGGAATGATAATTTTGCCGTCCTTGATGTAGCTCTGTCGAATGACGATGCCGTCATTTGCGGTGTGCGCCGTGCCCAGATAGCTCTTGAGCTTGTGGTTGTTGACCATTCCGGGCAGCAGCGAGACATAGGCCGCGTCTTTGGCGGGCGACTGCATGGTCACGCGCTCGGAGCCGAAAACGGCGCATGGCAGCGCGACAGCCAGAGTAAATGCGCCCAGCAGAAATCCGGATGTGCGTTTCATACTTCCTCCAGGTTAAAGTGGGAGCCGGAATCCGGTCCGGAACCTCAGACACCGTCCCGGTGATATTCCGGCCGACAACCCGTCAGCACGAGCATTCCGTCCCATCTATTCCGTAAATGCCGATCACCTTCAGAAGTTCCTCCTTTTTGGCTTCATCAATACCTTCGATCTCCAGTAACTGGCTGGTCGTGGTGAAGTCCCCATTGAGTTCGCGGTACTCCACGATGGCCGCAGCCAGATCAGGTCCTATCTCGGGCAGGGCGGCCAGCTCCGCCTCGGTGGCGGTATTGATGTTCAGCTTCCCGGTCTCGGCGGAGAGAACCGCCGTTCCAAGAAAAAGAATCACCAGAGTCGCAATGCAGGCCAACACATTTTTCAAGCTCATACGCCCCTCCTTCAGGTTTCATTGTCCACAGCCGCTTCTTTGCCAAAAAGTTCCTCGTGCCAGAGCGGATTATGATGCCGGATGAAATCCTCCGGGACCGTGCCGGTGAACATGGAACGCAGGGCCGGACCTTCTCCCGGGGCCAATGCGGCCATGTAAATGTGTATGGGCAGAACCATCCCCATGATTCCGGCGCAAAGCAGATGAAAGAACATGCACCACTGCGCGAGCTGCGTCCCCATGTCCATGACGGTGTTAAGACAAAGTATGGTTCCACTCCCGGCCAGGACCATGCCGCATACAAGAACGGCCAGAGCCGCGACCTTCTGGCCGGCATTATAGAAACCCTGTGGCGGCAGAGCCGGATCCAGTCCGGACTTTTTCATCCACCTGACGCCGATGGTGAGCTGCAACGTCTTGCGCAGGCACCATGTCAGGTCGCTTCCCGGTTTAAGACGAAAGATTTCACGCAAAAAGGGAATGACGTCGATCCTGACATAGAAGACGGCATACAGCAGCACTCCCGCCATCCAGAGGACGCCCAGCGCAATATGCCCGCGCAGCAGAGCATCCGCACCGAAAATTCCATCCAGCAGGCGGGACCACCACAGTCCGACGACCGCGACATCCGGATTGCGCAGCATTCCCAGACCGCCAAGCAGCAACAGGATGAACATGACGGCGTTGAACCAGTGCATGATCATGGCTCCGCGGCTGTGACGCCGGACAAATCGTGTTTTGTTAGTCATCACCCTCTCCTTCCTTTCCGGGCGGATTGAAGAACTGGCGCAGGGCCACCGCGGCCAGACCCAGAAGAGTCAGGCCGCCGAGCCAGCGCGAAGCTGTGGCCACCGGGGCCATCAGGCCGATGGCAAGGGGAATTCCGGCCGCTTTGGGCCAGTATTTGTCCCGGACCTCGGAGAGGTAGGCCAGCCTCGGACTGGTCGGTGTTTCCCTCGACTCCACGAATTCAAGCCGACGGCTTCCAAGGATGGCGGCCACTTCGGAATCCGGGTCATCGGCGTCTCCGAAAATGCGTGCCCTGGTCGGACACACACCGACGCAGGCCGGTTCAAGGCCAAGGGGCATGAGGCTGTCACCGCAATAATCGCATTTATCTATGCGCCGGGCCCCGGCATTGATGTGTCGCGCCCCGTAAGGGCAGGCTTCGGCGCAGCTGCCACAGGCAATGCACAGGTTGTTATGCACCTGCACGGCGCGGTTTTCGTCCACGAATGTCGCCCCTGTGGGGCAGGCTTCAACACAAAGCGGTTCGGCGCAGTGCATGCAGGCTCCGGGCTGGAAGGCCATTCCCGTCGGCAGATCACCTGCCGGAGTGACGCGTACCCAGTTGCGGCTCTGATCCGGCTCCACGGCATTGTTCACTTTACAGGCCATCACGCAGGCCATGCAGCCGGTGCACCGTGCGGGATCAACGGTCATGATGAATCTCGCCATGTTCAGCCCTCCCGCTCCACCCGGATATTTGCGGAATCTGCCACCTTGACCAGCCTGCACCCGGTTCCGTTGAACTGTGCGGAAACCCTGTCCCAGTTATTGGGCAAAATGGAGTTCAGCGCCCTGCTCCTGGTTCCGGCGTACGGGCTGCCCTCCACAAAATGCGAGGCTGTGAAGACCACGCCCGGCCGGATGTTGCCGGTCACATCCACACGGGCCTCCAGACCACCCACGAGGGTTTCGAGCCTGACCGGATCGCCGTGAACGAGATTAAATGCGGCGGCAGTATCCGGATGCACCTGCACAAGGCGCCCCCGGGCCATCCTCGACAGCGACGGCGAAAAATTGGTCATGGTCTGCTGCCACTGGGTGACGACCTTGCCCTGAATGAGCACGAGGGGAAAATCCTTCTCCGCCTTGGGCCGATGCGGACTGCTGCGCGGATATTCCCACGAAAAGCCGCCCAGCGTCGGCAGGGCGAAATTGAGCTTACCGTCTTCCGTTTCCAGCACACCGTGGGAGAAAATGCTGCCGGTGCGAATGGGCGAGTCAGTCCGGGGCCGGGGCCAGATAAGACCATCCGGCGACTTGCGCATGGCTTCCACACTGAATCCGCGCCAGGAGTCTACGGTACGGTTGAAAAATTCGGAGAGCTCCGCCGGATCGCGAAAGTCCGGGTAGACTTCCGGAGCGACCAGCCGCCCTATGTCGCGGTAGAAACGCCAGTCCGGCACGCAGGAGCCGGGGGCCTCCACAACCTGATCGCGCCAGACAACCTGTTTTTCCGCGCCATAATGGGAACCGGAACTCTCCGGTGAATATGTAGCCGGAACGAAGAGATCGGCCACGTCAAGTTCGTCGGTCCGGTAAAAGCCTCGGTACACCACGAAGCCACACTGCTTCATGGCTTCGCGCACGGCATCGCAGTCCGGATAACGGCGGTAGCTGGAATTGAGGAACAAAAGATCAATGGCGCCTTTCTTCATGGCGGCCAGAAGACGGCGAAAGTTCACTCCCGGCATGCTGGCCGGACCGCAGACTGTGTCTATGAATTCCTTTTCACCCTCGGGTTTACCCCCTTCCATGGTCAGAAGACCCCTGCCGGAGCCGATGATGTTGCCCGTGAGCCCCTGAAGACTGACGATGGAGCGGATTGTCTGCACACCGTTGGTGAAGCGGCAAAGGCTCCCGCCCATCCAGATGACGGTGCGATCGCTGGCGGCCACATCGGCATAGAAAGCGCCGAGCTCCTCCGCACCCAACCGTGTGATCTCCATCACCTTTTCCGCCGTCCACAGGCTTGCACCTTGCCGCAACGCTTCGAACCCGGTCGTTGTGCGCCCGACCATCCCGGCATCGTACAAACCATTCTCCAGAATGTGCCGTATGGCGCCCAGAGCCAGAACCCCGTCCGTCCCTGGTTCCGGCTGAAGCTGGACATCCGCGAACAGGCTGGTCGGAGTTTTACGCGGGTCGATATAGATGATCTTCGTGCCGCCCGCCTTCGCCCTGTCCAGCCAGCGGGAGTACACCGGGTAGGTCTCGGCCAGATTGGCGCCCCAGAGGACCAAAAGCCTGGCGTTGGTGATTTCATCCACAGTGGTGGTGGACGTGTTGGCTCCCAGCAGCATGCTCAGTACGTTGGAGGTGGTGCTGATGCAGACCTCTCCAGCGGGCATAATGTTAACACCGCCGGATACGCGCATGGTCATGAGAGCGGCCAGCTCGCTTTCGCGGCAGTCCCACAGAGGGGACGTGAGGGCCAGACGCTCGCCCGCTTTCGGGCCGTGTTCCTTTTTCAAAGCGATGAGCTTTTCCGCCACCAGGGTCACGGCCTCGGCATAGGTGATGGTTTTCCAGCCCCGCTCCGTCCTGAGCATCGGTTCGGTGAGGCGCTCCTTACTGTTCATGAGTTCGAGTATGGACAGCCCCTTGGGGCACATGGCTCCGCCGGTCCAACGGTTGTGGGGATTGCCGGTGATGGACACGATCCGGCCGCTGCTCACCCGGGCGTGATAGGTGCAGCGGACCTGACAGAACGGGCAGTAGCCGTTCACGACAGTCGCATCCGACGGGATGAGCGGCGGATTCTTTGAAGCGGATGCTCTGGAGAAAGCGCTGGCTCTGAAAGGCCTGATGGCCGCCAGCGAAGCACCGGCAAGGCAGGACTTGAGTAACGAGCGGCGGCTGATTTTGAGGCCGGTGTTATTTTCTTTCCGCATATATCACCCTGTTCCCCTGATTTCCTGATCCGCTATTTGTATTCCAAATACCAAGCGAAAAACGGCTTATCAACAAATTAAAGCCATTTTGTGGTCATCAATACAGTTCAACCAGAACTTTTAGAACAGGACGGTGCTCAACGGATGGTTTGGAATCTTGAGGAGGGCAATAATAGGCCTAGCAGATCGTCCAGTACTGGCTATGTAGCCAGAAAGAAAAAATTGTCCGCCTCTGTAAGGCGGAATCTCCTGTAAGAGACGGTGCCGAAGCTGGCAAAAGCTATTTCAATGTAGTCGAGTCAAGGTCATCAGAGGCTGGGGAACAGGAGGAAAAGCACTGTACTCGGCTTCTTCAAACGCAATGGCTGCGTTTACGGTGAAATCATTCCGATTGTTCAAAACACTCAGGTCACATTCGGAAAAGAAAAAGGACTTACGAGATAAACTCGAAAGTCCTTTTTCTTTTGGTCATATACCTGCCCGGTTTATCCGGCCAGATACCACTAGGTTGGTGAACTTGACGATATCCGAATAAAC
>JAUMXF010000113.1 GCA_030529235.1 Pseudomonadota bacterium
CCAGCACCGAACCCAGAAAAAAATGGCACAACAGCGTGATCCGTTTGGTGAAGCTGTACAAGGCCGACCAGACCAGAGCAAAAGGCGCGAGCATCAGGCACAGGGGATTGAGCAGAGCGCAGGCGGCCGTAAACACCAACGCGCAGGCCAGAATGAACAGGCCGGTTTCTCCGCGCCCGAGTTCTCCGGTGACCAGCGGACGGGTGCCGGTGCGCGGATTTCTGGCGTCAAAAGGCAGATCGACCAGCCGGTTCACGGCCATGGCGAAGGAACGCACCGCGACCATGGCCACCGTCAGGGCCAGAAAAACCCGCCACCCCGGCCAGCCGCCAGCCGCCCAGAGCATGCCCAGATACGCGAACGGCAAAGCGAACACGGAATGCTCGATCTTGACCATGCGCGCAAGGAGCAGGGTCTTGCGCCACACTCCCATCATCATTTGTTCACCACGAGCTTCAGAAAGCGTTTCTTGCCGACCTTGAGCACATATTCGCCGGGTGTGAAGGCAAACCCGAAATCCTCTTCCTTCCGACCGTCGATGGACACCGCCTGCTGCTTGCACATGCGTCTGGCGTCTCCCTTGGACGGACAAAGGCCGCTTGCGGCCAGCACATCCACCAGCTGCATTCCGGAAGGCGCCTCGAAAACCTGCATGTCCTCGGGCACGCCCTGCCGGGCGAACACGGCGTTGAAGCCCTCGCGGGCGCTCCGGCCAGCCTCCGGACCGTGAAAACGGACGGTCAGCTCCTCGGCCAGTTCCTCCTTGACCTCCTTGGGATGCCTGCGCCCCGCGTCCACATCCTGGCGCAGCATGCGGATGGCCTCCAGACTCCTGTCCGAAAGCAATTCGTAGTACCGCCACATCAGTTCGTCGGAAATGGACATGGCCTTGCCGAAAATGTCGGCGGGCGCTTCATCGATGCCGATATAGTTGCCCAAGGACTTGCTCATCTTCTGCACGCCGTCCAGACCTTCCAGAATGGGCACCGTGAGCACGATCTGGGACTCCTGCCCATGCTCGCGCTGAAGATGGCGTCCCATCAGCAGATTGAATTTCTGATCCGTGCCGCCCAGTTCCACATCGGCGCGCAGGGCTACGGAATCGTACCCCTGAATCAGCGGGTAGAGAAATTCATGGACGGCAATGGGCTGCTCCCCCTTGAAGCGCTTCTCGAAGTCGTCGCGCTCCAGCATGCGGGCCACTGTGTAGCGGGAACAGAGACTGACGAAATCCGCGGCGGAAAAAGCGTCCATCCAGACGGAGTTGAAGGCGACTTCCGTCCGCTCGGGATCCAGAATTTTGAAAATCTGGCGTTTGTAGGTCTCGGCGTTACGGAGCACCTGCTCTCTGGTCAGGGTTTTGCGCGTCTCGGATTTGCCCGAAGGATCGCCGATCATGCCCGTGAAATCGCCGATCAGAAAAATGACCTGATGCCCCAGGTCCTGAAAATGCTTGAGCTTCTGGATGAGCACGGTGTGCCCCAGATGCAGGTCTGGAGCTGTCGGATCGAACCCTGCCTTGACCCGCAGGGGCCTGCCCTGACGCAATTTCGCCGCCAGTTCCTCCTCGTTGATGAGCTCCGCACAGCCCCGGCGGATCTGCGCCATCTGCCGCGCCAGTTCCTGATCAGTCATCGTCGCCATGGCATATCCCGTAAGTTGCTCGTTAATCCGGCCCCCCCATACCCGCAGAAGAGGCCACATCCGCCGCCTGGACGGCTATCCTTCAAAACTCCAGGCCGCAATGCTCCGGCACCGGCCCTGATCCACATCCATGAGAGCCCCGTGCAGAGCGCACGGGCCCGACGCCAGCTCAAACCGTTCCGGGCGCCCCGTGCGAAATTTCCGTAAAATGGCATCGCTGTCCATGCCCAGACAGGAGTCCACCGGCCCGCACATGCCCAGATCGGTCATGAACCCGGTCACGCCGTCCAGAATGCGGGCGTCGCCGGTCTGCACATGAGTGTGCGTGCCGAGCACCGCATGGGCCCGGCCGCGCAGCATGTGGGCCAGCGCCCTTTTCTCCGACGTGGCTTCGGCATGCATATCAACGACCAGAACCGCGTCCGGCGGCACCAGTTCCAGCAGCCGCTCCGCCGCGGCGAAAGGGCAATCGATGGGGTCCATGAACACCCGGCCCTGGAGATTCATGACCGCCAGGGGCGGAATGTCCGGCCCCGGAGAAAACACTCCAAATCCCCTGCCCGGCGCGGACGGCGGGTAGTTGGCCGGACGCAGGAGCCAGGGCTCCGCATCCAGCACGGCGCAGATATCCGGGAATTTCCAGATATGATTGCCCGAAGTCAGCACATCGATTCCAGCTTGGCGCAGTTCGCGGGCGCTCGCCGCCGAAAGTCCCAGACCGCGCGAAGCATTCTCCGCGTTGGCCAGAACGGCATCCAGTCCCAGCTCATGACGCAAACGCGGCAGATGGTCCGCCACCATCTGCCGCCCGGATTTGCCGACAATATCGCCCAGAAAGAGAATCCGCATGCCTCTATTTGGCAATGCCCACGGCGCGCTTCTCCCGGATGACCGTAACCCGGATCTGTCCCGGATAGGTCATCTTCTCCTCGATCTGCTTGGCAATATCTTTGCTGAGCATGAAAATCTGGTCGTCGTTCACCGTGTCGCAGTCCACCATGACCCGTACTTCCCGGCCCGCCTGAATGGCAAAAGCCCGACTCACTCCGGGAAATCCCGTAGCCACGCCTTCCAGCTCTTCCAGACGTTTCACGTAGCTTTCAAGCAGCTCCTTGCGCGCTCCGGGCCGGGCTCCGGACAGGCTGTCCGCGGCCTGCACCAGCACGGCGTAAACGGATTTCGGCGGGATGTCCTCGTGGTGAGCGGCCACGGCGTGCACGATTTCCGGAGATTCGTTGTATTTTTTCGCGAGGTCCGCACCAATGGTGGCATGAGGGCCTTCCACCTCGTGGTCCACGGCCTTGCCCAGATCATGAAGCAACCCCGCCCGTTTGGCTTTCTTCACGTCAAGGCCAAGTTCCGCGGCCATGATGCCGCACAGAAAAGCCACTTCCAGAGAATGCTGAAGCACATTTTGGGTGAAGCTGGTCCTGAACCGGAGCTGCCCCAAAAGACGTATGATTTCCGGATGAATGCCGTGCACGCCCAAATCGAAGGTGGCCTGCTCGCCGATCTCGCGGATCTGGACATCCATCTCCTTTTCCACTTTCTTGACGATATCCTCTATGCGGGCCGGATGAATCCGCCCGTCGCTGATGAGCCGCTCAAGAGAACGCTTGGCCACTTCCCGCCGCAATGGGTTGTACGCGGACAGAATCACCGTCTCCGGCGTATCGTCGATGATCAGATCCACGCCTGTGGCCGCCTCGATGGCCCGGATGTTGCGTCCCTCGCGGCCGATGATCCGGCCCTTCATGTCCTCGCTGGGCAATTCCACAGCACTGACCGTGTGTTCCGACACGTATTCCCCGGCATAGCGCTGCACGGCGCTCGCGATAATCATCTGCGCCTTGCGATGGGCCGACTCCTGGGCCTCCATTTCGATCACACGCACCATCTTCGCGGCCTCGTGGCGGGCTTTGCTCTCAATGTCCTGCATCAGCTTGGTGCGGGCTTCTTCGGCAGTCAATCCGGAAATTTCCTCCAGACGCGCCTCCTGATCCGCCACGAGCTCCTTCAGTTTTTCTTCTTTTTCCTCGACAAGACGTTCCTGCTTGGCCACCTTCTTTTCTAGATTGACCAATTCGCTCTCTTTCAGAGCGAGAGATTCGACTTTTTTCTCCAGCCGTTCTTCCTTGGCCTGCAAACGGGCTTCGTTTTTTTTCAGCTCCCTCTCCCGGTCCTTGGCGTCCTGCTCCGCTTCCTTCTTTAAGGCGAACGCTTCGTCCTGGGCCTGCAGAAGAATTTCTTTTTTATGGGCCTGCGCATCTTTCTTGGCCTCGTCGAGAATCCTCTCGGACAGATTTCTGGCGTCCTCGAACTCTCTGGCGGTCAGATATTTCTTGAAGAAAAAACCGGCAGCCACGCCGATTCCGATACACATGAACGCGGTGATGATGATCTGGCTTGCCATGAAAGCTCCTTGGCGCGATATATGGTAAAAGGCGAAATGCCACGTAACGGCACTTCCACCCGAAGATAATGGGGCACACGCACCGGGGATTACAGGAAGGCAAGCTCGGTCTGGAGGTCAGGGACGACGGATAAGCCCCGGAAGGCAGTGTTGGAAATTATTTTGAACCTCTTACGTTAAGAGGGGGTTGGCTGCAGCCCATCAGGCTTCTCCCATGGAGGGAGCATGCACACAAGGCCGTTGTAAGCTACCCGTTTTGCGCTTCATTGGCTCAAAAACGCATCACCAATCACTGACCCTCCAGGGAAATGATTCACTTTTCAGGCTCATCTATCCTCGAAAGGAGCTGCTGCAGGGTGCTTTCAAGCTGCTGTAGCCTCTCCTGATCGCATAAATAATCGTCGGCCAGACTGAGTGCCAGATAAATCAGAAGCCGTTCCTTGCTTATATGTCCGGCCTGTCCTTCAAGGGTATCGTAACGGCGGTGGAGCAGATCCACAGCCTTCCGGATCCTTGTTGACTCGGCGTCGGCCGCGAAAGACAAATCAAGTCCCAGCACATGTATCGTATATCCCGGCATCGGCTAATTTGTATCAACCTCTTGCAGCCTGTTCAAGATATTTTCCACCCGGGCCAGAACGGCCTCCTTGGTCTGCCGCTCCTGCTCCAGGGTTTCCCGGAGCTCCGCGTTTTCCCGCTTCAGGCTCTCCTGGCGTTCCAGAAGCTGCGAAATCCTGTCTGTCAGCTGGCTCAACACATCCATGATCATTTCTCCGATTTTCCCGTTTTTCGCTCGATATTTGTCTGGCGCCCCCGAGCCACGCACAGCATTCCCTCCGGGACATCTTTCGTGACGACGGAGCCGGCTCCGACCAGGGCGTCAGAGCCCACTGAAACCGGCGCTACCAGCGCGGTATTGCTGCCGATGAACGCCCTCTCGCCGATCCGGGTCCGATGCTTGCGGCACCCATCATAATTGCAGGTGATGGTACCCGCGCCGATATTTGCTCCGGAACCTATTTCACTATCCCCCAGATAACTCAGATGTCCGGCCTTGGCGCCCGCATGCAGAACCGCGTTCTTGGCTTCCACGAAATTGCCTATCCGCGCGCCCTGTCCCACTACCGTTCCCGGCCGCAAGCGGGCAAAGGGGCCGACGCTCGCGCCTGGCAGGAGTTCTGCACCGTCAATATGGGAGAAGGATTTTACTTGGCAAGCATTCAAAACAGCGTTCCTGAGCCAGGAATGAGACTCTACCCGCGTGCCTCTCGTGATCGTGGTTTTACCATAAATTTCGCATGGGCCGACAATTTCAGCACCCGGCTCCACGCGCGCATCGGGGCCAATAACCACGGAAGCCGCATTGCGCACAATGACTCCGCCCGCGATCAATCCACTGACAATTTCTTCCCGCAACCAGTCTTCATACTCTACGAGCTCCGCAGGAGAATTGATGCCCAAAAGCCGCCCCTGATCGTCATTCATCCGGGCCAACACAGGCAGACCGGCCTGTGAGCACAGGCTGATCATCTGTGTCAGATAAAACTCCTGCTGGGCATTGTCGCAATTCAGGTGTTCAATAAAAGGAGAGCATTTTGCCACGTCGAAAACATAAACACCGGAGTTCACTTCATGAATCTCGCCGCCGCGATCTTCAGGACGAAAATCCTTCTCCTCCACTACCTCTGTCACCCGTCCAGAAGCATCACGAACCACCCGCCCATACCCCTTGGGATTTTCAAGATGAATTGTCAGAAAACCCAAAGCGGCGTTATCTGCCGCACACGATTCCTTCAAAGCAGCCACATCCTCCAGCGGAACATAAGGCGTATCGCCATTGACCACGCACAGAAAATCGACGCCACTTTCCCGCACCTGCGGCCAGGCTAAAGAGACGGCATGGCCCGTACCCAGCTGCTGCTGCTGGAGAATGAAATTCACTTTTGCACCCGCAAAGCGCTCCATGACCTCTCCAGCACAATGCCCGACCACAACCCATGGTATATTCTCGCACTGCGAGGCACACAGTATATCAAGCACATAAGCCAATATAGACTTGCCCAGCACCTCCTGCAGGACCTTGGGTTTGTCGGAATGCATCCGCGTCCCTTTGCCTGCAGCCAGCACCAGAAACCCCATTTCCTTCTTCATTCTCCCCCCTGCTCTCCATACCTCAATGTTGATAGGTAAGTGTGCAGAAGGTTTTTTCCGGGAGCAACCTAAAAATAAGAGAAATTCTCTCAGACCGCCAAATGAATACGGCCATCTTGCTGATTCCGTGAAATCCCACCGGAATTTTTCCACCAAGCATAATCTTGGAGTGGT
>JAUMXF010000114.1 GCA_030529235.1 Pseudomonadota bacterium
TTTCTGGATTATTTCGCCACGGGCCGGCTCGACGCGGATAAGGCCGAGGCGGTCATCAAAGGCATCGTCCAGGGCTGTAGGGAAGCGCAGTGCGCGCTGATCGGCGGGGAAACGGCGGAAATGCCCGATTTCTACGCTGACGGAGAATATGATCTGTCGGGTTTTTGCGTCGGCATGGTGGATAACGACAAAATCGTGGACGGCTCCACTGTCGGCGTGGGAGATGTGCTCATCGGGCTGGCCTCTTCGGGCGTGCATTCCAACGGTTACTCCCTGGTGCGCAAGCTCTACGCCGAATCCGGCCTTGGCCCGGAGGACATTTTTCCGGGCACGGACAGAACCGTGGCCGAAGTGCTGCTCGAACCCACACGTATCTATGTCGAAGCCGTGCGCAACGTATCCCGGGACTGGGAAATCCACGGCATGGTGCATGTCACGGGCGGCGGTTTCTACGATAACATCGTGCGCGTGCTGCCCAAGACCGTGACGGCCAAAGTGCGGTTCGGTTCCTGGGACATTCCTCCGGTATTCGCGTGGCTGCGGGATCAGGGCGGCCTGTCCTGGGAGGAGATGCTTCAGATTTTCAACAGCGGCATCGGCTACATCATGATCGTGAAGAAGGATGTGGCCATGGACGTGGTGCATCGGCTGGCTGCTCTGAAGCAGGATTCCTGGGTCATCGGCGAGATCATTGAACGCGTCGGCGACGAGGAGCAGGTGCAGATCGAATTTTCTGAAGAGGTCTGTTAGCCGGACCCGGATCCCTGAGAAATGACTCTGTGCGATCCCGCTCCGCGTATTTTTGTTCAGCCCCGTCCGGTGGATGTGCTCCATCCGGATTGCCCGATTGAAGACAAGGGCGGGCCGCGGGATGGTTTCTTCTCCGACGAGGGGGATTTTTACCTCCCGGGCCGCGGGCTCTCTGTTCTGCCGGGGAAAAGCAGGCCCGAGCCGATGAGGATCAGTCCGCTCGGGGGCGTGCTTTCCGGCACGTTCTCGAAGTTCAGGGTTCCCGACGCATATTGAATCATGCACATGCCTTTTTCCCGCAGTCTGACCATGCCTTTGGCCCGTATCAGGCCGGGGCCGGCCGCAGATATGACGGCCTCGATATCCTGACGGCTCGTTTCCGGCGGGAGCCGGACAGTGTGAGCCGTGATGCCGGACTTGCCGTGTACATGGGGTAATGGTGGAATGGGGCCGCACTGCGTGTAGCCGCCATGGGATTCCAGCCATGCGTCGAGCTCCGCGAAAGCGATATGTCCATTGTCGGCGCACAGTACAAGGGCGCGGGGATTGAGTTCGGCCGCACGCAGGGCAAGACCATGAACATCCTGCTCCGGATGCAGATCGGTTTTGGAAAGTATGAGCACGTCGGCTTTTTCGATCTGAGCCCGGTGGATTTCCTCCCCTGAAAAACCGTTTTCCTCCATACGGCAAGTGTCCAGCACTGTTATGACCAGTCCCGGTACGACCAGATCTTCCAGGGACTGCAAGGTTGCCAGAAGAGACTCCGGATTGGCCAGCCCGGTGGTCTCCAGAATGATCTGCTGTGCGGGCATGGATGAAATCAGGCGTTCCAGACCGGGGCGCAGACTGTCCGCCAGAGAGCAGCAGACACATCCGTCTTCCAGCGCTTCCACTCCGGTGCTGCCGCGCAGCAACGCCGCATCCACATTGACCGCGCCGAATTCGTTCTGGATGACTCCGGTGTACCGCTCCCGCCCGTGGAGGAAATCAAGCCAGTGACGCAGAAAAGTTGTTTTTCCGGCACCGAGAAAACCGGTCAGCACATGCAGAACCGGACGTGAGGCGTCTGCGCTGACAGCCGGCCGGTGGCGCAAGGGCAAGTGCGACAAGCGCCGCGCTTCAGGCGGTTCGGCTGCCGCGCCCAAAGTGGCCGTGAGCTGAATGAGGCGGACATGCCAGCCGGGACATGGCGAAAAATTTCCGGCGGTGTCCACCCCCTGCACCGGAATGGGGCTTGTGTTCAGCCAGTACCCGGCCTGCTCACCGGCCTGTTTCTCCATGGTGCCCGCCAGTGTACTGAAAAAGCGCACCAGCAGACGGAACACCGGGATGTCGCAGTCGTATCCGCCGGGCGCGATAACCCACCGGCCATCTTCAGCGGCGACGCCGTCCACGGCGATTGTCCGGTGGTGGTCGGGAGCGGTGAGAGACAGGGTGAGCGCCTGTTTGTCCAGACTGATTTTCAGGCGCAGGAGGCCGAGCAGAAAGTCCTGAAGCGTGTCCTCGTGGGCGCCTATGCGGCGAATCCTCGCTGAATAATCTTCTTCCATGGCCTGATGTAACGCGGCCAGGGAGAAGCGCTCCAGAAGGGCGTCCTCGGGCTGGGGGAAAACATACGAGTGAAATGTTCCTTCAATGTATTTGTCCCCGATAACGCTTTCTCCCGCGAAGACGAGGCCGAAAACGTGCGGACTGCCGGCTATTTTGCAGGTCCAGCCCGGCGTTTCGGAAACGGAAGGCAGAATGCCCCTCCAGCCCAGGGCCCGCGCCTTGGCTCGCTCGAAATGGCTGGCTGTGAGCATGGCGCCGAGAATAGTCGGGCATTCGAGGCCGCTTTGCGGGTCCAGCGGGCGCGGCAGCAGTGCTTCGATATCCATGTGTATGCTATTTCGCGGGGCACCGGAGATGCCCCGCGATGTTTTGGGTTACGCGGGGAAAGTGATGACGTCTCCGTTGCCGAGGTAGTTGACCGTTTTGGAGCGGAATCTGGCCGTGCCCTTGACCACCGGATAGCCCGCGTCAACAAATTTCTGTGCGGTGATGAGCCCGGTGCAATGGTTGCAGCCGACTTGCTGGATGTCCCATTTCCGCAATCCGATAACCAGATCGTCGTATTTCGGATCCCAGTCGTCGAACGGCGATATGTGCAGCCCGCCGTACAGGCCGTAAAATTGGTCTTTTTCGTATTTCAGCTCTTTGTACGCCGTATCGGCGAAGAGAATGATGCCCTGATGGCAGCATCCGGTGATGCTCACCAGACCGACATTCTGGATATTGCAGTACATGGACATTTCGCCAAAGACCTTGAAGATGATCGGGCATTCGAACATATAGAGGGCCACACCCGGCTGAATGGTGTGTAAACCCTTTGAAACTTCGGTCCATTTTCCTACATGTCCGCTGTCTTTGATGTACTGCTTGCCCTGTGGATAAAAGGTGTTCGGCGTCATGACATGGATGTTGGGATTGTACTTGGTTACGGCCGGAAATCCCCAGAAGTGGTCCATGTGCTCGTGCGTCTGGATGAACGCCGCGATCTCGTTGTTGGCCAGCATGGTGTCGATGCCTTCGCGCTGGAAGCTTTCATCCATCCAGGCATAATTCCAGCCGCAGTCGAAGAGATACTTGGTGGTCTTTCCTTCGAGGTCCTCGACTTCGACCAGGCAGGAGTAGCCTCCTGCGTTGTCCGCATCGACGCTGTGTTCTCTGGCAATGGCCCAGGCTTCATCGATCCTGTTGGGCAGAAGGTGTTTGATTTTGGCCATGCCTTCCTCATAGCTTCCCTTGCCGATGCCCTTGCCGTTGCCGAAAGGCGCCCAGTTGAAGGTATACTGGTCCACGAGCAGGCCGCCCGCTCCGGTGACATTCTTCATGAAGATGGAATTGTCGAACCAGCTCGTCTCGGAAATGTTAGTTATCTTCACGGACTTGCATACGCCGATATCGGTCATTTTGCGTTTGATCTGGGGGAGAAAGGCCATGCGCATGGGGCTGTAGGAATGAATGCCCATGGAGCCCAGCACGCCTATCCCGGCTCCAAGAGCCGCTCCTTTCAAGAATTCGCGTCTGTTCATGAAAACGCCTCCTACTTCACGAGGGTAAAAGTCTCACTGGCAATGGGCAGGAGCCAGACAATCAGAAAATATACCGCCACACCGCCGAGAATGCCGACCGCCAGCCCGGGCTTCATGGCCGGAGACCAGCGATGCTCGGCTTCCAGGGCGCGCTGTTCATCGGCAAGTTCAGTCGATGTCTTGAATTCGCGGCGCCAGCCGGGCCATCCATCCATGAACCACCAGTTGATCAGCCAGATATCGATGAGCCAGATCATGGGAATCATCGGGAACTGTTGAGGATGGGAGAATCCTTTCTGGGTGCCGAGAACGAAGTGGGCGTACTTGTAATAGAGACAATATACGGCGATGCCGCCGAGAGTCACGATGAGCGAACGGATCAGGATATTGACCGGCGTACTGAATTTTCTGGGCCAGTTGCCGCAGTAAAACTGGAGAAAGAGTGCGGGAACCAGAAAGAAAATAGCTGTTTCGCCGACATGCAGCCAGCGCCAGTCCGGAGCCGCATCCCGGCGATGCCCTCTGATGGATTCACCCCACACCAGTTCCTGCATGTACCAGAAGAAAAAGCACAGAGCTATGGAAATGGCGATAATGCCGAAAAAGAGAGCCAGACGGCGCAGCCATGGAGTTTTGATCATGGTGAAAGGGTAGCGTTCCCAGATGCCCTCCATGAACCATACGACCACTGTGCAGCACATGATCCATGCAACGTGGAAATTTGCGGATACAGTGTGTGCGAACTGCTCCCAGTACGGCGGGCAGATGGATGTGAAATACTGCCACGGATAGTACAGAATGCCCATGTGGTTGTGCATGGTCATGAAATAGATGACCATGCTCACGCAGAATGTTCCCAGCCAGATGCTGAATCCTCTTACGGGTTGGGGAGTCTTGGCCCAGGGCTGCCCTTCCAGGGCGACAACCCAGGCCGGACTGATCCAGGAGGCGATGACCGCGAACATCATGCTGGCCTGCGCGGCATATTCCGTCGCATAAAAGTCAGTCATGCGGGGCAGCTTCTGGAGTTGTTCGGGGTTGAAATAGGCAAAGGCGAAATTTCCCAGAATACCTTCAAAAAATCCATGGATGACCGCAATCATGACGCCTACGGAAACAAGCGAGAGAACGATTCCTTTCTGAAGGGGATGGGCGTTGCGCACCCAGCCCCGCTTGAATGGCCAGAAATCGAAGATATAGGCCATCCAGATCAGGATGATAAGCCACCAGCGGCAGTAGTTATAGCCGACATATGGGGTGTAGAAGCGCATGATCCCCCGCGGATCCTGAAAAATCCACCATGTCACGGCAAAAATGGCCAGGGTGAAGGCCAGATTCGCCAATGCCGGCAGGGGCCCCGCCCATTTTTTGACCAGCTTGCGTTCTTCCAGATAAGGGATGTGCTCCTGAGCCATAAGCTTTCCTCCTGTGCTAGAACTTTTTATACGTGCGGCAGCTCTTTTCCTGCTTTCCAGATGAATCCACATGAGAAAGGGACAGGCCGCTATCGGTCTTCTGCCGGTATGGCCGGGCTTCCAGAAATCCGAGAACAAGAGTTGCATAGCCCGCCGCGCTTTCTCCGGCTTTTCGGACATCCGTCCGGCGCAACTCTCCGAGTATGCGGGCTAAAGCAGCGAAAATCTCTTCCCGCTGGGACAGATTGAAATCGCGCACAGCACTTTCCAGAAGAGCTGTGTCCGGAAGAATATTTTCCGCAGCCCGAAGCAGGCACGGATTTTCCAGACAGTGGACAAGAAGATGGAAGAAGCGGTGCTGACACCAGGAAAAAACCTTGGCGTCGCCACCGCGCAGTGCCAGTCCCGCCTGGGGAAGAACATGCTCCATCTCCAGAATGCGGAGGGGAGTTGCAGAAAAGCACTCGGAGAGCATGAGCGGCGGAAGAAGCAGATGCAGTCCCTCCAAGGATGCTTTCAGTGTACAGCGAAGCGCAGTGCATTTCTGCGGCAGAGTCTGTACCGTGGTGCCTCTGCCATGGACGGTTTCAAGAATTCCCTTGCCCGTGAGAGTCTGCAACGCTGCCCGCAAAGTACCCCGGTTTACGCCCAGTTCCACAGCCAGTTCGCGTTCAGCGGGCAGACGTTCGGAGAGCTTCCAGCGGCCTCGGAGCAGGGCGTCTTCAATATATTTTTCCGCAAGTTCCTGTTTGGTCATGGGATAATCTCTCAAATGAAGCACTCTGTTTTGAATGAGAGATAATCGTATTACGATATTTATGACAATTCATTTTACTTTTGGATGTTAGTTCATACAACATATTGATTTTATGAATGATATTTTCATAAATTGGTTCAACCAAAATACAGTCCGGCTAAATGGAACTGGTTTTTGCAAATAGTCCGGGCTTTGCGGCACTCAGGATTTTGACATCTTTCTCATATTGGTTCGACCAATATTGGCAATTGCCAATGGACTGAGCTCTTTTTACGTTTTTCTCATGCTAAATATTTCTTTGGCTCTAGACCATCAGACCAGTGTCTGATAGGCTAGAAAAATGTTTAAAAACAGC
>JAUMXF010000115.1 GCA_030529235.1 Pseudomonadota bacterium
CACGAATTCGGCCTGATCGAATTTCCAGACGATATTGCCGTCCCAGTCCACCTGGATCACATCCAGCTGATCCTGAAGGGCATATCTGGGATCGCGGGTCCCGGTGCTGCCCATGACGTGTCCGCCGGGAAAAAGCTTGTTGGGGAAGCCCTGCACATCCTTCCAGAGGCGGATTTCCGCGCCGTTCATATTGATGAGCAGGGCCCCCAGTTCCGGAGCGGAGAGAATGGTGAAGCCGTTCCAGGCCTTGTCCGGATTGTAGACCGTGACGCCCGTGGGATAAATGGTGGGATGACCCATGACGTTCCTCCGTTGTTATGTTGATGTCGTTATGCGGCAGTTACATGAGCCCGAGAAAGGACCAGTACGGCACCTGTATGACCAGAATCCCCGTGCCGGCAAAGACCATGCGCAGGCCCAGACCCAGAAACATATGCCGGGCCGTGGCATGGCCGGTGGAAAAAATATACATGTACAGGATGTATTCGTACGGAAAGATGTACTGATCCAGGCCGTACAGAAAGGCGTAGAGCATGGGCCTGGGATTGATGTTCAGGGCCTGGGCGATTTCCACCATGGGCGCACTCATGGAGGATACGGCGGCCAGAGGGGTGAGCACGAAATTGATGGTCAGGGAGGACAGGTACGCCGTGAACACGCTCCAGACGGGCGAGAGCTGTTCCATGAAAGGCACCAGCAGGCTGGCGATCCACTTGGCCGCGCCCAGATGCACGGCCACGGCTCCCATGCTCAGACAGGCCACCACGAAAACGATGAACCCGACATTAAGATGCCTAGCGTTCTCGGCCCTGGCCAGACCCATCCAGGGCAGATAGCAGAGCATGCCCGCGAAAGCGTATACATATGTTCCCGGCAGGCCATGCCACTTCTGGGTCAGAAGACCGGCGATGGCCACGACCATCAGGACGAAAAGCTTCCATTCCTGAACGGTCATGGGCCCCATGTCCCGGAGACGCTGCCGGACCACTTCTTCCAGATGGTCTTCCTCCGGCACGTGTTCGCCGCGGGGGATGAGGTGTGTGCACATGAAGACGGAAAAAGCGCAGTACAGAGTGATGAAGGGCAGATTGGCCAGGGCGTATTCGCTCCAGGAAATCGGTCCGATGAGGGGTTCGGTCACGGACATGGCGATAAGCGCCATTTCCGTACCGGTCAGGAACCCGTAGCCGGGCGATGTTGCGGCGCAGAATCCGGCCATGATCAGGGCCGAGGAAATGCGGGACCGGGGCGGCAGATCGAGAGCCAGAGCCAGGCCGTGGGCGATGGCCACAAAAATGATCACCCGGCACATGATGTCCGGCAGGATGAAGGCCATGAACACGCCCGTAAGCATGAGCGCGACGATGACCCGGCGGAAAGAAGCTCCCACCAGCAGCATGAGCCGCAGGGCCATGCGCCGGGTCAGGCCCGTTTCCTCCAGAGCGTCTCCCAGAACCAGGGCGGCCAGACAAAGCCAGGGCAGAAAGGATCCCCAGGGCGCAAAGACCACCTGCGGAGTGGCCACTCCGCACAGCACGAACAAAAAGGTCATGGCCGCAGATGACGGCAGCGTGGGCAGAAGCTCCAGAGCCCAGACCGTCACGGCCCAGGTGGTGATGGCGAAGAAAAGCGGCAGCTTGGGATGGATGCCCGAATCGACCAGACTGTAAACCAGAAGCGGCAGAAGCAGGCTGGCCGCCCATTTGACACGGGCCGTCGTGACAAGATTGCTCATATCCCCTCCGTGGCGTGTGAGAGTCGAGGCTACAGATAGCACCACCACGGGGCCGGAGTAAAGATGATCGTGAAGGAATGGGCAAGCGTTCCTTTTTCCGGTCCGGATCAGGGTTTTCCGTTGAGTCCGGACCGGAAAAAGGGGGCTGCAGGTGGAAGGCCCGCCGGGATCAGATGACCTTGAGGCCGTGCAGCAGCACCAGAATGATGAGCAGCGGCGTGAGGTAGCGCAGCAGGAAGAAAATGGCCCGCACCTGATTCCGGTTGGCCAGGGCGCCGTGGTTGGTCAGTTGCTGTTCCGTCCGCTGCGGCCCGTACACCCAGCCCACAAACAGGCAGAGCAGAATGCCGCCCAGAGGCATGAGCGCGTTGGAACTCAGGAAATCGAACAGATCGAAGCTGTTCAGGCCGCCGATGGTGAAATCCTTGAGCACGCCGAAGGACAATGTGGCCGGCACGCCGAGCAGACCGATGCCCACAGTGGCCATCAGGGCGGCGGCCTTACGGTTCACGTGGAAGCGTTCGGACAGGATGGCCACCGGCACCTCCAGCAGGGACAGGATGGCCCCGAGGCTGGCGATGGCCGTCAGGATGAAGAAGATGGTCATGAACACCGTGCCGCCGGGCATGGACGTGAAAACCGCCGGTATGGTCATGAAGACCAGCGAAGGCCCGGCTGCGGGTTCGAAACCGAAGGCGAAGACCGAAGGAAAAATGGCCATGCCGGCCAGAAGGGACACGGTCAGGTCGGCCAGCATGACCCGCATGGCCGTGGCCGGGATATTCTGATCGGGACGGAAATAGCTGCCGTAGGTGAGCATGGTGCCCATGCCGATGGAAAGTTTGAAGAAGGCCAGCCCCAGGGCGGTCAGAATGACCGTGGGCGTGATCTTGGAAAGATCGGGACGGAACAGAAAGGACAGACCCTGCTCCGCTCCGGACAGAGTCAGGCTGCGCACGCACAGCACGACGAGCAGCAGAAACAAAAGCGGCATCAGGCGCCGGGTGACGGCCTCGATCCCCTTGGACACGCCGAACATGATGATGCAGCAGGCCACGCCCAGCACCACCCACTGCCAGAACAGGGAGGTCATCGGATTGGACACCAGCTCTCCGAAAATGGCTTCGGCCGCTTTGGGATCGGTTGTGGCGATGCTCCCGGACATGGCCTTGAAAATGTAGGCATAGACCCACCCGGCCACGTCCGAATAAAAGGCCAGAATCAGAAACGCCGCCAGAAAGCCCATCCAGCCCACGGCGATCCAGCCTTTCTGATTCGGCGGCGCGAGGCGGTCAAAAGATGTGACCGCGTCACCACGGGCGGCACGGCCGATCATGGTTTCGGCGATCATTACCGGCAGACCCACCAGCAGGGTGGCCAGAAGATAGACGAGCAGAAAACCGGCACCGCCGTTGGTGCCCGTCAGGGCCGGAAATTTCCAGATGTTGCCCAGGCCCACAGCGGAGCCCAGGGTGGCCACCAGCACGCCGAAGGTGCTGGTGAAGCCGTCGCGGGTATTTTGTGACATTTTTATATGCTCCTGTAACTATGCGGGAATTTTTCACGAGCCGGATGTTTGCCGCACCCGGAGTGGGGCGGCCCTTCTATTTGAATCCTTCTGATCCGGCAATCTTTTTCGTGGAGTCCGGCCGGGCGGCCGTGCAAGGCGGAAAGATGGGAAAGACTCACCCTGCGGGCCGCATGCCTTCTCCCGGGACCTTGCCCAGGCCCAGGGTCAGGATGAAGCAGCCCAGCAAGGTGGCGGCAAAGATCGCAAAAGCCGCATCGTAGCTGCCGGTGAGAGCATGGGAGCAGCCCAGGATGAGATACCCCGCGGCTCTGAGCAGAACGAAGGTTCCGACCACGCGGTACACGCCGACGAAACATTCGCGTCCGAAATGGAAAGCCACCACGGCGGGCAGGGTGGTCCACACCCCGCCCGTGCAGGTGCCGAAAGCAACGACGAAAACCGCCACGGTAAACACGTTCTGCGGCAAAAGGACCAGACTCAGGGTCAGGGCGTTGCAGACCATCAGCACACGGGCCACGATCACGGGATTGCAGCGGTCGCACAGCCAGCCCCAGAGGTATTTGCCCAGACTGGCGCACAGGGCCGCGACGCACATGAAGGTCATGGCCGGATACGAGGCAAACCCCGCGTCCACCAGGCCCGGTTTGAGCTGGCTCATGACCGCGCTTCCGGCCATCAGGGCGCAGCCGAAGGCCAGACCCGTCCGGTATACGGACGCATTGCGCAGGAGCCGACGGAGAGGCACGACCACGGTGGGCGGAGGAGCCAGAGACACCGCGCCGGGCAGGTTGTCCACGTGCAGGCCGAGCATTTCCGGGGTGTCCCGGACCATGACCCAGCAGACCGGAGCCATGCACAGCACGATGCAGCCGTATATGGTCCAGGCCGTGCTCACGTCGGAATGCTCGATAAGCACCATCAGGACAAAGGGCAGAACCGCCCCGGACAGGGACGTGCCGATGTTGCAGACGCCGAAAGCCCGACCCTGGTAGCGCTCGAACCATCTGCTCGCCAGAATGTTGGCGATGACCCCGCCGAAAGCCTGGGCACTGACCCAGGCGATGGAAAAAAACAGCGTGAACAGGCCAAGCGAACGCGCCTGCCCCATGACGACGACGCTCGCCCCGCCGATCAGCGCGCCGAGAGTCATCAGCAGGCGCAGGCTCATCCGCAGGCTCAGGGAGGAGAGCAGGGGCATGCTCAGCGCGCCGCACAGGGCGGCCACGGACATGGCCACGCCGATGTCGCCGCGCTCCCAGCTCCGGGCTGCCGCGAGAGGCTCCGTAAAGGCGTTCATCATGTAGATGAGGCCGCCATGAAGCAGAAAATTACCGCCTGAGCCCAAAAGGCTCAGCTTCCATCCATGAAACATTTCCCGCACCCGCAATCTTTGTCCGTAGCGGACGGGCGCGCCTTAGGCCCGCCGCCACGGCGAGGGAGGGAACATCTTTTCTTCCGGCGCGTCAACGCCCGCCAAAACGGAAGCCGCCGGCGTCCGCCCGGAAATTTTCCGGCCCGCGCCGCACGTCTATCCGGCGGCCTCCGGCGTGCGTTCCACTACCAGCATGTCCCGCCACTTTCCCTGCCGGTACCGCCACAGGGCCACCAAAGCGAGCACGATCAGAAACGCGCAGGCCACGCCCCAGAAGTAGTACAGTCCAAAACCGAGAACCGCTCCGGCCAGCAGGGGCAGGACCATGAACACGACGACCACCGCCAGCCTCGAGGTCATGACGAAAAAGGTGTCGCCCGCGCCTTTCAGGGCTCCGTAGATGATGAAACTCACGCCGTCGAAGAAGAGATAGGCCACCACGATCATGAGCAGCACGCGGCCCATGCCCGCCACGGCCGCGAAGGTGGCCGGATCGGTGTCCCTGGGCTGAAAGAGCTCCAGAATGGGCTCCGGCGCGAGCAGAAAAAGAGCCGACATGGCGGCCAGATAGCCGAAAGTGAGCACGAGACTGGCCCGGACGATGGGCGGCACGTCGTCGGCCCGGCCCGCGCCCAGAGCCTGCCCGGCCAGGGTGCTTGTGCCCAGGGAAAAGCCCACCAGCGGCATGAAGGCCAGGGAGTTGATGTTCAAAGCGATGTTGGTGGCGGCCAGTTCCAGAGTGCCGAGCCGTCCCACCGCGAAAACGAGTATGGTGAAGCCCAGGATATCCAGAAAAAATTCCATGCCGCTGGGCAGGCCGTAGCGGATGAGGCGCAGCCACAGGGCCGGACGAAAAGCTCGGTCCCGGAGCAGTTGGTAGCGGGCGTGTTCGCGGCCGGTCATGGCCCAGAGCAGAACCGCCGCGATAATCAGCCAGCCGCAGACAGTGGCCGCACCGGCGCCGAAAATGCCCCATTCGGGAAGGGGGCCAACACCGTTGATCAGACAGTAGTCCAGCGGGATGTTGCATACCATGCCGGCCAGATTGGCCATCATCACGGCCCTGGTCCGCCCCAGTCCGGTGAAAAAACCGGCCAGGACCGCTCCCAGCAGTTGCGCCCCGGCCCCGAGGCAAAGCACCCGGAAATAGATGATTTCCTGCTCGCGCACGGCCTCGGTGTGACCCGCCAGCAGAAAAATTTTTTCCGCGCATCCGGCCAGAAGGGCCAGAATCACGGCTCCCAGCAGGGCCACGTAAAGACCCTGCCAGACGATGCGTCCTACCAGTTCGCACCGGTTCTGTCCCACGTACTGGGCCACGAACACCGACACATATCCGGCCGTGCCGATGAAGATGCTCAGGGGCAGCAGGGCCATGATGCCCGCCGGCGTGGCCGCGGCGATGGCGTCCAGAGAATAGTGGGACAGAAACAGACGGTCCGTGAATTCCATGACCGTGGTGGCGCCCAGGCTGGCCACCAGCGGTATGGAGACTTGCAGGATGCGGCGGTAAATGGAGCGGGTGTCAGCCATGCGCAGGGCATGCACAAAAC
>JAUMXF010000116.1 GCA_030529235.1 Pseudomonadota bacterium
CGCAGCAGCCAGGGCATGAAGGTGGGTACGTCCCAGCCCGGCGCGTAGCGGTTCAGGGTTTCGGTGACGGCGGCCAGCATCAGCCCGCAATGCAGGAACAGAAAAGCGCATACGGCCAGCATGCAGCCCTTGAGACGCATGGGGTGCGCGCTCATGCACAGACACAGGGAAAGCAGCATGGCCGTCCCCAGACAGGCCGCCGCTCCCACACCCGCATGGAATATCAGGGGCAGGAAAAGATTCACGACCCCGCGCAGACTGAAGAACAGCCAGAGCGTCACGCCGAGAACCCCCATACCGGAAAAGATCTGCCATTTTCCCAGAAACGGAACCGCGAAGCGGTAGTAGTCCCGCCCCCAGTCATCTTTGTTTCGGCGCAGCATCAGATAGAAAAGGCTCATCCCGGCGGCCACGGACAGGCTCATGACCGGCCACAGTGAGGCCAGTGGCCACCAGGCCGACCGGATTGGCGGCAGAAAGGCGGGGCTGGTCAGGGGAATACTCCGGAAAAAAACGAGGGCCGCAGCCATAAGGGACCAGTAGCCGTATTTGAGTCCCAGATTGCCCAAGCAGCCCAGAAAGATGTGCAGCCCCCGCTGGTCCCGGGCTTTTTTCCAGGTCAGATCGTATACCAGCAGCACTATCGTGGAGAGAAAGGGAACCAGCGCGGTCAAGATGAGAAAGAGCCGGTGGACGCGCACAAATTCCGGCTGTTCGAGTGCCGGATAGAAAAGCAGCCCCGCTGCGGCGACCAGCGTCCAGACGGCTCCATGCGTCCACAGACCAAGGCGGGACAGCTGTCTGGCTGCGCGGGCCGGGAATGGCTTGCCGCTGGCCGCGCCAATCAGCTCACTGACCAGAGCCATGAGCGGCGCGCCCCAGAACAGGGCTGCCAGCAGCGGGATGAGAGAAAGCGGGGCAAAGGCCCAAACAGGAAGATCAAATGTCATGGGAGCCTCGAAAGATCTGTGTGCCGGTTGCGCCTTTTGGCCGTACAGACGGCGGTTCACAGGCGTTGGAATGCGGTGCGTTCTGCCCCAAAAGCGGAGTGGAGGCAAGGCGCGGGGAAACTTGAAAACCGGGATGATCTCTCCTATGCCGCCGGAAACGGTCGTTTCAACCGGCCGGTCAGAAGAAATGATGAACGCAACGCTTTCAGGCCGATTATCCGCCGGAGTCATCTCCATCGCTGGCATGGCCGAAGATGTACGGACACTTTTCGCGGTCGCGGGTTGTCGTGTTCCGTCCGTATTGAGTCTGCCGGCTTTATGTCTTTCCTGCCAGATGACGTGTTTTCTTTCGAAAATCCCTGCTGCTCCGAATGCGCGGAGGATGTCTTCCCGGCCGGGGGAAAAGGTGCGTGAATCCGGCCGGAGGGTTCGGCATGGATGAACTGAGGGCCTGCCTGGCCTTGCGGCATACCAAGGGGCTTGGAGCGCGGACCTGGAAGCGGCTTTTCGTGGAATGGGGTTCCGCCGTCGAGGCCGTGTCGCACTGCAAGACCTGGAGCGCTCGTGGTCTGGCCCCGGCCAGAGTCCAGGCCGAATTTCAGAGCGGCTCGTGGCGGGCCAAAGCTGAAAGCGAAGAGCGGGCGGTTCGGGCCACCGGCTGCGAGATCGTATTCTGGGCGGATTACCCCGAATGTCTGCGCCAGATTTCCGACCCGCCGCTGTGTCTGTACTGCCTGGGTGATGTGAGTCTGCTTGCCCGGCCCTGCGTGGCCGTGGTGGGCTCCCGGCAGGCTTCCAACTACGGCCTGGGCATGGCCGGAACCATCGCCCGGGATCTCGGACGGGCGGGTATTTGCGTTGTTTCGGGCATGGCCCAGGGCATCGACGCGGCCGCTCACTCAGGAGCCCTGGAGGGGCCGGGGTCGACCATCGCCGTTCTGGGTACGGGCATCGATCTGGTCTACCCCGCCTCCAATGTCCGGCTGCGAGAGGCCATAGCGGAAAGGGGGCTTCTGGTCAGTGAATTTTCGCCGGGCACCAGACCGGAAGGTCCCAATTTCCCGCATCGCAACCGCATCGTAAGTGGACTGTCTCTGGGCGTGCTGGTGGTGGAAGGGGCCCTGGGCAGCGGCAGCCTGGTCACTGCCGGACTGGCCCTGCGGCAGAATCGGGAGGTTTTCGCTCTGCCGGGGCCGGCCAATCTGAAAACGTATCAGGGCTGTCACCGACTGATCCGGGAAGGAGCCTGCCTGGTGCAGAGTGCGGAAGACATTCTGTACGAACTCGGGCCGCGTCTGACTGCCGAGGCCTTTGTCCCGGCAAAGCTCCCGGCCCCGCCGGAAGCCGCGCCAAGCATGCCGGAAGACCCCGAGCACGCCGAACTGCACGGCCATCTTTCCGCCGGTCCGCTGCACATCGACGAATTGGTCCGGCTGTCGGGCTGGTCCGCGGAGAAAGTGAGCGCCGCGCTGCTCTTCATGGAGTTGCAGGGCCTTGTGAAACAACTGCCGGGGATGTACTATTCCGTCTGCGGCTGACTTCGGGAAATCTGGAGACTTCCATGCAAAAAATACCTCTGCAACTGGCCCGGCCGGGCATGGTGCTGGCCAAACCGGTGACCCGCGAAAACGGCATGGTGCTGGTTGCCGCGGGGACGGCGCTGACGGAGGCGCTCATTTCCCGGCTCGGCAACATGGATGTGGAGCAGGTCGTGGTGGAGGGAGACCCTCTGGATGCGGGCGGAGACGGAGCCAAGGCCCTGGCCAGGAAGCGGGAACGCCTGGATCATCAGTTTCGCGGCTTCACGCAGGACAAATACATGCAGCGGGTGAAGCACATGATTATGGAGTATCATGCGCAGAGGTGCGCTCTGGCCGCCGTCCGGCCGTCGGGCGAAGAGGAGCGGTGATGGACGAGGACCTGCGCACAAAACAAAAGGGGCAGATACTGGCGGTGAAGGATCTGCCGACCCTGCCCGGCGTACTGACCGAAGTCTCGGCGCTGGTGGAAAATCCCGACTCCTCCACGGATCAGATCAGCAAGGTCATCGCCAAGGACCAGGTGCTTTCGGCCAAGGTGCTGAAGATGGTCAATTCACCCATCTACGGTTTCCCCGGACGCATCGGCTCCATCCAGCACGCTTTGGTGCTGCTTGGTTTCAACGTCATCAAGGGCATCATCATCTCCACTTCCGTCTTCGATGTCATGAATGAGCACATGCGCGGCCTGTGGGAACACAGTCTGGGCTGCGCACTGGCCAGTTCCGCCGTGGCCCGGGCCATCGGCTGCAAGGACCCGGAAGAGTACGCCGTGGCCGGTCTGCTGCACGATATCGGCAAGGTCGTGGCCGCCGTGCAGTTGCCGGAAAGCCGCGAGGCCATCGCCGCCCTGGTCCGGGAGCGGGACATTTCCTACCGCCAGGCCGAGAGCGAGGTGCTGGGTTTCGCCCACGACCGCATCAACCTGTGGCTCTGCTCCTACTGGAACCTGCCGCCCAACCTGAAGGAGGGGCTCTCGTACCACCACCGGCCCCTGTCCGCCACGCTGTACCCCAAAGTGCCGCAGGTGGTGCATGTGGGGAATTTTCTGGCCCGGCTGTTCGGCGTCGGCAACGGCGGCGACGATCAGGTCAGTCAGCTGGATGAGGGCGTGCTGGAGACCCTGGCAATCGATCAGGACCTGCTGCACAAAATCATGGACGGGCTGGAGCGGGATTTTGTGGATCTGGTGTAGGCATCTCTGACAGGGCCGCCGTTGGGCACGGCTTTATCCGTATTGCGCATATGAAATCAGGCAAGCATCTTTTTCTGGTCACGGCCGACCCTTCCCTCGAACGAGACCTGCGTTCCCTGTGGTCCGGAGACGAGGTGCGCTGGACCACTTTCGGACGCGGGGCGCAGGCCCTGGAGTTTCTCTTCACCAGCCCGCCCGATCTGCTGGTGGTGGACGAGCGCCTGCCGGACCTGAAGGGTACGGATCTGGTCCGGCTCATCAAGGATGAGAACGTCTACCGGCAATTACCCGTCATCTTATGCCTGGATGGCGAGGATTCCCTGCGGGAGCAGGCCTTCGACGTTCTGGAAATCGACGATTTTCTGGTCAAGCCGCTGACCCCGGCGATCACGCGCAGCCGTCTGGTGCTGGCCTATTACCGGGCCACCCGTGAGCTGGACGCCAGCCCCCTGACCAGACTGCCCGGCAATACGTCCATCATTCACAAGATTCAGGATCTCATCGACCGCCGGGAGGATTTCGCCCTGGCCTATGTCGATCTGGACCACTTCAAGTCCTTCAACGACAAATATGGCTTTTCCCGCGGGGACGAGGTGCTGCTCATGACCGCGCGGGTCATCGTCAATTCCATCCGCGCTTTCATGGGGACCAATACGTTTGTGGGTCATGTGGGCGGGGACGATTTCGTGTTCATCGTGCCGCCGGATAAGGCCGAGAGCGCCTGCCGGCAGGTGCTGGAAAATTTCGACTCCATCGTGCCCCATTTCTACGACGAAGAGGACCGGGTCCGGGGTGCCATCCATTCCATTGACCGTCAGGGAAACCAGCAGGTTTTCCCGATCATGTCCGTTTCCATCGGCGTGGTCTTCAATCGCGGCGGCCGCTTGAAGCATTTCGGCGAAGCCTCGCAGATCGCCATGAATCTGAAAAAATACGCCAAGAAAAATCCCAGAAGCTGCTATGTCCTGGACCAGCGGACCGGCTCCTGAGGTCGTTACCCTGTTTCTTCTGTATCTGGATTCCCAGCGTGGATACTCGCCCGCCACGGCGGCGGCCTATGAACGCGATCTGGAAGGACTGCACCTGTTTCTGGCCCGCCGGAACAAGGGGCTGCACGATCCCGCCGAAGTGAACCGGGCCGACGTCACCGCCTATCTGGCGGATCTGCACCGGCGAGGGCTGGCCAAGTCCAGCGTGTGCCGCAAGTTGTCGGCCGTGCGGGCGCTGTACCGCTTTCTGCGTAAAAAGAAGCTGGCGGAAGAAGACCCTTGCGCCACTTTGAGCAATCCCAGGCAACCCAAAACACATCCACGCGTTCTGAACGTGGATCAGGCTTTGCGGCTCATGACCGCGGACATGACGCCCGATCCCGCCGGGCTGCGCGACGCGGCCCTGTTGGAAGTGCTGTACGGCTCGGGGCTGCGCATCAGCGAGGCTCTGGGCCTGGACTTTCAGCACGTGGATCTGGAAGCAGGCGTGGTCCAGGTGCTGGGTAAGGGCGGGAAGGAACGCGTGGCCCCGTTGACCAGCGCTTCCGTGGAGCGGCTGCGCCGATATCTGGAACAGCGTCCGGCTTTTTCTCCCGCGCCCCGCGAGCAGGCCGTGTTTCTGGGCAAACGCGGCGGACGTCTCACCCGGAGCCAGGCGGCGCGCATCGTCAAGGCTGCCGCCATCCGTTGCGGGCTGCCGCCGGGAGTCAGTCCGCACACCCTGCGCCATTCCTTTGCCTCGCACATGCTTCAGGCCGGTGCGGACCTGCGCAGCGTGCAGGAACTGCTCGGACATTCCCGTATTTCCACCACCCAGCGCTACACGCATTTGGATCTGGCCCAGATCATGCGCGTGTATGACGCCTGTCATCCGCTGGCGGGCGGGAAGAAAGATTGTGCGGAAGATTCGTGAGCTGGGCGGCGCTTCTTGGGGAAAGTATTATATCCAGACAGTATTGAGGCTAAAAATACCAATGAAGATCGGTGGGTATTGAAATCGGCACATGCGATGGACAGAGACTGAACTCTCCTACTCCGCAAGAATGACGCTAGCTTCAGGCCTCATTAATTGAGGTAGAATATGACGGAAGCTGCGAGGCATAGAGCTGAAAAGAACGTATGTGCGCAGCGGTCATAACGCATGGCTATTCTACGCCAGTCTTTGATTCTGCCAAACATGATCTCAATCTTATGCCGCTGTTTATACAGCTCTTTATCGTAAGAGATGGGGCTCTTTCGGTTCTTTTTGGGAGGGATGCAAGGCGTCATACCTCTGGCGAGCAGGGCGTCACGGAACCAGTCGGCGTCGTAACCGCGGTCCGCCAGAAGCTCCCTGGCCTCAGGCAAAGCATCCATAAGCAGGGCGGCTCCTTTGCAGTCGCTCACCTGGCCTTCTGTGAGCGTCATGGCCAGGGGCCTGCCGTGACCGTCGCAAACAGCATGGAGTTTTGAGTTCAGACCGCCCTTTGTGCGTCCGATACAGCGGGAAAGAGCCCTTTTTTAAGCAGACTTGC
>JAUMXF010000117.1 GCA_030529235.1 Pseudomonadota bacterium
AGACGCGCGGATCCCTTTTTACAGGATTATCAGACTGCGCCCCCTGCCGGACATGCCGCTCCCTCCAGAGATTATGTCCAGAGTTGCGGGACGCCGTTTTCCAGATACGGATTGAAGTACCCGAACTTGAGCCAGGGGCAGGCTCTGCCCAGGCGCTTCATGAAATTTCCAAGTCCCATGCAGGCTTCCGCGGAAGTGTCCATCAGGCTTAGATAGAGTTCCGGGTCCAGGCTCAGATTGCGCATTTGGATGTAGTCTGGCCGGGTGGACGAAATCAGCTCCGACAAAGCTTCCAGTTCGCCCTCCGTGTCGTTCAAGCCGGGAAAAAAGAGATAATTGAGAGACACGAACAGTCCGTTTTGCTTGGCCGCGGCAATGGACTCGCGTACGTCGGCAAAGGTGTATCCTTGGGGCCGGTAATAGCGGTTGTAACAGGTCTCGCGGGCGCTGTTCAGGCTGACCCTGATGGAGTCCAGACCGGCCCGGGCCAGGGCGGGAAGGACGTCCGGCCGGCTCGCATTGGTGTTGATATTCACCGTGCCCCGGCCACCGCCGTTGCGGAAAAGTTCAATGGCTTCAGCGATGAGCTTCGCTTCGGTCAGTGGCTCTCCCTCGCAGCCCTGTCCGAAGGAAAGGACCGGATTTTTGGCCCGCCGCGCGTGCAGGGTCATGATTTCGGCAATTTCACCGGCCGTGGGTGTGAAGCCGATTCTGCTCTGGGGCGCGGGGAAGCCGGAACTCTCAGGTTGCAGGGAAATGCAGCCGAAGCAGCGGGCGTTGCAGGTTCTGGCCGTGGGCAGGGGGGCTTCATACCGGCCCAGAGCCAGATTTTTGGCCGCCGGACAGCAGAAGGTCAGAGCGCAGCGGGCCAGATGCTGGATGAGCCGGTTCTGCGGATAGCGCTTCAGCAGATCATGCGCACCTCGTTCAATGCGTTCCGGCGGAACATGGGCAAAGACCTGGCGTCGATCCTTGTCCACGCGGGTAGCGGCTACCCAGAAACGGCCGCCGGCAAATCCTACAGCCCCATAAGCGAAAAGGGGCAATTTGGGCGCGCCCTCTTCCGCCGCGTATGCCGCTGTGGCGGACAAGGTGTAGGCCGGACAGACAAAGGCTGCCACGGCCTGCTCTCCCGGAGCCTCCGCCACGCCTGTTGCCGGATTGAGACCCAGAGCGTGCCGCCGGGGGAGCAGATACAGGTCACTGCCCTCGGGCAAAGGGATGAGTTCATCCGGCCGGGGCAAGGCCAGCTCCCGGCCCCGCCGGACCAGCATCAGCAGTTCGGGATCATCATAAATATTGCCGTTTTCATCGGCAAACACCATGACCGGACTGATTTTTCGGGCGGCCACACGCACCTCCATAAAAAACAAGGCAGAGGTGTAAAAACACCCCTGCCTTGGCAGAGACAATTCCCAGCGAGGATTAACGCTTGGAGTACTGGAAGCGGGCGCGGGCTGCACGCTGGCCGTACTTCTTCCTTTCCTTGACGCGGGAATCCCGGGTCAGGAAACCGGCGCGTTTCAGTACACCGCGCAACTCTGGATCAAATTCCAGCAAGGCTCGGCTGATGCCGTGCCGTACAGCCTGAGCCTGACCAGACAGGCCGCCGCCGGTAACGCGACAGGCGATGTTGAATTTCTCCAAGGTCTTGGTCAGCTTGAGGGGCTGGCGGATAATCATCTGCAGGGTGGCCCGGGGAAAGTAGCTGGCCAGTTCCCGGCCGTTGATGGTGATGCTTCCGGTGCCCTTGTACAGTCTGGTCCGGGATACGGATGTCTTTCTCTTCCCGGTGCCGTAAAAGAAATCTTGACTCATGGTCCTCTCCATCAGGGATTAGATGTCCAGCACTTCAGGCTGCTGTGCCTGGTGAGGATGTTCCGGGCCGGCGTAGACCTTCAGCTTGGTGATGAGCTGATATCCCAGGGCGCTTTTGGGCAGCATGCCCCGCACGGCCTTGGTGATGGCCTGTCCGGGCTTTTTGGCCATCAGTTCCGCCAGAGTGGTCTCCTTGAGGCCGCCGATATGGCCCGTGTGCCGGTAGTAGACTTTCCGCGAGAGTTTTTGTCCCGTGACCTTGATCTTGTCCGCATTGATGACGATGACGAAATCCCCGTTATCCATGTGCGGAGCGAATTCCGCCTTGTGCTTTCCCCGGAGGCGCAGAGCGATTTCCGAGGCAAGCCGGCCCAGGACTTTGTCCTTGGCGTCCACGACATACCATTTGCGGGTCAGTTCGCTTGCTTTGGGACTATATGTTTTCATTTTTCATGGCTCCTGCCTGATAATCCCGCGCGAAAGCGGGAATTTTTCATCCTGAAATCAATGATGCGGTACATAGTACTTTATCATCGAACCGCTATGGTGTAACGAAATGCGTTGTGGGATAAGGAATGAGACTGGTATCCTTCCCATCGGTCCTTGTAAAGCTTTTTTTCTCCCGCGGCGGGAACGGAAGTTTCCTCCGCCGCCGGAAGGTTCATGGAGGATATGTGACCAGTATACGCAAGAGCCTGTTGCAGCTCGTTTTTTCCGGCAGTTTCATGAAGCGGTGGAACGACAAGATGCGCCCCATGGAGCTGGTGGAAGTGGACAAGCAGGCGCACAAGATGATCGTGGCCTGGCTGCTTTACGAGCTCAACTCCAGGAATCTGGCCCAGGAAGAAAAATCCCGTCTGGGCGAGGACATCGTGCGCGGCGGCATTTTCGACTACCTCTACCGTCTGGTCATCACGGACATCAAGCCGCCCATTTTTTACCAGATCAAGGCCAATCCGGCGCACTACCAGCAGCTGACCGAATGGGTGCTGCGGGAGCTCCGGCCGCGCGTGCAGCC
Source organism: Pseudomonadota bacterium (assembly GCA_030529235.1). Lineage (GTDB taxonomy): Bacteria > Desulfobacterota > Desulfovibrionia > Desulfovibrionales > Desulfomicrobiaceae > Desulfomicrobium. The sequence continues at coordinate 2,837 of JAUMXF010000117.1, forward strand.
GCTGGGGCGCGGATTCTGGGAAAACATGGAGGCGCATTTCGCCGCCCAGGTGCGCGGTGCGGGGACGCTGGCCTCGCGTATTCTGGACGCGGCGCATCTGTTCGCCAGTCGCTGGGAATTTCATCTCATCCGAGATCTGAACCCCTGGGACGAGGAGATGGTCGAAATCGAAAAGACTTTCCGCAACGGTCTGGAAAGCCACCTCGACCTGCGGGGCGTCCGGGAGCTTCTTGACGGCGCGGGTTCGGGGCTGGGAAAATTCGCCAACATGTGCGGGCAGCTCCGGTTTCAGAAGCGCTGGTCCCAGACGCCGCGCATCCCCGAGACATCGGTCTTGGGGCACATGTTCATCGTGGCCTGCTTCGCCTACTTCTTCAGCATCGCCGTGAGTGCCTGCCCCGCGCGGCGGCACAACAACTTCTATGCAGGGCTTTTTCATGACGTGCCGGAACTTCTGACCCGGGACATCATCTCGCCGGTCAAGGTGTCGGTGCAGGGCATCGGAGAACTCATCCGCGAGTACGAAGGCCGGGAACTGGACCGGCGTCTGTTCGCCATTCTGGCCGGTCCTTCATATGCGGATCTGCTGACGCGGCTGAAGTACTTCCTGGGAGTGGATGTCGGCTCGGAGTTCGAATCGACCATCATTCAGGACGGCGCGGCCCGCATCGTCAGCTGGGAACAGCTCCAGGGGCAGTACAATCAGGACCGCTTCTGCCCCAAGGACGGCCGGATGCTCAAAATCTGCGACCATCTGGCCGCATTTCTGGAAGCCTACACGGCTCTGGCAAACGGCATCGACAACGCCCATCTGCAACAGGCCCTGTGGCGCATCCGCAACCTGTACCAGAACGAAGCTCTGACCGAGGACCTGCACATCGGAGCGCTGCTGGCGGATTTTGAATAGCGGACCTTTTACGAGGAGACATCAGCCATGCTACTGCGAAAAAGAGTCTGGGATATCATGCGGGAAGAATATGCCTCCGTGGATGAGGACGCGAGTCTGGCCGAGGCAGTCCAGGCCATGCATGACCTCCGGGGCAGGCAACCCGACGCCAATTTCATTCTGGCATTTTCCCGGGACGGACGATTCCTTGGCATTCTGAGCATGTGGAATCTCATTCAGGGCATGGGGCCATGCCTGCTCAAGGAACCCGAGCCCGAAGATCGGGAAGTGGACTGGGACAAGGCCTTTGGAACGGCATGCCGGGGCTGCGCCCAGATGCGGACCAATGAGTGGGTGCAGACCGATGTCCCGGTCCTCAAGGCCAACGATCCGCTGGCCAGAGGGCTGGAGGTTCTGCTGGATTACCGCCGGGGCCGGGCCGTGGTGGAAGAAGGCGGGCGGATCATCGGCGTGGTCACCGTGGCCGATCTGTTCCGGGAAATCTCCAGGGCTCTGGCCTGAAGTCCGCCGGGAGCCGTTCGTTTTCCGGCGGCTGCTTTCGGGCTCCATCGACCTGAACAGACACACGACAGCGGAGTCCGGCATGGAATATCTGGTTATCTGTCTGGTGAGTCTGGCCGTATCCGGATTGACGCTTTTCTCCGGATTCGGCCTGGGCACGGTGCTCATGCCGGCGATGGCGATTTTTTTCCCGGTGGAAACCGCCGTGGCCATGACCGCAGTGGTGCACTTCGCCAATAATCTGTTCAAACTCGCGCTTTTCGGCGGCAAGGCGGACTGGCCCGTGGTGCTGCGCTTCGGAATGCCCGCCCTGGCGGGCGGTTTTGTCGGAGCGTGGCTGCTGGTGCGGCTGTCCGGCCTGATGCCGTGGTTTTCCTATGAACTCTGGGGCAAGACATTTTTCGTCACGCCGGTGAAGCTTACGGTGGGCTTGCTCATTATCTTTTTCGCCCTGCTCGAATTGCGAAAAAGGCGCGGACGGCGCATTTCCCCCGCATGGCTGCCAGCCGGAGGGCTCCTCAGCGGGTTCTTTGGCGGCCTGTCGGGAAATCAGGGCGCATTCCGCAGCGCTTTCCTGCTGGGCGCGGGGCTCGACAAAGAAGCCTTTATCGCCACCGGCGTGGTGCTGGCCTGCATGATCGATGCGATTCGCCTCGGTGTCTACGCGAGCCTGGCCGGTTCGCACATGATCACGGAAAATGCGGGCCTGGTCGCGGCGGCCACGGTCGCGGCCGTTCTGGGTGTACACATCAGCCGCGGCCTGCTGAAGAAAATGACCATTCAGACCGTGCGGCGGGTCGTTGGCGTCATGCTTCTGGTACTTGGTGTGGGCCTGTGCGCGGGCATCTTCTGAATCGAGCCTTCATTCATGGAGGTGAAGTACCCGCATGTTTGGCCGTCGCACATGACAAAAGCCGCGTCAGCCACATATATTTTCGACGGTGAAGGATGCGCTTACGGCCGTCCGAACCGTTCTGAAACGCAAACCGTTTGCAAAGGAGGCATCACATGGAAAAAACAGCTCCATCCGGATTCAGCCGCAGACAGTTTTTGACACTTGCGGCAGGCGCGACACTGGGCATCACTTTGGGTGGATTCAGGCGGACGGCCTGGTCCGCCGGGCTGGAACTGCCGCCCCTGCCCTATGCGGAAAATGCCCTCGAGCCGGTCATTTCCGCCAGGACTGTGGGTTTTCACTACGGCAAACATCACAAGGGTTATGTGACCAACCTGAACAAAGTGATCGCCGGTACCGAATACGCCGACATGTCCCTGGATAACATTGTCAAGGCCACGGCGGGAAAAGCCGACAAGACCGCCATCTTCAACAACGCCGCCCAGACATGGAACCATACCTTTTACTGGGAGAGCCTGTCGCCCAAGGGCGGAGGACAGCCTCCCGCGGAGCTGAAAAAGCGGATTGAAGCATCCTTCGGGGATGTCCCGGCCTGTCTGAAGGAGCTCCAGAGTGCGGCGGCCGGACGTTTCGGCAGTGGCTGGGCCTGGCTCGTGGCCGATGGAAAAGAGCTCAAGGTCATGAACACCATGAACGCCGAGACTCCTCTGACCATGGGCGTGAAGCCGCTTCTGACCATCGACGTGTGGGAACACGCCTACTATCTGGATTACCAGAACCGCCGGGGGGACTATATCGCCGCCGTGCTGGAAAAACTGATTAACTGGAAGTTCGCGGCTTCCAATCTGGCCTGATCAACATGCACCGTGCCGCTGCCATAATCCCGGTGAACGGGTACGGACAGCGGCATGGCGCTTCGTGTTTT
>JAUMXF010000010.1 GCA_030529235.1 Pseudomonadota bacterium
TCGTGGAAAAGCAGCGGATCATCCACCTCCACATGGAGTACATGCTGGGCATGCTGGCGCAGTAGTTGCCGCGCTCCGGTGTCCCCAGTCAGAGTGAGGGCTTCCTGTGTCAACTCTCGGCCTAAAATGACCGGATTGCCGGGCCGATTCTGATGGACCGGCATCACGGCCAGAGGATGTGCGACCAGAAATTGAGTGATGAGCAGATTGATGAAGGCGGTGTGAACAAGAGGCTGATCACCTAACAGAAACATCACTCCCTCGGTGTTTGGGCCGTTGTTCAGTCCACTGACGACGGACGTAGCCTGACCTGTGTCAAATAGGTTGTTGACGACAATCTGAAGTCCGCTGATGTCGATTCTTTGTAAAATGTCTGTATGGGCATGGCCAAGCACCAGTAACAGGTGCGCGAGCTGCGAGCCGCGTGCCGCATCAATGACGTGCTGTACCAAGGGTTTGCCGCGAAAAGGCAGGAGTTGCTTGATCGCGCCCATGCGCTGGCTTTTTCCAGCGGCGAGAATTACGCCCCGTACACTCATGGGTAGACTTCCATAACACATGCAGCGTGGGCGGTGGCGCCTATGCAGACCCGGTGAGGCATGGCATTGGCGCGGCGCAGGCATTTGATGATGAGACGGCCATGCTCTGGCGCATGCGGTGTGTCGGCTTGGTTCAGCCAGAGCAGGCGCGTGGCCCCTTGGGGCGTACCTTTGAAAGCACCTTCGGGATGAGTGCATACTGCGGCTACAGATTCCGGGCTGATCGGCTGTCCGGCAGAAAGTCCGCTCAACTCCGCGTAGCGCTGACTTCTACAAACGTGATCTTCGTCCAGTGGAGTGCCGATAGCTGTTAGACCAATGATGGCTAGTACGTGCGTACTGCGTTCGGGAATGACAGGTTCAGAGGCTGCAGGCACCTTGAGAGGTAGGCGGCGCGCGCCGTCGGCTTCCACCAAAAGCCAGTCACATATTCCAGAATCAAAAAGATGATGTAGAAAATCAGGCGGAAGCCCTAACAATTTGTTGCCTTCTGCCGCCCAGACCACGCACGCGGGCTCGCCGTTATCCACGATTCGGGAGCATTCTTCAGTCACATGCTCGTTATCTTTTGCCAGAACCAGCCTAGCTTGGCTGGAGCTCGGCCGGAATATCTTGGTGGTGGTGCTGCAGATAACTCGGCGTTTCCGTTCAACCAGCTCTTTGGCTAGGCGAAACATGGCTGTGGTCTTGCCGCCCGCGCCAATGATGCTCAGAAGACCTTGGGACGGCAGACCCAAAGCCTCGGCCATGGTGCTTGTCATGTATTGTAATTTCTCATGATGCATTCCAGCACGGCTCCGCCCAAGGCGCGTCCTTTGTCAGAAATGGTGTGCAAAAAGGACCGATCGCCCCTGGGGTCAATATCGCCCAGCTTCAGGCCGCGTGGCACATGGTTTCTGGCCCGAATTTGTCCGCGCAGCAGGCCGGGAATGGAGGCCGTGAGCGGCACTCCTGCCACGTCTCCCAGTATTTCTCCCGCTTCGACCAGATCGCCCAAAGCGTGAGTCCAGGTTAGCTTGCCCTCGACCGGCGCTCGCAACACCCGTTCTCCGGCATAACCGTTGATGCTGCCGGGAGTGCTCGTGTTGGGAGCTGCTGGGCCCTGTGTGATGACGCGACCCAGATCGTGTCCCCGGTTGGTTTCGACCACCAGATGGGTATCCTTCCCGGCCTCGAAGCCTGGCCCCAGAGCGATGACCAAAGGCGCGTCGGCTATCTGTGTGCCCAGATTGCGCTTGGCAATAATGGCGTCGACCAGCACGTCCGGGCCGATGGTGGCAAGACTCCCCCAGGTTGGGTCCACTAGTATGGGTAGGCTCCCTGCCGTCCAAGTATCTTCGATTTGATCCAAGCTGTCTACGCGCACGCCGCGCACGCCTTCTACTTCGCATTCTCCGTCATGTACGGCCTCGCAGAAGCTGACCGTGCGGCGCACCGCCAGCGGATGGGGTGTTTCCAAAATGAGCATGCGCCGCATCCGGGCTTGGTACAGTCGCCAAGCAATGGCTGACCCCATTTCGCCACCGCTTTTGATGGCGATGACGAGTTTGCTCAGACTGGCCATGAATCCTCCGCATGGTGCCGGGACATGTCGCTACCAGCCCCAAGTCAGGTATTCGTGAATGGAGTCCGCAGCTTTGCGTCCCGCACCCATAGCCAGAATGACTGTAGCCGCTCCGGTAACGATATCGCCTCCGGCCCAGACAGCCTTTTTTCCCGTCTTGCCTGTTTCTGCGTTGGCCACGACATAACCCCATTTGTTCAGGGGGAGATCGGATGTGGAGCGGGTCAGGAGTGGATTGGCTCCGGACCCGATAGCCACCACAGCCAGATCACAGTCGATGATAAACTCCGATCCAGGTATGAGCACGGGGCGTCTGCGGCCAGAAGAGTCAGGTTCGCCCAATTCCATGCGCGCGCATTCAATACCGACCAAGCGCCCTTTGTCGTTTCCTAAATAGCGGACTGGGTTGCAGAGCAGCTCGAAGTGGAGTCCTTCTTCCTCGGCGTGATGAATTTCCGCCGCGCGGGCAGGCATTTCAGCGCGGGAACGGCGGTACACAAGGCTGACCTTGTCCGCACCCAGACGTATGGCCGTGCGTGCGCTGTCCATGGCCACGTTGCCGCCGCCAAGCACGACCACACTGTGTCCGCGCGGAATAGGGGTGTCCGTATCAGGGAAACGATAGGCTTTCATCAGGTTGGCCCGGGTCAGGTATTCGTTGGCCGAGAGGACGCCCACCAAGTTTTCACCCGGAATATTCATGAATTTGGGTAAACCCGCGCCCACGCCCAGATATACGGCGTCAAAACCTTGTTCAAAGAGTTCATCCACTGTTACGGTACGGCCCACCACTGCGTCACATTCAAGTTGTACTCCTTGAGCCTGGAGACAGGAGACTTCGGCCGCAACGATATCCTTGGGCAGTCGGAACTCAGGAATTCCATAAACCAGCACTCCGCCGGGTTTGTGAAAGGCCTCGAACAGGCTGACTTCGTGTCCCTTGAGAATGAGATCGCTGGCCACGGTCAATCCCGACGGCCCCGAACCAATTACGGCCACCTTCTTGCCCGTGGCATCGTTCCGGAGAGGCAGTTGGCAGACGTGATGCTCACGCTCCCAGTCAGCGGCAAAGCGCTCCAGATTGCCAATGGCCACGGCCTCGCCTTTTTTGCCCAGCAGACATCTGCCTTCACACTGGACTTCCTGCGGGCAGACTCGGCCACAGACTGCGGGCAGACTGTTGCGCTCCCATATAGTGCCAATGGCTTTATCAAAATTTCCTTCGGCAATGTGTTTGATAAAACCCGGAATGTTCACACTGACCGGACAGCCTTGTACGCAAGCTGGATTTTTGCATTGCAGGCAGCGGCCAGCCTCGGCCATGGCCATCTCACGCGTGTAGCCCAAAGGAACTTCTTCAAAGTTATGGGCCCGGACCAGAGGTGCCTGTTCCGGCATGTGTTGGCGGGGAGTTTTTTCGGCACTCATCAGGCACCTCCTTTTTCCCATTTGCAGCGTTCGTGGCTACGTCGTTCCTGTTCGGTGTATGCTTGGAGGCGTAGGATGAGTTCGTCGAAATCGACCTTATGGCCGTCGAATTCCGGGCCGTCCACACAGCCGAATTTGGTTTCTCCACCCACAGTGACCCGGCATCCGCCGCACATACCCGTACCGTCGATCATGATGGGATTGAGACTGACCAGGGTCGGTACATCAAATTCCTTGGTCATAAGAGAGACGAACTTCATCATGGGCACCGGGCCGATGGCCACTACCAAGTCCACACCACCTGCCTGGAGTTTCTCCTTAAGCGCTTCGGTCACGAATCCTTTGCGGCCGTAGGAGCCGTCATCGGTACAAATGCACAGATCGTGAGAGGTTTGGCGCATTTTATCTTCCAGGATGATCAGCTCTTTGTTCCGTGCGCCGACGATAGATGTCACGGTACAACCCGCGTTTTTCATGCCGCGGGCAATGGGATGCAGAACGGCCACGCCGGTACCGCCGCCTACACAGATCACGTTTTTCCCTGGTTCAATGTGCGTGGGTTGTCCCAATGGGCCGATGACGTTCTGGTAACAGTCGCCAGGTTTGAGACGCTTGAAAAGTTCAGTGCTTTTGCCCACGACCATATAGATGACAGTCACCGTTCCTTTTTCCGGGTCGGTTTCGGCCATGGTCAGCGGGATTCGCTCTCCGTCTTCATAGGCTTTGAGAATCAGAAACTGGCCCGGCCGGGCCTTGGCCGCGATGCGCGGAGCAGTGATTTCATTGAGGATAACCGTGCCTCCAGCCATTTCTTCTCGTCTGACAATGGTAAACATAGTTTTCCCTCATGAGGTGGTGTGGATATTGGCCTTAACATCCACTGGTCTCCAGACGAAAACGGCGCGGAGGATACTCCGCGCCGTCAGTTTTATGAATTCAAGGCCGCGAATACGCGCTCCGGAGTCATAGGCAGCTTTTTAAGACGGTACCCGGTGGCATTGGCTACGGCATTGGCTATGGCTGAAGCCGGGCAGACCAAGCTACATTCTCCCGCTCCCTTGGCCCCGAAGGGGCCGGTGGGATCGCTGGACCGGACGATGATGGAATGAATTTCAGGCATGTCCTCGGCTGTGGGTAACATGTAGTTGTGCATGCTGTACTGCTGTTGCTGGCCTTTGGCGTTGTAGGTGATTTCTTCACTCAGAGCGTAACCTATGCCCTGAGCAGCACCGCCTTCAATTTGCCCTTCAACTATCATGGGATTGATAGCCTGTCCCACGTCGTGAGCGGCGGCCAGCTTGATGACCCGGACCTGTCCCGTGCAGGTGTCCACCTCCACCTCGGCGAAACAGGCGTGCCAAGGTGGGGCGTTTTCCGGGACAATCCGTCCCACGCCAATAAATTGCTTATTACGTACGTGGGCGTGATAGGCCAGTTCTTCCACGGTTACAGAGTTGCCTTTACCTTCCGTGACTTCTTCCAACAGGCACAGGCCGGAACCAGCGCATTCATGCATGCTGGAGACTACCGGGGTGACGACACCGTCTTTGATTTCCAGCCGCTCGGGTGCGATATTGAAGTATCCTGCTGCGTATTCCAGAAGCTGACGCCGGGCGTCGGTAGCGGCGGCTTTGATGGCCGTCCCCGCCGCATAGCAGCAACGACTGGCGTGGCTGCCAATGTCGAAGGGTGTGCTCAGAGTATCGCCGTAGGTCAGACTGATGCACTCTATGTCAATGCCTAAAGTTTCGGCTGCGATCTGCACTAGGCTGGTGCTGGTGCCCGTGCCAATATCCGGTACACCGGAGGCCACGTGAGCCGAGCCATCGGGTTGAATGGTCACGTAGGCGTTGTCGTAGTCCACGCAGAAGGGCCAAGCATTGCTGACGTGCGTGCCCACGGCCATACCTATGCCACGCACTTTGCCGTCTTGGGGTTGACCTGGCTGGGTACGCCGCTCCCAGCCGATACTTTGGGCCCCCTGACGTATGCATTCGGCCAACTCCGTGGTGCCGCAGGGGTAGGGCAGGCACCACTTGTCGCCAACACGCATAATGTTTTTCATGCGTAGTTCCAACGGGTCCATGCCCAATTTTTCGGCCATCATATCTACGGCCTGCTCCATGGCCATGTTGCCCTGAGGGTTGCCAAAACCACGCATGGCTCCGGCGCTGGTGCAGTTGGTGTATACGCTATGTCCAATATAACGTTGGTGTGGAATGCGGTAAATGGCCAAGGTCATGGCCCCGGATACACCAGGCAGTTCCACGCCGAAAGTACAGAAAGCGCCCGTGTTAAAGACGCCTTTCAGGTCCAGAGCTTGAAAGGTGCCATCCTTCTTGGCGCCAAGCTTCACAGTCATGTATGCGGCATGACGGGTGTCCGAGGCAATAAAGTCTTCTTTGCGCGTGTATACGAGCTTTACCGGACGTTTGGCCAGCAGGGCCAGACCCATAGCGATGGGTTCGGCCTTGCCGCTTAATCCAATACGCACTCCAAAACCACCGCCTATATACGGAGGGGCCAGAACGCGAATTTTACTGGCCGGAATCCCGAAGATTTTTCCCAGGATAGCCCTCGACGGATGTGGGGTCTGGCTGGTGGACCATACGGTCACATCGCCGTTGCCGTCCACTTGGGCCACGGCGGCCTGGGTTTCCATCTGGACCTGCTTTTGCACGGGTACTTCAAAGGTTTCTTCGATGATCACGTCGGATTCGGCAAAGCCCTTGTCCACATCGTTGAAAGGAATCTTTACTATTTCTCCAGGAATATTTTTTCCTTCGGGAGTGCAGCCCTTGCCGGGGTGCAATTCCGGTGCTCCAGGTTTCATGGCTTCAAGTGCATCAAAGACGGCAGGCAGAATTTCGTAGTCGACTTTGATTAAGGATAAGGCTTTTTCCGCCACAGTCTCGCTGGTGGCAGCCACAGCCGCTACTTCGTCACCCACATGGCGAACCACTTCGTCAAAAAGGTATTGATCCAGTACCCGTTCCAGTTGCGGAATGGTCAGAAACATGGGTACGGCCGCATTGAAAAGATTTTTAGGACTGTTTTTGTGGGTCATAACCGCCTTCACGCCAGGCAGTTTTTCGGCCTCGGATGTGTCGATGCTTACAATGCGGGCATGAGGGTGGGGGCTGCGCAGTACCTTAGCGTAAAGCATTCCTGGCAGAAAGATATCCGAGGTGAAGAGACCTCGGCCTGTGGTCTTGTCCACACCGTCCCGTCGGCCAACGTTTTTTCCAATATATTTGAACTGATTCATACGTCTCCTCCCTTGACGGCGGATGCCCGCATATTGCAAGCGGCGTCCTCCACGGCTTCCTCTATCTTAAGGTATCCTGTGCAACGGCAGATGTTGCCACCAATGGCTTCCCGGATTTGGTCTCTGGAGGGGGACTTGTTTTTGTCCAGCAAAGCTTTGGCCGACATGATCATGCCTGGCGTGCAGAAACCGCATTGTACCGCACCTTTGTCAATGAAGCTTTGCTGCAACGGATGCAAACCGTCAGGGCTTTCAACTCCTTCAATGGTCTGGATGTCCGCTCCCTTGGCGCGCATAGCCGGGATCAGACAGGCGTTCATGGCTTTGCCGTTGAAAATGATAGTGCAGGCTCCGCATTCACCCTTGCCGCAACCGCGTTTAGTTCCGGTTAAGTGCATGTTTTCGCGTAGTACATCGAGGAGCATCTCCGATGGAGACACGGCTATTTCGATGACTTCGCCATTCAGTCTGAATGAAATGATCTGGTTTGCCATGTTTTTTCCTCCCATTAAGCCTTGCGGGCGTCCTCGACCGCTGCATGCAGAACCCGTTCGACGAAAACGGGCAGGACTCCGATCCGGTATTCCTTGGAGCCGCGGATGGCGCTGCTGCGGAATTTGGCCTGATTCCGGGCTAGCTGGCCGGCTTCGGCCAGGGTAGTGGCGTTGATGGGCGCACCCTTCAGAAATTCCTCTGCATCCACAGCGTGCTGTGGTCCGGCACCTACAGGGGCGATGAGCACCCGTGCCCACTGAAACCTGTCACCATCCAGAGCGACCATGGCCGAGACTGCGAGCATAGGCAGGGCCAGGGCTTTACGTTGCTCCATGCGTAGGTAGGCCGACCCCTGGCCAGGCTGTTTCAGGGGGAATCTGACATGGGTCACCACTTGGCAGCAGCTGTCGATGCAGGACAGACAGACCCCGGCGTACATGTCAGCCAAAGGCATGGTCTGTATGCCTTCCAGAGTGGTCACCTCGGCTGTGGTTTCCAGGCAGGAAAGGGCCACAGCAGCGTCGGCGGCGGGGTTACCGGTGACGATGTTGCCGATGATGGTTCCCATGTTGCGGATCTGTAAGGAACCGACCTTGCGGCAGGCTTGAGCCAAGGCCGGAGCGTGTTTGAGAACGAGTTCGGATTTAGCGGCCTGGGCGTGGGTGACGCTTGCGCCGATACGGACGAAGCCGTTCTCTTCCGTGATGTTTTTGAGTTCCGCGATTTGGGTCAGGTCCACCAACACGTCACAGGTGTTCTTGCCGTCCTGTAATTCCAAGATCAGGTCGGTGCCTCCGGCGATGATCCGAGCCTTTCCCCTGTTGGTGCTGAGGGCCGTGACTGCTTCGGAAACAGTCGTCGGAAAGAGGTAGTTTTGGATCATGGTTTCCTCCATTATAGAACTCAGGCAGATACGTGGAAAATAGAAAAGATAATGAAAGAAACATACCTTTTGTAATATCTTATATCAAACTGATTTATTTTATTATTTTTAGAAGAAGGAAAATCAAATTATAGTAAAATTCATAACTTTACGGCGAGGCAGGCATCGATATGGCTGTAAGGAGTGCAGTATTGCGGGGTAATATACTGAAAAGAAAAGATTCATGCGAAGTTTTTATGCATTCTTCGCATGAAAATAGCCCATAACAGAAGTTATGGGCTGGTGGGCGTAGTATGGTCAAGGTAATGGCTTATTTTTCTTCAGCCGTTTGCTCAAAGCAGGCTGTGAGATGCCAAGCCAGCGGGCGGCCACGGTTTGTACGCCGTTAGCTCGCCGCATGGCCTCGTCAATTAGGGCCTGTACGGCTTCTTCAATAGTAGGCAGGGTGGCGGGGAAGTCGGGCTTTTTGCTATCACCGGGACTGGGAAGGCCGCTGTTCGGGCCACAGAAGAAGTTTCCGCCGTTCCAGCGGCTCATAGCGTCAAAGACAAAGGCGCGCAGCTCCCGGACATTTCCTGGAAAGGAATAAGCTCGCAATCGATTGACGAGATTCAGATCCAGGCTGGGCGCATCCTTGCTTAGGTTGGTGGCAGCCTGCCGCATGAAAAAGTCGAGCAGGAGCGGAATATCTTCCGGACGCTCGCGCAAGGGCGGAATACGGATCATGTGTGTACACAGGCGGTAGTAGAGATCTTTGCGGAAGGTGCCTGCTTCGGCCATGGCCTCCAAGTCGCGGTTGGTGGCCAGGACCATCCGTGCTTCGGACGGACGAGAAATGTCGGCTCCAAGGGGCAGATATTCACGCTCCTGAAGAAGCCGTAACAGTTTGGTTTGCGACAATTTTTCCAAGTCGCCGATTTCGTCTAGAAAGAGCACTCCGTCCCCTGCCTGTTCCACAAGTCCCTTTCGAGAGGTAGCTGCTCCTGTGAATGCGCCTTTGCGGTGCCCGAAAAGGGTGTCGTTGAACATCATGTCATCTAGGCCGGCCGCGTTTACGGCTACAAAGGGCTTTTGAGGGCAGATCAGCTTGTGCACGGCTTGGGCCACAAGTTCCTTGCCTACCCCCGTTTCGCCGGTAATGAGGATAGGCTCCGGAGAAATGCTGATGGCTTCCAGATATTGAAATATTTGACGGAGCTTGGGGCTTGCGGTGATGAAATGGGCGAAAGCCTCGGGTTTGGCCAGTTGGTCCAGAGCGAGGCAGCGCCGAAGAGAGCTGTTTTCCCGGCGCAGACGGCTCATTTCCAGGGCTGTGCGCACGGAGGCGGCTAAGCGTTCTTCTTCCACGGGTTTCGCTAGATAATCAATGGCTCCAAGTTTCATGCATTCCACGGCCGATTCTATGGACTCCACTCCGGTGACCACGATGACGGGCAGGTCGGGGCATGTTTCCCGGACGTGGGACAGAATGGCCTGACCGCTGATGCCGGGCATGTTCAAGTCTAGAATCATGGCTCCCAGCATTCGGTCGCCAATAATTTCCAGAGCTCGGGCCGGGTTTTGGCAGGAGAGGATGTGGTTCACGCCGCTTGCACGCAGACATAGCTCAAAACTGTTGAGGATACTGGTTTCATCGTCGACGATGAGTACTGGAGTCGCGGACATTATTCATCCTCCAAACCGGAGACAGGAAAGGTCAGACGGACACAGGTTCCGTGTTCTGGGATGGATTGGATGGCTAAATTCCCTCCGTGCTCTTGCATGATACGAGAGGAAATGGGTAGTCCAAGACCGGTACCCCCGGAGGCGCGTTTGGTGGTGTAAAAGGGGTCGGTTACATGAGGTAGGTCGGCGCTTGCGATGCCTTGGCCCTCGTCGGACACTTCCAGCCAGATTTCTTTCCGGTTGTGTCCGGTACGGACACGGATGGCTTGGTTCTTGTTCTGCAAGGCCTCGCAGGCGTTCTGTAAGATATTGATGATGACTTGTTCAATTTTTTGAAAATTTCCCTGGAAGTGCGGAATGCCGAATCCAAAGGAAACTTCCAGCTTGTTCGTGGCCTTGCACAGTTGGTTATCAATCAATTGCAGGGCGGTTTTGAGTGCGCTGTTTATGTCGACGATCTCGTCCAACACTGCGGAGCCTTGCCGGGCATAATCCTTCAGATTCTGAACGATGGTTTTGATGCGCCGGGACGCATTCATGATGCCGGAAAAAAGCTGCGGGATGTGCTCCCTGGCATAGGAATAACGCAGGTTACCGAGCACGAAATCTCCGTTTTCATCCATGTATTCGTCCAGAATGACCTGCGCGTCCCGCCATATGCGCTCAAGCAGGGGAACATTCAGGATGATGGCATTGTTGGGGTTGTTGATTTCATGGGCCACTCCCGAAACCAGTATCCCTAAGGACACCATCTTGCCCGCTTGCACGAGTTGTTCATATTCAATCTTGGCTTGTTTTTCCGCAGCCTTGCGTTCAGTGATATCCCGAAAGGCGATGAGGGTGGTGCCCGAGCGAATCAGGGCGCGTTTGATGTTGGCCATGAGCACACGCTTTTGGCTGGTCTTGTCCGTAATCTCGACTTCTCGACTGCGTATTTCCTGATGTTCCCTCAATTCTTGGGGCGAATAGAACTGGTATCCCACGAGATTGAAGATAGTGCGGGCAGCAAGAATTTCTTCTGTATCCCGGCCAAAAACATTAGCGGCATTACAGCTGACGAAAACAAGGTCGCCCGCGTCTGTGGTAAGAAAAATGGCGTCCCAAATGCTTTCCAGGGTGATGCGATGGAATGCTTCGGATTCTTGGAGCATGTCCACCCGGTGTTTGTAGCTGGTTAGATCTTTGTAGCTCTTAACGATACCAAGTATTTCCCCGGTACTGTCGCGCAGGGCCGCAACCTTGACCAGACAAGACTTCCTTTCCCCCGACGAAGAGAAAAATTCCTTTTCAAAATCGGTCTTGAAGGAGCCGACTACCAGCTCCTGAAGGATGCAGTGATCCGTGCATTTATGACGACAGGGAATGACATTAAAGCATTTTTGGCCGATCAATCTGGCCACGGGTTTTTCTACCAGATCGGCAAAGGCCCGGTTTGCACGGACAATATTGCGCTCCGTGTCCAGAACGAGCAGGCCGTCGCCAGATGCGTCAAAAATTTCCTTCAGCTCCGCATAAGCCTGCTCCAGACTGAGCTCTATACTCTTGCGGCGTTCGATTTCAGCATTGAGTGAGTCTGCGTACTCCCGCAAAGCCTGTGTCCTGTCCTCGATAATTTTTTCCAACATGTGCAGAAGCGCTTGCCGTTCATTTTCTTTAGCTTTGATATCAGTGATGTCTTTGAAGGTGGCCAGAACATAGCCTTTTCCCTCGGCTTCGATGCGACTTAAGGTCACTTGAGTGTCGATGGGAACGCCGTCGCGGCGGATGTCTTTCCACTTAAACTGCTGGATATTGCCGTTTAACGCCTCGTTTATTTTTCTCTGGGCCGATTCATGAGAGCATTCTCCGTCAGGCTGGAGCTGGGGGGCGAAGTCACTGGGAAAAAAGCCGATAATGTCATTTTTTTCACAGCGCCAAATATGGCAGGCCGCTTGATTACATTCCACGAGTTTTTCGTCGATGAGCAGTACGCCATCGGACAGGCCCTGGAGGATGGCTTCGTACTTTTGTATTTTTTTGTGCAGTTCCTCGATTTTTTGATCTTTTTTTTGGAGCAGGCCGGAAGTTTCGGAGTGCGCTGCTAAGGATGGCCTGGCTGGGTGGGGAGTATGCATGTGCTTTGTACAGGAAGAAGGTTTTCCGGTAGCAACGTGATTCCGCTGGAGACCTGCTGCCTTTGCTTGGCATCTTTTTCCGGTCTTGTCACGGTGGAAAGGGATGAAATAGCATGGCAGGTCCGTGTTTATGCCAAGTTTTCGCCCCGTTGCCGGTCGTATCGGCGG
Source organism: Pseudomonadota bacterium (assembly GCA_030529235.1). Lineage (GTDB taxonomy): Bacteria > Desulfobacterota > Desulfovibrionia > Desulfovibrionales > Desulfomicrobiaceae > Desulfomicrobium. The sequence continues at coordinate 12,125 of JAUMXF010000010.1, forward strand.
CGGGGCGAAGCGTTCATGGCCGGAGTGCCTTCAGTCGTTCCAGTCCCGGTCTCTGCCTTTCGGTTTTACACGGGCTCCCCTGGTCCGGCGCAGCCACATGGTCAGCCGTTCTTCGTGCCCCAGGCTCTTGGGCTGGTAGAAGGCCCGGCCCTTGAGTTCCGGAGGCAGATAGTCCTGCTCCACCCAGGCTTCGGGGTAGGCGTGGGGATATTTGTACCCCTGCCCGAATCCCCATTCCCGTTGCAGGCTGGTGGAAGCGTTGCGCAGATGCAGGGGCACGGGTTTGGGGCCGCTGGCGCGGATTTCCTTCTGGGCCGAAAGATAGCCCGCGTAGGTGGAATTGCTCTTGGGCGCCAGAGCCAGGTACACGGCCGTTTCGGCCATGGGAATCCAGCCTTCGGGCATGCCCACGCGCTCCACGGCCTGCTCGCAGGCCACGGCCAGAGGCATGGCCATCGGGTCGCCAAGGCCCACATCCTCGGATGCCGAAAGGATCAGTCTGCGGCAGATGAACCGGGGATCTTCGCCGGTCTCCACCAGACAGGCCAGATAGTAGAGGGCCGCGTCCGGATCCGACCCGCGGATGGATTAGATCAGGGACGAGGCCAGCTCGTAATGGGACTCACCTACACGGTCTCCGCGCAGCACGATCTCTGGCAGTTTGGTTTTGAGATGCTCGGGATCCAGGTCTTCGTCCGCCAGTCCGGCCACGAATTCCACCAGATTGAGCATGGTCCGGGCGTCGCCGCTGGACAGGGCGGCCAGGATTTCCAGGCTTTTCTCCGGGATGTCCCGCCCCGTTCCTGCCGCGCCGCGCCTGCCCACGTCCAGCAGTTCCGCCGGGCTCATGGAGCGCAGGCGCAGCACATGCAGCCGGGACAGAAGCTGCCGGGTCACGCTGAAGGACGGATTTTCCGTGGTGGTGGCGATGAGAGTCAGCTCGCCCGTTTCCAGAATGGGCAGGAAGAAATCCTGCTGGGCTTTGGAATAGCGGTGCAGTTCGTCCAGAATGAGGATGTCCTTGTCCTGAATCTGCTTGCGCAAGGCGGTAATGCCCACGTCCGGCGCGCTGACCCGCACGAAGGGCCTGCCGCTGTGCCGGGCCAGGAGCAGGGCCACGGTGGATTTGCCGCATCCCGGCGGGCCGAAGAGGAGCAGGCTCGGCAGTTCTTTGGCCTGCATGAGGGTGCGCAGACGTTCGCGGAAATGGCTCTGTCCGATGAAATCGTCCAGAGTTTCCGGCCGCAGGGATTCGGCGAGGGGGCGTTTGGCTGATACGGACATGAGATTTACACGCCGCCGCCCAGAACTCGCTCCAGAAAGAGCCGGGCCTGTTCGTCGCTGGCGGTGAAGCGCACGGTCCGGACGTCGTCCTTCACGTCCCAGTCCATGGTCACGAAGGATTCCGGCCGGGACGCCTCGGGCAGGAATTCGGCCCATTCCACCAGGCAGAATGCGCCGGATTCGAGAACTTCTTCCAGATCGGCCGAAAAACCCTGCCCTTCCGTGCGGTACAGATCGAAATGGGCCACGGGCGGCGTGGTCGGGTAGAGATTGACGAGATTGAAGCTGGGGCTGCCGACCTCGGCGTTTTCGCTGCCCGGCAGCAGCTCGACCAGCGCCCGCACGAAGGTGGTTTTCCCCGCGCCCAGCTGACCGTTCATGAGTATGGCGGGAAGAACATCGGCCGCCGCGGCGGCGCGGGCGAAGGCCCGGGCCATGGCGGCGGTGGCGGCGGGAGTTTCGAGGGTCAGGATCATCGGGGCAGCAGGGTGCGCAGTATGTCGCGTTTGCCCACCACGCCCACCAGCCGTCCCTGATCCACAACGGGCAGGGTGTGGAACTGCTTGTCCACCATGAGGGCGGCGATGACGTCCACGCCCGTGTCCAGACTGATGAACTCCACCTTTCTGGTCATGGCGTCGGCCACTTTGGACGCGGCGATGCGTTTTACTTCCGTTTCCAGAAGCGCGGTGGTGGACAGGGGCACGAAGCCGTCCAGCAGGGTGAACAGGGAAGGAATGGGCAGGGATTTCTGCATCCTGACCAGATCGCTCTGACAGATGATGCCGGCTACCCGGCCGGAGTCATCCACCACGGGCAGGCCGTTGATGTCCCGGTCCAGCAGTATCTTCGCGGCCTCGGTGATGTCCGCGTCGGGACCGATGGTGATGGCGGGCGACGTCATGATGTCTTTGGCTGTGCGCATTGTTTCCACTCCTTCAGGGCTGCGGGCAGGTTTTCGGCGATATCCAGCGGGGTGTTACCCCGGTACGGAAAAACTTTTTCCAGCAGGCGTCCGGCATAACCATGCCAGTACACTCCGGCCCGAGCCGCGGTCAATGGCGCGAGCCCTTGGGCCATGAGGCTGCCGATGACTCCGGCCAGCACGTCGCCGGACCCGGCCACGGCCAGATTGGGGACGTGAAAGGGCGAGATGGTCACGGGCTCTTCCATTCCGGCCACGATGCTGGCCGCGCCTTTCAGCACCAGAGTGCAGCCGTGACCTGCGGCGAATTCGCGGGCGTGCCGGATGCGCTCGCGGCTGATCTCCGCACCCGGCATCCCGAGCAGAAAGCCCATTTCTCCGGGATGAGGCGTGAGCACGGCTTCCGGCCCCAGGCGGGAGAGCAGCTCCTGGTTCTTCCCCAGCAGATACAGGGCGTCGGCATCGTATAAGGTGCGTGGATGGGGCGCGTCCAGATAACGCCTGAGAAACCGCTCGGCCCCGCTGTCGCGGCCAAGGCCCGGCCCCAGAACCACGGCGGAGAACCGGCGCGGCTGCGCCGCCAGATCCGTGTGGCATTCTTCGCTCCAGTGTTTTCCGTTTCCCAGCCCCAAGGCCATGATTTCGGGGAAGCTTCCATAGGACGGACTGAGTCCTTCCGGGCATCCGAGGGTGACCAGCCCCGCCCCCGAGCGCAGGGCCGCCCGGGCGGCCAGAAGCGGCGCTCCGGTCATGCCCGCCGAACCGCCCAGAACGAGCAGGTGCCCGGCGTCGCCCTTGTGCATGTCCGGGGCGGGCCGCGGCAGCAGGTCCGCCAGTTTTTCCGTAAGGAGCGCATGTCCTGCGGGGTGACTGGCTTTGACCTGCCGGGGGATGCCGATATCCGCCACAACCAGCCTGCCTGTGTACGGCTCGGCCGGGGGCTGGACCAGGCCGAGCTTGGCCGCCTCGAAGGTCACGGTCAGATCCGCCCTGACGGCCAGAGGCATGGGGGTGCCGGTCAGGCCGTTCAGACCCGAGGGGATGTCCAGAGCCAGGATGAAGGAGTTTTCCTTCATGTCGTTCATGGCCGTGATCCAGGCCCGCATGTCCGGGCGCAGTTCACCCTGTGCGCCCGTGCCCAGCAGACCATCCACAAGCAGATCGGCCTTTGGAAAGACGGGCGGCGGAGCGGACAGAAGAGCGCAGGGAATATCCATGTTCCTGGCCAGATTCAGATGGTAGGCAGCGTCGCCCGTGTAGTCGTCCAGAGGCCGGGAGTGCATGATCCGGACGGCCAGACCGTCGTTGGCCAGATGCCGGGCCAGGGCGAAGGCGTCGCCGCCGTTGTTGCCGGGGCCGGCGAACACCAGAGCCGATCCGAATTTTCGCCCGGCCGTTTCGGCCCGCAAGGCGTGCAGCGCGGCCCGGCTGGCGTTTTCCATCAGTATCTGTCCGGACAGGCCGAAGTTGTGGATGGTCTGCTGATCCCAGACGCCCATTTCACGAGGGGTCGGCAACGGAGAGAGCATAGGTCCTCCAGTAGCTTTTTTCCGGGATTATGGTCCGGAACATCCGGCCAGGGCAACACCTTTATGGCCGGGGCCGGTTGTGCCCCGCATTGTGGCTATCCGGGCGGTTACATCTATCCCCTTGATTTACAGCGGGTTTGTTGCCTTTACCTCGTCCCGGGCGTATGCCCTGAACATTCATGGACAGAATTTCCCGGACGCGGTGGCTTCCCCGCATCAACATTCTCGCAAGAAGGTATGCCCCATGTGGAACAGGCTCGGCCTTACCTGGAAAATGCTCCTCATTATTTCCGTCGGCCAACTGCTTCTGGCCGTGGTCATGATATCCATGCACGTCACAGACAGCAGGAAAGCCGCCATTGAGAGCCGTCTGCAGGAAAGCCGCTCCGTGGTTCTCATGGCCGAGTCCGTACGTGAGGATATGGCGCGCAAGCTTCAGGACGGGGTCTTGCGCCCCCTTGACGAACTTCGGGAAGACCCGCCGCGTCTTTTGCAGGCCGTGCCCATTGTCTCTTCCATGAACACGGCCAGGGCCAAGGCTTCCGAACTGGGGGTGGAATTTCGCGTGCCCAAGGAAAGCCCCCGCAATCCTGAGAACGCGCCCGACGAGCTGGAAAGCCGGGTGCTCAAAGAGTTCGCGGACACGGGCCTGCGCGAGAAGGTCATCGTGGAAAAAGACCGCATTTTGTACTTCAAATCCATCATCCTGTCGGAGGACTGCCTCTATTGTCACGGCGACCCCAAAGGAGAGCGCGATCCCTCGGGCGGGCTCAAGGAAGGATGGCGTGCCGGGGAGGCGCATGGAGCGTTTGTCATCATTTCCTCGCTTAAGGAATCCAACGCCGCGCTCACCGCGTCCATGCTGAAATTTGCCGGATGGACGGCTGGCGTGCTGCTGCTGGCCGGAGGGCTCGGATGGCTGATGGTGCGGGGCAGCGTGCTGGCGCCGCTGCGCACGGCCGGAGCCTTTCTGGAGCATCTGGCCGTGGGCGACATGTCCGGAGAGCTGCCCGTCACCCGCCGGGACGAACTGGGAGAGATGCAGCGCCATCTGAACAAGACGGCTCAGGGCATCAGGTCCATTGTCTCGGAGATCGCCGGGAGGTCCAGAATGCTGCGGGAATCTTCTTCCACGCTGGAGGAGATGTCCGACGAACTTCTCGGCAGCGCGGAAGAATTGGCGGGCAAGGCCACCACGGTGGCCGCCGCGTCCGAGGAGATGAGCGCCAACATGCACTCCGTGGCGGCGGCCATGGAAGAGGCATCCGTCAACGTGGGCACCGTGGCCACGGCCTCGGAGGAAGTGCATTCCACGGCGCGGGAGATTGCCGGAAGCACGGACCGGACCCGGGAAGTCGCCAGACGTGCCGTGAGCACGGCGGCTTCGGCATCGGACCGGGTTGGCAGGCTGAGCGCGGCCGCGCAGGAAATAGGCTCGGTCACGGCCGCCATCACGGCCATTTCCGCACAGACGAACCTGCTGGCCCTGAACGCCACCATCGAGGCGGCCCGGGCCGGAGAGGCCGGCCGGGGTTTTGCCGTGGTGGCCAACGAAATCAAGGAGCTGGCCAACCAGACGGCGGCGGCCACGGAAGAAATCCGGGAACGGGTGGAAGACATCCAGAGTTCGACCACGGCCACCACCGGGGACATCACGCAGGTCATGGCGGTCATCGAGGAGGTCAGCTCGTTCGTGGCGGCCATCGCCTCCGCCGCGGAGGAGCAGACCGCCGGAACAGAGGAAATCGCCCGCAACGTCGGTCAGGTTTCTTCAGGCATTCAGGAGGTCAACGAGAACGTGTCTCAGGCCTCTACGGTGACGGGAGCCATCGCCGAGGATGTGAGCAAGGTCAGCGAGGCTTCGCGGCATATCTCCGGAAGCAGTTCGGCCCTGAAGCGCAATGCGGAAAGTCTGGCCGGGCTGGCCCAGAGTCTGGAAGAACTGGTGCAGAAGTTCAGGTTGTAGGCAGGCGTACCGCCGGAATATGCGGCTTTTTCCCGAACCTCTCGGTCCGGCGGTGAAGCCGGGAAAATATCCTTGACTCCGCAGCGCATCTTCTCCAGAAAAAAGGGCCTCCTGAAACGTCCGATCCGCAGCTCACAAGGGGAAGACCATGACCGATTTCGCCGCGTCCGGCCCCGACTCCGGGGCGCCTGTTGTTCAGCTGCGGGGCGTGACCAAAGACTACGACGGCCAGCCGGCCCTCGGAAACGTCTCTCTGGACGTCCGCCGGGGAGAATTTCTGACCATCCTCGGCCCTTCGGGATGCGGCAAGACCACCATCCTGCGTCTTGTGGCCGGCTTTGAGACCCCATCCACAGGTTCCATCTTCATCGACGGGCGGGACGTGACAAACCTGCCGCCGGAACGCCGCGCCGTGAACACGGTCTTCCAGAGCTATGCCCTTTTTCCGCACATGAACGTCTTTGCCAACGTGGCTTTCGGCCTGCGCATGCAGGGGCGGCCCGAGGAGGAAATCCGCCGCGAGGTGGGCGAGGCTCTGCGGCTGGTGAAAATGGAAGGCTTCGAGACGCGCATGGTCAACCGGCTTTCGGGCGGCCAGCAGCAGCGCGTGGCCATTGCCAGGGCCATCATCAACCGGCCTCTGGTGCTGCTTCTGGACGAACCCCTCTCAGCCCTGGATTACCGCCTGCGCAAGCAGATGCAGCTCGATCTGAAGCACCTTCAGCGCAAGCTGGGCATCACATTCGTGCTGGTCACCCACGACCAGGAAGAAGCCTTCTCCATGTCCGACAGAGTGGTGGTCATGAACAACGGCCACATCGAGCAGACGGGCACTCCGTCGGCCGTGTACGAGGAACCCTGCAATCTGTACGTGGCCCGCTTCGTGGGCGAGATCAACATCATCAACGCCGAAGTGGTGGAGCAGCTGGAAGGCCGGGCCAGGGTCCGGGGCCAGGGGCTTGACGTATTCATGGGCACCCGGCGGAAATTCGCGCCCGGCGATCAGGTGCACATTCTGCTGCGGCCCGAGGACTTGCGCGTGGAGACGCTGAAGGATCTGGCCGAGGATCCGGAGCTCGAGGACAGCTTCGACAAGGGGCGGTCCATCGTGGGCACGGTAGCGGAAACCATCTACAAGGGCGCGACCTACGACGTGGTGGTGCGGCTGGACGCGGGCAGCACGGTCACGGCTACCGAATTTTTCAACGAAGACGATGAAACCGTGTATTTCCGCGCCGGAGACAGGGTGGCCGTAAGCTGGGTCGAAGGCTGGGAAGTGGTGCTGCCCCATGAAGAATGACGGATTCTTCAAAAACGCCGTCATTGCCGGAACCATCGGGTGGATGGCCGTCTTCGCCTTCACGCCCAACCTGCTGGTTTTTCTGGCCAGCTTTGGAACCACGTCTCCCGAAAATTTCGTGGAACCCGGACTTTCCCCGGCCAACTACGCCCGGCTCATGGACGCGAGCCATCTGGGCATTTTCTGGTCTTCCCTGAAGCTGGCCGGACTGGTCACCCTGATCTGTCTGGCTGCGGCCTATCCCTTCGCCGCCATTCTGGCCCGGACCAGAAAATCCTTGCGCGGCGTGCTGCTTCTGCTGGTGGTCATTCCCTTCTGGACCAATTCCCTGGTGCGCACCTATGCCATCACGGCCATGCTGAACGCCAGCGGCATAGTGAACAGCCTGCTGCTGTCTCTGGGGATCATCGCCGAACCCCTGGCCATGATGTATACGCCTGGCGCGGTAGTGTTAGGTCTGACGTACACTCTTCTGCCGTTCATGATTCTGCCCCTTTACGCGGCGCTAGAGCGGCTGGACCAGCGCTATCTGGAAGCGGCGCGGGATCTTGGCGCCACTCCGTGGAATGCCTTCTGGCGGGTCACCGTGCCGCTGACCATGCCCGGCATCGTGTCCGGCTGCATGCTGGTCTTTCTGCCCGGCATCGGCATGTTCTACGTGTCCGACGTGCTGGGAGGGGCCAAGGCCATGCTGCTTGGAAACTTCATCCGCGACCAGTTTCTGACCACCAGAGACTGGCCCCTGGGTGCGGCGGCCAGCGTGACCCTGACCGCCCTTCTGGGACTCATGCTTCTCCTTTACTGGAAAAGCGCGGCCCGTCTGGGCCGGGAGGATGCCTGATGCGCGTGTGGAAACGCCTCTATCTGGGGCTTGTCTATTTCTTTCTGTACCTGCCGCTTGTGGTCATGGTCGTCTATTCCTTCAATTCGTCGCGTTTTTCCCTGGCCTGGAAGGGTGCGACCCTGGAATGGTACATGAAGCTCTTCTCCAACACGGCCCTCATCCAGGCGGCCTGGAACTCCCTTGTCATCGCGGCCCTGGCCGCAACCTGCTCGAGCATCCTGGGCACGCTCATCGCCATGGCTCTGCAACGGTGGCGTTTCCCGTCGCGCAAGGTCATCCACACAACGCTTTTCGTGATGATGATGTCTCCGGATATCGTCATCGGCATCTCTTTGCTGGTGCTGTTCATGGCCCTGTCCCTGCCGCTGGGATTCTGGACTCTGCTCATGGCCCACATTACCCTGTGCGTGCCCTTCGTGGCCATCACCGTGCACGGGCGGCTCCAGGGTTTTGATCCGCATGTGGTGGAGGCCGCCCGCGATCTGGGGGCGGGCGAGTACGAGGTCTTCCGCCATGTGGTGCTGCCCATGGTCTTTCCGGCCGTGCTGTCGGGCTGGCTGCTCAGTTTCACCCTGTCCATCGACGACGTGATCATCAGTTTCTTCACCACGGGGCCCACGTTCGAGGTGCTGCCCCTGCGCATTTATTCCATGGTCCGGCTGGGCATCAAACCCGAGGTCAACGCCCTGTGCGCCATCATGATCCTCATAACCGCCGTGGCGGTGTTCCTGTCCCGGCGTCTGCTCAAGGAGAAAGCATGAAACGGATCCTCCTGTCCCTTTTCTGTCTGCTGCTGGCCGCTCCGGCTCTGGCCGCGTCCGGGGAACTCTATGTGTACAACTGGTCGGAATATCTGCCGGACAGCGTGCTGCGCGACTTCACCAGGGAAACGGGCGTCAAGGTCATCATGTCCACCTACGACAGCAACGAGGCCATGTACGCCAAGGTCCGCATGATGGATGGGAAGGGCTACGACGTCATCGTGCCGTCCACGGATTTTGTGGCCCGCATGCGCAAGGAAGGGCTGCTCCTGCCGTTGGATAAGAGCAGACTGACCAATCTGGGCAACCTGGACCCGAGCCTCATGAACCAGCTCTTTGACCCGGACAATGTTTACAGTGTTCCGTATATGTGGGGTTCCACGGCCATCGCCGTGAACGGGAAAAATGCGGACGCGGCGGGCATCGTTTCTTTTGCCGATCTGTGGAAGCCGGAGTTCAAGGGAAAAATTCTTTTGCCCAATGACATGCGCGGCGTGCTGGGCATGGGGCTCAAGCGTCTGGGATATTCCCTGAACGAGGCGGATCCGGCCAAGGTGGCCGAGGCTTGCGAACTGCTCATGCCTCTCATGCCCGGCGTGCGTGTGTTTGACTCCGATTCCCCCAAGCTGGCCCTGCTGAACAACGAAGTGCTGGCGGCCGTGCTCTGGAATGGAGAAGCCTACGCCGCATCAGGGGAAAATCCGGATATCCGCTACATTTATCCCGAAGAGGGCTTCAGCCTGTGGGCGGACAGTCTGTGCATTCCCAAGAACGCGGCCAACGTGGAGAACGCGCATCTTTTCATCGATTATTTGCTCCGGCCCAAGGTCAGCGCCCTCATCTGTCAGGAAATGGGCTATTCCTCTCCCAATCTGGCCGCCAAGGCCCTTTTGTCCGAGGAGGTGCGCGGAAACGAAATCGTCTACCCGTCCCATGAAACCATTATGCGCGGCGAGTTCGAGACGGATCTCGGGCCGGCGGTGAAGGCCTATGAAGAATGCTGGATGCGGCTCAAGACCGGGAGATAGCTCGGTGCGGCAAACTCTTCCCGGCCGGTCCCTTATGTGCGGCCGGCCGGAAGAAATGCTGAGCGGGAGGACGCGAGGTCAATATGCGGCTTGACGACGAACACCTTGCCGCGCGTCTGGGCGCGGCCCTCAGTGCCCGGGGATGGCGCATGGGCACCGCGGAGTCATGTACCGGAGGGCTCATGGCCAGTACGCTGACCGATACTCCGGGAAGCTCCGCCTGGTTCGAGGGCGCTGTCGTGGCGTATGACAACCGCGTCAAGACGGGCCTGCTGGGAGTTTCCGGGGACATTCTGGCCGGGCATGGCGCCGTCAGCCGGGAGTGTGTGGAAGCCATGGTCGCCGGACTGTGCGCGCTTCTTCGGGTACCTGCGGGTATCGCTGTTTCCGGCATTGCCGGGCCCACTGGTGGAAGCACGGACAAGCCGGTCGGCACGGTGTGGATGGCCTGGAGTGTGGAGCGTAGGATCTGGAGCCGAATGTTTCATTTTGCGGGGGACAGAGCGGCCGTCAAACGGCGGAGCGTGTTGGCCGGACTTGGGGAACTGGAGGATTTTCTGACAAAAAACGGCGCGCCATGAAGACGCGCCGAAAAAAAGAGCAAGACTGGATTTTCCGGAGTCCTCAGTTCATGTAGTCCCCACGGTTGAACTTGAACTCCTCCGTGACGGCCAGGATATCCAGTTCTTCGATCATACGGTCGAGGTCCCCTTTCCCGGCGGCTATGGAGGCATCTCCTTTGACGTCCCGGACGTGGCTGCGTATTTCGTCCAGTATCCGGTAGCCCGCACGCAGGTCGCCCTGCGGTGCGGCGAGGGTCTGGGAATAATTTTCCCACTTGGCAAGCAGGGTGTCCATCTTGTCCATGATCGTTCGCTCTGTTGAGGTGTGCAGCATCGATGCCTGCAAAACCTGATCAATTCCCGGCTGGGGCATGACCGGGAGTGCGGTTGCGGCCGGTTGCGCGGCGTTTTCGGACTGCATTTCCTGGGTGAGAAAACGTGCGAAACCGTCTCCCTGATTGTTTTGGGAGATTTTTTTCTGTTGGGGCAGCAGAGCTGCCAACTGATCCGGAGTGATTTTCATGGTCTTTTCTCCTTTTTGCAGGCTTTAAAGCAAGGAGTCTGCCAAAAGAGATTTTCTTTCATCTCGTTGAAATTTTGCGTATTTTTCTTTCCAGTCGGCAAGGTTTGCCGGATGAACACATTCCGTTCCGCTCATAACGTGGCACTGGAAACGGGTCAATGTGGAGGGTGGCCGGAAGTGAGTTGGACACAAGAAGCTCAGGTGCTGCGGCAGGGGGGCCTGCTGATTTATCCGACGGAGACGTTTTACGCTCTGGGATGCCTGGCGACGGAGCATAGTGCTGTGGAGCGGATTTTCGCGGCCAAGGGGCGGTCCCGGGAGAAGACCGTACCCCTTATCGTCTCCAGCTGGGGCATGGTGGAGAAATTTCTCCGTCTGTCCCGAGTTGCTCAGGCCCTGGCTGAGGCTTTTTGGCCCGGACCGCTTTCCATTGTGACGGATGTGGATGAATCCATCAGTGCGTTGGCGCGCGATGGTGCGGGGCAGGCGGCTGTACGTATGACCCCGCATCCCGTTGCCCGGATACTGTGCGAGTCAGCGGAAGCCCCTCTTGTTTCCTCCAGCGCGAATTTCAGCGGCAGGCCCCCCGTATGTGCGCCGCAGGATCTGGACGCCGGGCTTGTGCGGCTCTCTGGAGCCATGGTGATCGATGCCGAACCCTGGCCCCAGGGCGGATTACCCTCGACTCTGGTGAAGCCAGTGGACGGTCGGGCGCTGCGGATATTTCGGGAAGGTGCGGTGCGGGTATCGGAACTGACGGCTCAGGGGTACGAGATAGTGTAGTTCAATTTTTTTTACGGTATAATTCCTGTTCTCCAGCTGTAACAAGGGTCTGTAAAAATAATTGTATCAAGAATAGCTGTGTTGTTTTGTGTCACTTGAAAATAAGTATTGTATTCTGGTGAGATACAGGCTTTTCAAATAATTTCCTTTTTGGCCCGGACCTTGCTTTATCTCAGGTAACTTCCTCTTTTTGCCAGAATCGGCTCCCGCATCGAAAGGTCCGGGAGCCGATTTTGTTCGGGCTCCTTTTCGGGCCAACAGCCCGGACAGTCTACTCTTTCACCTGACTTCAGCCATTCCGCCGGATTCCTTCCCTGCTGTCCATGCCGAGATTACTGCTGGTCCCGCATTCCTTTCCGGATGACCCGCCAGTGAGATGTTTTGCCGTGGGAGTGGTCCAAATATTTTGTCCGGGCTTTATTGTTCGGAAGGCGCTTTTTGAGCCGCTTGGGGACTTCTGCTTCAGAAAAATTGATGGTAGGCTGATTCCAATGGGGCAAGAAGATGGAAACAGGGAGGAATCCACTTGGAATCTCAGGCTTCCAGTGAAACCCGATCGAGGCCGCGAAACCCTTTTCCAGCGGTGGACGTGGTCATCTTTTTGCCGGACCGGGGCGTTCTGCTTGTCCGGCGGAAGAACCCTCCGCTTGGCTGGGCTCTGCCCGGAGGGTTCATCGACTACGGAGAAAGCGCCGAGCAGGCCGCGGTGCGGGAAACTCTGGAAGAAACCGGGCTCAGGGTGCAGCTCACGGGCCTTGTGGGTGTATACTCGGATCCGGCCCGCGACCCGCGTTTTCATACCCTGAGCATAGTCTATACGGCCGGGGTGGAAGAGGGGGCCCGTCCGCATCCCGGAGACGATGTGGCCGAGGCCTGTTTTTTTCCCGTTCACGCCCTGCCGGACGATGTGGCTTTCGATCACCGGAAAATTATTGCAGACTTTGTCAAACAGAAAAGACGGGGCTTATGATTACACTACCCCATGACATCGTATTTCTGGCGTCGGAAATATTTCCTTTTTCCAAATCCGGGGGGCTGGCCGACGTCATGGGCATATTGCCTCTGACCTTGTCCCGCATGGGCGTGCGCGTGGCCGTGGTCACTCCGTTTTACGGGAGACTCTCCACCGGCCAGTACCCGGTGCGGCTGGTGCACGAGAACTGTCCGGTGGGCTATCCATGGTCCGATTCCACGGCGGACATCTATATGGCCGATTATCACGGTCTGCCCGTATATTTCGTGGAAAGGGGGGAGTATTTCGACCGCCGCCACTATTATTGCACGCACAAGGGCGATTATTTCGACAACGGCGAGCGGTTTATCTTTTTCTGCCGGGCGGCGTTGTGCGCCATCCGGCACATGGGCATGGGAACGCGGATCGTGCATTGCCAGGACTGGCATACCGGGCTGGCCGTCGCATACCTGGCCTTCTGGCGGCGCAGCGATCCGTTCTGGTCCGGAATCCGCACCATCATGTCCATCCACAATCTGGCCTACCAAGGACGTTTCTCCTACCGCCTGTTCGAGGCATCCGGCCTGCCTGTGGAGGCCTGGAACATGGAGGGCGTTGAATTCTATAACAGCTTTAACCTGCTCAAGGCCGGGATCGCTTACGCCGACAAGATTACCACGGTCAGCCCCAGTTATGCCGAGGAAATCATGACGCCGAAATTCGGATACGGACTGGAGGGGATTCTGGCCCGCAGGAAGAACGATCTGGTGGGGATCCTGAACGGGGCGGACTATTCCATCTGGAGTCCCGAGAACGATCCGGTTCTGGAGAGCACCTATTCGGCGGAGAACCCGGAAGGAAAGAAGGACTGCAAGCGCCATCTGCTGGAACTGCTCGGTCTGCGGCCGGCTTTGATGGAGCGCCCCGTACTCGGCTTTATCGGCCGTTTGCGCGGCCAGAAGGGCATCGACATCCTGCTCGACATCATTTCCGAGGTGATGAAGCTCGATGTGGGGCTGGTGGTGCTGGGGGAGGGACGGGCGGAGCACGAGGCCCGGCTCATGTCCGTCATGGAGGATTATCCGGGACGGCTGGTAGGCATTATCGGCTACACGGAGGAAATGTCGCATCTCATTCAGGCCGGGGCGGATATTTTTCTCATGCCTTCGAGGTACGAGCCGTGCGGCCTGACTCAGATGTACAGCCTGAGCTACGGCACGCCGCCTGTGGCCACGGCCGTGGGCGGCCTGCGGGACACCATCATCCCTTACCCGGCCGAGAACGCCACCGGTTTCGTCTTTCCGTCCGCCGCGCCGGAGAGCTTTCTGGATGCCATCCGGCAGGCCGTCCAGGTGTGGGAGGACAAGGACCGGTGGGCGCGGCTCAGGCACAACGCCATGCGGGCCAATTTTTCCTGGGAAAAATCGTCATTGCGTTATATGGACATTTACAGGTCATTGCACGGAGATATCTTTTCCTGAAGGAGGGCTTAAATGAGCTTCAAGAAACAGTATTTCAAGACGAAAAATACGTGCAAGGTGACGTTCATGCTGTCCGCAAACGAATCCGGCCGGGCCGATACGGCATTTCTGGTGGGCGAATTCAATGATTGGGCCATGCATTCCCTGCCCATGAAGAAAATGAAGGACGGATCCTTCAAGGTCGTTCTGGAGCTCGAACCGGGAAGAGAGTTTCAGTTCCGTTACCTGCTGGACGACGAACGCTGGGAAAACGACTGGAATGCGGACAGATACATGTACAGCGAGTTCGGCAACTGCGAGAATTCCGTGATCGTCACCTGAGCTATACGGTATTCCTCGATAATCGGTTATTGCTTTTTGTCCCCAGACGCCGTAGCCATGCCTGCGCCGCCGGATATATATCGCCGCCTGTTTCTGTGCGGAAGAGGTCCGGTCCGCGGGAGATGGACGGCGTTTTTCGTTTCGGGCGGTTCGACGGCGCGCCTAGGCATGGAATTTCGAAACAGAGCGGAGAGCGTGTTTTAAGGAGACGGCATGGATACGCATCGGCCTGCATATAAAGACATCGCGCCCCGGTTGCGGGGTCTGCGGGACGCCATGGACATGACGGTGGAGGAGATGGCTGCCCAGCTGGATGTTCCGCCGGCGGACGTCCGCAAGTACGAATCCGGTGAGAACGAGATTCCGGTCAGCTATCTGTTCACCGTGGCTCAGGTTTTCCAGGTGGATCTGACCGTGCTCATTTCCGGCAAGGAAGCCCATCTGCACACTGCGTCTCTGGTCCGCGCCGGGAAGGGCATGAGTGTCGAGCGGCGTAAGGACTATGATTACAAGAGTCTGGCGTACCGCTTTGTGGGCCGTAAAATGGAGCCGTTCATCGTTCTGGTCCCGCCCAAGGAGAAGGAAGCCCTGACCTTCAACGAACATCCGGGGCAGGAATTCATCTACATGCTGGAAGGCAGGCTGGAGATCACTCTCGGCTCCGCGGTGTATGTCATGGAAGCCGGGGATAGCCTGTACTTCACCTCGCGCACGCCTCACGCCCTGCGCGGTCTGGACGGTCGTCCGGCCAGATTTCTGGATGTCATCATCTAGCGGCGGAGCGTTTTTTCTCTCCATCCGGACGCCGCGCATGGCAGCGGTTTCCGGAGTGGCGGACTGTTTTTTTGTAACCGGCATAAGGAGCATTCATGGCCGCCAAGCTGCGTCCCCGGTCTTATGAGGAATTTCTGCGGGATTTTTCTCTGGACCTCCCGGAGAAGTACAATTTCGCTTTCGATATGGTCGATGCTGCGGCCAAGAAGGAGCCCGGGCGGCTGGCCATGATCCATGTGGACGACGCCGGAGTCCGCCGGGACTATTCTTTCGGTTTTTTTTCGGAACAGTCCGCCCGTCTAGCCGGAGCCCTGCATGCTCTGGGCGTTGCCCGCGGAGACAAGGTCATGCTCATTCTGCATCGCCGGGTGGAGTTCTGGATTTCCATGCTGGCACTGCACAAACTGGGTGCCGTGGCCGTGCCGTCACCCGCGTTGCTGACGGTCAAGGACATTGTGTATCGGGTGCGATTTGCCTCCATCAAGGCCGCCATTGTGGACACCGACGTGCAGCCGGTCATGGACGAGGCGCGAGCGGACTGTCCGTCTCTGGGGATACTGGTGGCCGCCGGGCTGGAAGAAGATCGTGACGGCTGGAAGAGCTTCGCGGCCGTCACGCGGGAGGCTCCGGCGTCTTTTCCACGCGCGGCCGATGCGGCGGGCGGCGGCGACCCCTCCATCATCTTTTTTTCCTCGGGCACCACTGGGCATCCGAAGATGGTGCAGCACGACTTTCATTACGCTCTGGGGCATCTGACCACCGGTCTTTACTGGCACGACATCGAACCCGGCGGGCTGCATCTGACTCTGGCCGACACGGGCTGGGGAAAGGCCGTGTGGGGGAAATTCTACGGCCAGTGGCTGGCCGGAGGCGTGGTTTTCGTGTGGGATTTCCGGGGCAAGTTCGACCCGGCCCGGCTGCTGCGCGTCCTGTCGGAGTACCGCGTGACGAGTTTCTGCGCGCCACCCACGGTGTACCGTTTTTTAATCCGGGAAGATCTGGCAGGGCATGACCTGTCGGCCCTGCGGCATTGCACCACGGCCGGAGAGCTGCTGAACGAAAGTGTTTTTGCGGAGTGGCGGGAAAAACTGGGGCTGCCTATCTATGAAGGATACGGGCAGACGGAGACGGCCTTGCAGATTGCCACATTCCCCTTCATGGAACCCAAGCCGGGCTCCATCGGCAAGCCGTGTCCGGGCTGGGATATCGCTTTGCTGGACGAGCATGGTGAGGCCTGTCCTCCGGGTGTGGAGGGCGAGATCTGCATCCGCATCGATTCCGGCCGCCCGGCCGGGCTTTTTTCCTGCTATCTTCACGACGAAGCCAAGACCGCGAGTGTCACCAGCGGCGGGTATTACCACACGGGCGACAAGGCCTGGATGGATGAGGACGGGTACTTCTGGTTTCTGGGGCGCATCGACGATCTGATCAAGAGTTCCGGTTACCGCATTGGTCCTTTTGAAGTGGAAAGCGCCCTGGTCAGCCACCCGGCGGTGGTGGAGGCGGCTGTGACCGGAGTCCCCGATCCGGACCGCGGCCAAGCCGTGAAGGCCACCATTGTTCTGGCTCAAGGCTACGCTCCCTCGGCCGAGCTGACCAAGGAATTGCAGACTCACGTCAAGAAAGTCACTGCGCCTTACAAGTATCCGCGCGTCATCGCCTACGTGCCGGAACTGCCTAAAACCATCAGCGGCAAGATCAAACGGGCTGAAATCCGGGCCAAAGACCGGGGGTGATTTTCCGGGCGGATTGCACCGGGAGAATCTTGGGCCTGCCAAGCGAAAGCACAGAGGGAGCCGTCAGGGATGGCGGCCTTGTCAGGCCTGTATCTGGCTGATGGTGTGGGAGAGCTGATTGCCGAGGGCGGTTTTGCGGGCCACTTCCTGCTCCACGGCGGCAATGCCCTTGATGACGGTGGAGTGCTTGCGGTTGAACCGGCGGCCGATATCCGCAAGGGACAGTTCCGTGTGTTTTCGGGCCAGATAGAAGGCCGTGTTGCGGGCCATCACGCGGTCTCTTTTGCGGCTTTTGGAACGCAGTTCGTCCAGGCCGAATCCGTAAGCCTGGCAGACGAAACTGATGATTCTTTCCAGATCGATGGAAGGACTGTCCAGATCGTAGTTCTGCAGAGTTTCCCAGGCCAGATCCATGGAAATCTCTGCATTCAGCAGCCGGGCCTTGAGAATGATGTTTTTCAGGCAGCTCTCCAGCTGACGGATATCGGACCGGATCCGGTCCGCCAAGAGGGCGGCCACATCGTTTGGTACATGCACCTGGGCCGCACGGGATTTGGCCTGGATGATATTCAGGCGGGTGGCGCTGTCGGGTTTGTCCATGACGGCCAGGAAGCCCTGGGCGAAGCGCGAGAGCAGGCCCGGATCGATATCCGAAAGCTCCCTCGGCAGAAAGGTGCTGGTCATGACCACGCGCCGTCCCTTATTCTGGAGGGACTTCAGGATATTCAGCAACTCGTCCTGCATTTTCTCCTTACCCTGAAAAAAATGCACGTCCTCCAGCATGAGCAGATCCACGCCGGACCGGAACCGCTCCTTGAACTGATCCACGGTTCTGGATTTGATGGACATGACCAGCTGGCTGGCGAATTCCTCTCCGCTCAGGTAGCAGATCCGCAGGTGGCGGCGGTTGGACTGTCGGGCGATCTCAGCCCCGATGGCCTGGGTCAGGTGGGTTTTTCCCAGACCGGGCGCGGAACATAGAAAAAGCTGATCGGAACCGGGAAGCTCCTGGCAGAATCCGCGTGAAGCGGCGTAAGCCAGACTGTTGCACGGGCCCACCACGAAATCGTCGAACTGGTGCCGCCAGGATTGCACGCTCTGCGTCGGCAGGGTGTGAGTCACGGGCAGGCTCATCTGTCGGGAGACGGTCCGGGTCTGCACTGTACTGTCTGTCAGGGCAAGGACAGGAGCCGGGCTGTTTTCACATAGAAAGGAAATATGTGGCGTGCAGGACAGTACTTCTCCCGCTATTTCCATTATCTCTTCCTGTAACCGGCGCTGCACGTGGTTGCGAACAAATTCGTTGGGCGCATGCAGCACGAGGGTGCCGTTCTCCAGCTTTCCCCGCAGAGGCTTGATCCAGAGCTGATAGGCTCCGGGTGCCAGTTTTTTCTCCAGCAGATCGGCAATGCGTTCCCAAGTGTCGCTCATGGGAAGGGCCTCTAAGGCGAGAAAGTGTCTGGCTACAACTCTGGTAAATTTGGGCTGACACTTTTTGGGGAATAGATTTGTATACAACTTAACATTTTGAATTTAATATATAAAATGTGATTCTTCGAGTTCCGGGAAGAAAGCGGGATGATTGATTCCTCGCACCGGCCCGGCCCTCGGAGAGTGTCAATATTTTCTTTTCAACATGTATTTTATTATTTCAACAGGAAAATATATACAAATATCGATATTTCTCCATTTTACTCAATTTTTTGATATCTGCCCGTGACACTTCTTTTTGCATGAGAAAAATTTGAATTATTTTTTAATCATCTTAACATGCTGAAAATAATTAATAAAAAATTCTTAAAAAAATTCAGTTAGATTGGAATCCACCATCAGCCCGATAGGATGCATATTTTGGGGATACCCGCAATTTGAGGTCCTTCTGGGGATATATAAATATTTCCTATTTATTTTAGTCTGTTACAGTTTAGTTGAAAATGCCCATATGAATGCCTTCAGGAGTGATTTCTCTTTTTCGGGAAAAAAGTCATGTGAGAGGTATTTTGCGGCGAAGTATCCCGCTTTTGGCAAGGTTTTCATGGGCCACCCGGCTTCGGACATCCGCGGCAGGAGTCTGGATCTGGCATCATGAAAAGCCGTCGTAAGAAGTCTCTGGTCCAGACATCCGGCTGTTTGAAGATCACGTCCGAGGCGAAGACCTGATTGCATGAAAGTAGGAGGGGCCGGGAAAGGCAGGTGTTGGTCAATTCCATGCAGTCCGACATCGATGAGGGAGAGGCAGGATGGGCATGCCTACGCCATGCTCCGCCCGATCCTCAAGAGACAATGATCCATAAACGGTTTGCCGGGCTCTTGTTGTCAAGTAACGGGCCTTGAACTATCTCCCTAAAAGCCGGTGTCGCGGTGTGGGTCTTCACCCAAATGATACATTTCCCCTCAGACTGCGCGTTTGTACGGCAATTTTCATCGGATGCAGGGGGCCCGGGGCAGATGGTATTCCGGCGGGCCCGGACTCCTGATTTTCACGGCCATGCCGGAACAGATACCGGCAATTTTTTCCATGGATCCCG
Source organism: Pseudomonadota bacterium (assembly GCA_030529235.1). Taxonomy (GTDB): domain Bacteria; phylum Desulfobacterota; class Desulfovibrionia; order Desulfovibrionales; family Desulfomicrobiaceae; genus Desulfomicrobium. The sequence goes on from JAUMXF010000010.1 coordinate 31,423, forward strand.
TCCAGCATGCGTCAATTACGAACCCTTTTCGGCACGCTTTTGTTTGCGCTTTTCCTTTGCGGCAGCGCCCGCGCCGATTTTATTTCCATCAGCAATCTGGGAGTGGACAACGCCCAGGGGCTGGTCTCCGTGGGATTCAGCATCGTAGTCGCCGACATCGATCCGCTGTTGCGGGCTCTCCAGGAGGGCGGCGAGTACGAGGTGGTCTGCACCGGAAAGTTGTATCACCGCCGGGCCGGCATCTGGAACGAACTGCTGGCCGAGGCGTCCTACACCTGTTCCCTCTCGGCCAAGCCCATCGCCAGAGAATGCCTGGTGCGCGACTACCGCGGCAACCACACTGTTGATTTCGCCGAGCTGAGCACGGATTTGAACCGTTTCTGGTCCGCCTTGAGTCTGTCCATGGGCAGCTGGGAAGCGGTGGAGCGTAACCGGCTGTACCGGGTGGTGCTGACCTTCCGGGTCAAGCGGACCAATGTCCCGCAATGGGTCAGCCGGTCACTTTTTTTTGTGGACTGGGACCTGCTGCCCGAGGCTGTCTATGAGTTGCAGTTCGACTACTAAAGGCTGCCACGGAGAGGGCATGTACTCTGGATACCGGGAATCCGTCACGGCTGCCGGGCTCTGGCGCAAGGGGACGACATGAACGCCCCCCGCTTCATTCCGGTACAGCAGCGCTCGGGCCAGGAGCGGCGCAAGCGGCGGCGGGAAATCGCGCTGGCCGTCGCGGCGGTCCTGCTCATCGTCATCCTGAGCTGGGTCGAGCTGCGGCTTCTGGGCCTCAAATCCTATCTCTTTTTCGCTCTGTTCAACGTCAATCTGATCCTGCTCATTCTGGTCCTGTTTCTGGTTCTGCGCAATGTGATCAAGCTCTTGCTGGACCGCCGCCGCCGCGTATTGGGCTCCGGCCTTAGGTCCCGGCTGGTGCTGGCGTTCGGCACCCTGTCTCTGGTGCCGACTCTGATCATGTTTCTGCTGTCCCTGTGGTTTGTGCAGACATCTGTGGATTACTGGTTTCATTCTCAGGTGGAAACTTCCATGGATCAGGCCTTGAGCGTGGGGCAGGATTTCTACGCCTCCGCCGAGGCCGGACTTGAAGTAAAGGCCCGCGGATTTCTGGAATACACCCGCAGATCCCGCATGGGCTGGACGGGCAAGAGTCTGAACCAAGCCCTGAAAGCCAAAAGTGCAGAGTACGGCCTGACTCTGGCCGGAGTCCTCGGCCCTGACATGCGGGCCAGGGCTTGGGTTGCCGACCCGGTATGGGAGGACGTCTGGCCCGGGGTCCTGGAGAAAATCCCTCACGAGGAACTGACCCGGCAGCCCAGATATTGGGCCACCCTGTGGCCGCACAGGGAGAGTGATCTGGTGGTGGGGGTTATGCCCGTAGACGCTTCGGGCACCCTGTTTCTTGTGCTTGGAACCGGGGTGGGGCCGCGTTTTCTGGACCGCTTGGAGCAGATCGCCAGAGGCGTTGGCGAGTACAAGCAGTTGCGCTCCCTGAAATACCCGCTCAAATGGACCCTGTACATGGTTCTCGGGCTCATGACGCTGGTCATTCTGCTCGGGGCCACATGGTTCGGATTCCGTCTGGCCAGAGAGCTGAGCGCGCCGATCCAGGCTCTGGCGGCCGGCACCCAGCGCATCGCCAGGGGGGATCTGTCCGTGCGGCTCATGGACGACTCTCGGGACGAACTGGGGCTTCTGGTGCGTTCCTTCAACAGCATGGCCGAGGATCTGGAACAGAGCAGTCTGCGGCTGACCAGGGCCAACCGGCAGCTGGAGGAACAGTACCAGACGCTCATAGCCAGAAACCATTATGTGCAGGCCATTTTGGAGAACATCACGGCCGGAGTGGTCTCTCTGGATCGCAGCGGCCGCGTCACGACCATGAACCGGGCGGCGGAGGCCATTCTCGGGGTGGAGGAGGGTGCTTTGCTGGGCCGTTCCGCCCTGGAGCTTCTGGGGCCGGAGCATCGCGGGCTGGTGGAGGAGGTGCGTTCACTGCTGGAGAGCAGTCCTGGCTCGCAGTGGCAGCGGCGGCTGGATCTGGAGGCCGACGGAGAGAGCATCCGCCTTCTGGTCAACGCCGTGGCCCTGATGGACAGCGAAGGCGGCGACAGCGGCATCGTGGCGGTTTTCGAGAACATATCCGAACTGGAAAAGATGCAGCGGCTGGACGCCTGGAAGGAAGTGGCCCGGCGCATCGCCCACGAGATCAAAAATCCGCTCACGCCCATCAAGCTGTCCGCCGAACGTCTGGAGCGCAAATTCGGAAGCCGGATCGGCGACCCGGTGTTCAGTCAGTGCACGGAGCTGATAGTCAAGCAGGTGGAGCACCTGCAGGAAATGGTGCGGGAGTTTTCCGCCTTCGCCAAACTGCCCGAGGTCCGTCTTCGTCCGGGGGCCCTGGAGCCCCTGCTGCGGGAAGTGGCTGACGTGTTCGCCAGAAGCTACACGCATATTCAGTGGGCCGTACGGGCGGAGCCCGTGCCGCAGGTCATGCTCGACCCTGAGGCCATGCACCGGGCTCTGTACAATATCTTTCTCAATGCCACCGAAGTCCTGTCCGGCCGGGAAAACGGCCGGGTGGAGGCGGTTCTCTACGCCCGCAAGCGCAAGGGCCGCGTCTATGTGGAGATCGGCGACAATGGTCCGGGCATCAAACCCGAGGAGCAGGCGCGCATGTTCGAGCCGTACTACTCCACCAAGCGCGGAGGAACCGGTCTTGGCCTGACCATCGTCAAATCCGTCGTGGGCGATCATCACGGTCATGTGCGGGTCAAACCCGGAGACCCGTCGGGGACGGTCTTTGTCATCGAACTTCCGGCGGCCAGAGCGGAGGAATGATGTTTTCCGGCGCATCCATTCTCATTATCGACGACGAACAGGACATCCGTCTTTCTCTGCGCGGCATTCTGGAGGACGAAGGCTGGCGGGTGAGCGAGGCCTCATGCGGCGAGGATGGACTGGAGATGCTGTGCGGCGGGGATTTCGATCTCGTCTTTCTGGACATCTGGATGCCGGGCATGGACGGCATGGAGACGCTTCGGGCCCTGCGGGAAAAGGGCGTGGACATCCCGGTGATCATGATTTCCGGCCACGGTAATATCGAGACGGCGGTTACCGCCCTGAAGGGCGGGGCCTTCGACTTCATCGAGAAGCCCCTGTCGCTCGACAGCATTCTGGCGGCCGCGGCCAAAGCTCTGGAGCTTTCGTGGCTGAAGCGCGAAAACAAGGCCCTGCGTTCCCGGATCGGGTCCGGAATTTCTCCGGTCATCACCGGGTCGTCACCACAGATCGTGAAGCTGCGGGAACTGATCGGTCAGGTGGGGCTGTCCGACGCCTGGGTGCTGATCACCGGCGAGAATGGAACAGGCAAGGAAGTGGCGGCCCGGTGCATCCATCTGGCCGGGAAACGGGGACAGCGGGAAATGGTCTGCGTCAACTGCGCGGCCATTCCCGAGGAGCTGATCGAATCGGAACTGTTCGGACACGAGAAGGGCGCGTTCACCGGGGCGGACAAAGCCAGGAAGGGCAAGTTCGAACTGGCCGACCAGAGCACGCTTTTTCTGGATGAAATCGGGGACATGAGTCTCAAGACCCAGGCCAAGATTCTGCGCATCCTGCAGGAGCAGCGCTTCGAGCGGGTGGGCGGAACCAAAACCATTCATGTGGACGTGCGGGTCATCGCGGCTACCAACAAGGATCTGGGGCAGGAGATACTGGCCGGGCGGTTCCGTCAGGATCTCTTCTATCGCCTGAACGTCTTTCCCTTGTCCGTTCCGCCCCTGCGGGAGCGGGCTCAGGACATCCCGGAGCTGATCGGTTTTTTTTCGGCGCGCATGGTAGAGGAGCACAATCTGCGCCCGGTACGGCTGACTTCAAAGGCGCTGGACGTGCTGAAAACCTACGCCTGGCCTGGCAACGTGCGTGAACTGAAGAATTTTGTGGAGCGCATTTTCATTCTCTATCCGGGCCAGGAAGTGGACGCGGCCATGCTGCCGCCCGAATACCGGGCCCGGACCGCGAACGGCGGTTCAGACCCGCTGGAGGAATTGACGGATTTCAAGGAGGCCAGGGCCCGCTTCGAAGAGCGTTTTCTGCGCAGAAGCCTGGCCCGCTCCGACGGCAACATCAGCCGCCTGGCCGAGACCATCGGCCTGGAGCGGACCTATCTGTACCGCAAGCTCAAGGCTTACGGCATCAGCGTGGATGAGGGCCGGGGCGACTGAACGTCCCGGGGGCCGGGATTTCTGCGGTCTGCCATCAATGCGTTTCCCTGTCCCGGACCAGATAGATGGCGGGCAGCGAGACCAGAGTGGTGGCGAACTTGATGATGGTGTTGCTGAAGAAGATGGACCAGACCACGGCGGCCTCGAACAGTCCGCCGAAGGCGATCCAGGAAAAGAGCAGGCTGTCCAGCGGGATGCTGACCGCGTTGCTGACCAGCACCCGCGACCACTGGTGCCTGCGGGTGACCCGTTCCTTCCACAGACTGTACACTTCCGTGTCCGTCAGTTCGGAAATCACTTCCGCGATGATGGAGGCGAAAACCAGCCGCCACAGCGGCGCCAGCACCAGCCCGAATTCCGGCTGCGGGCCCACCTCCAGGTCCGGGGGCAGGATGGACACCAGCCAGAAATACCCGGCCATGAACAGGTTGAAGCCGGCCGCGGTGAGAATCATGATCCGCGTGCCCTGCTTGCCCATGATTTTGTGCACCATGTCGCGCAGGGTGAACGTCAGCGGGTAGATGAAGGTGCCCGCGTCGATGGACATGCCCGCCAGGCTGACGATGCGCAGGGAGCCGATGTCGGAAAAGATCTGCAGGCTGATGTACGAGGCCACGAGAAGAATGGTGGCGTGCATGAATACTCCTTGAAAAAGTGAAGAAAAAACCGGCCCTGAGGCCGGGAGGGAGCCGGTTTTCCGGTGTGAATCCGGGCGTTTTGCTCCGGCCGCCCTTCAGTCGTCCTTATCCAGATGGGCCGCCCGCAGCGCGAGCTTGTCGGTCTTGCCCACACTGGTTCTGGGTATGGCTTCCACCAGGCGCACCCGGACCAGCACCGCTTCTTTGGGCAGTACGCCCCTGGTCACAAATCCCTTCACATGCCGGACTATTTCCCGCTCCGGCTCCACGGCATCCGGTCTGGCCACGACCAGCGCCAGAGGGGTTTCTCCCCAGCGCGGATCCGGTCTGGCAATGACCGCGGCATCGGCCGCGGCCGGGTGCCGCAGAATGATGTCTTCCAGCTCCAGAGAACTGATCCACTCTCCTCCGGTCTTGATCACGTCCTTGGTTCTGTCCGTGATGCGCAGACTCCCCGCGCTGTCGCGGCAGGCCACGTCTCCGGTATTCATCCATCCTCCGGACCACAGCCCGGCCTTGTCTTCGGGATCCTTCAGATAGGATCGCGTCAGCCAGGGTGCGCGTACCTGCAGGGCTCCCGGAGTCCTGTCGTCATTTGGTACGGTCTGTCCCGTCTCGTCGATCAGGCGCAGCCGGACCATGGGCATGGCCTTTCCCGTGCGGGTACGCAGCGATGTCTGCGTTTCCCTGTCGGAAGTGAGCTCGGCCCCGGACAGATGGGACAGCGTCAGGATAGGGCAGGTTTCGGACATGCCGTAACCCACGAACACGTCGATGCCCCTGTCCAGCGCCATATCGCAGAGCGCTCCGGGCAGCGCCGCGCCGCCGACAACCACTTTCCAGCCGGACAGGTCATAGCCGGCGCATTTGGGGTCCGTGAGCAGCATGTGCAGGATGGTGGGCACGCAGTGACTGAAGGTGACCTTCTCCTTGTGGATGAGCCGGGCCAGCGGCTCGGGGACGTATTTGCCCGGATAGACCTGTTTCACGCCGAGCAGGGTGGCCATGTACGGAATGCCCCAGGCATGCACGTGAAACATGGGCGTGATGGGCATGTACACGTCTTCACGGTGAAAGCGACCCTGGACCAGATTGGAAGCCAGGGCGGCCACCCCGGCCAGAGTGTGCAGGACGATCTGCCGGTGACTGAAGAAAACGCCCTTGGGCAGGCCGGTGGTTCCGGTGGTGTAGAATGTGGTGGCCCGCGTGTTTTCGTCGAAATCCGGAAAATCCGGCAGGGGGGCGCTGCCGGTCAGCAGCGCTTCATATTCTCCGTCCAGACGCAGAGAAGTTTGAGGAATTTGCGGCTCATCCGTAAGGAGAATGATCCGCCGGACCGTCCTCAGACTGTCCCGGATTTGTTCCAGCAGGGGCAGAAAGTCGGCATTGACCAGGATTACCGTGTCCTCGGCATGGGCGATGGTGTGTCCCATCCGCTCGGGTGAAAGCCGGATGTTTATGGTGTGCAGCACCGCGCCCATCATGGGGATGGCAAAGTAGCATTCGAGATAGCGGTGACTGTCGTAATCCATGACCGCCACGGTATCCCCGGGTCCGACGCCCTGCCCGGTCAGCATGGCGGCCAGCCGGGCCACGCGCTCCCTGAATTGGGCATAGGTGAAGCGCCGGGATTCGGCCTGGACGATTTCCTGGTCCGGATGATCCTGGATGGGGGCCTGAAACAGGCTTTTGATCAGCAGCTGGTCGGAGAATGTGGACATGAAAAATCCGTTATCTTGGGGCCTTTGGGTCATAATCGCGGCGCTGGAAAATACTGGAGGGAGAAGAGAAAGGCAACCTGATGCCTGCCAGATCGGCCGGGGCATCGCCCTGTCGGGGACGAAGCATCTTTCGTCGATAAATAATTAGTTGATTCAAACTGCATGCTTGATTATCTGACTTCGAAATCGATCAAGGAGTCCTTGAATTATGAAGCCTTCCGAGATTGTCAGTGCGCTTGAAACCCTTTTCGATATTTGCCAGCCCGTATTTTTGTGGGGTGCGCCGGGGGTGGGCAAGAGTCAGGTCGTGGCCCAGGTGGCGGCAAAACGCGGGCTCAGGCTGGTGGACGTACGCGCCGTGCTGCTCGATCCCGTAGATTTGCGGGGCATTCCACGCATTGACGAAAGCGGTGCCGCTGTGTGGTGCCCGCCGTCTTTTCTGCCCCGCACCGGACGGGGAGTGCTTTTTCTGGATGAGCTGAACGCCGCGCCGCCACTGGTGCAGGCCGCCTGTTATCAGCTCATTCTGGACCGCAAGCTGGGTGAATACGAACTCCCGGAAGGCTGGATCGTTGTAGCGGCGGGTAACCGGGAGTCGGACCGGGCGGTCACGCATCGCATGCCGTCGGCTCTGGCCAACCGGCTGATCCATCTGGATTTCGACTCTGACCCTCAGGACTGGCAGGAGTGGGCCGAAAAAGCCGGTATCGATCCGCGCATCCGCCATTTTCTGCGTTTCCGGCCGAAACTTCTGCATGTCTTCGAGCCGGGCCGGTCGGAAAAAGCCTTTCCTTCTCCCCGCTCGTGGGAATTCGCCTCGCGCATTCTGCAGGCCGGGCCGCGCTGGAGCACGACCCTTGAGTTGCTCAAGGGGGCTGTGGGGGAGGCCGCAGCATTGGAATGCATGGGATTTCTGAAAATATACGCGCAGATGCCCTCCGTAGACGAGGTTCTGGCCGATCCCGGCCGGGTGCCCATTCCCGAGGACCCGGCCGTGGTGTACGCCCTGTGCGAGGCTCTGGCCCGCAGGGCCTCCGAACTGACCATGACCAGTCTGGCCACGCTGGCCGGGCGTCTGCCCGCCGAATTCGGGGTTTTGCTCATGCGCGACGCGGCGGCTGCGGAACCGGACATCGTGGAAACGGACGCCTTTCACGACTGGGCCCGCGCCAACAGCTCCCTGCTGGTCCGGGCATGACTTCGGCTCATGCCAGAATGATGCAGGCCCGCGCCGAGCTGGTGCTGGACCATCCCTTTTTCGCCACGCTGGCTCTGCGCCTGGAACTGCGCGAGGACCCGCATTGCGCCACGGCATGGTCCGACGGGAAAATTCTGGGTTACAATCCGGCCTACATCGCCGCCCAGAGTCTGGAACAGATCAAGGGCATGCAGTGTCACGAGGTGCTGCATCTGGCCTGTTCCCATCATCTGCGCCGGGATAGCCGCGACCAGGGGCTGTGGAACCGGGCCTGCGACTATGCCATCAACCCCATCCTGCTGGAGGCGGGCATCCGCCTGCCTGACGGTTTCCTGGACGATCCGGCCCATCACGGCAAAAGCGCCGACCTGATCTACGAAAC